>CAWFZU010000261.1:0-20993 GCA_963820195.1 uncultured Acidobacteriaceae bacterium | reverse complement strand
ACTAGGCCACCCAGATTTATTGGTTATTCAGACCTGGGCGACTCGTCACTGCTATTTTTGATTCGAGACATTCATTCTAATACTTCTATTGTTGATAATGCTGCAAATTGCCGAAAGAACCACCAACAATACGAGGGGGTGAAGTAGATTTCCCAATAGTCCGCTTAACAACCCGAATGTGGCGCAGGATAAAGTCAGGCACCAAAGTGCAGTAGCCCCGATGCTGCACCATCTGAACATAACAATAAAAAATGGCAATGTCATGACGACGCTATAAAATGCTAACGTGATAAACAACCTCCTCAGGCCGGTTTCGACCATATCGCCAAACCCGAAACTCATTCCGGTTAAGAGGAGGTTTAGGCAACAGATAATCGCCCCTACAGTTAAGAGGGAAAAATTGCCGAACGTGTATCGCGTATGTGTCAATTGCAACTTGGATTCCCAGGCTCTAGATTTCCGAAGTTCATAAGGATGATCCCACTTCCCGAGTCGGTGTCCCAAATCTCAATCTACCACGATGATTGGGTGGCCCAGGTCTCGACTTTGAGACCTGGGATCGAGTAGCCCATCTCTTCGCGCCCCGGTCCAGAAAGACTCGATTTCAACGGTCCCGATCTCCCCCGTCGCGTAATGCCGGAAGCTGGACCATTTCCACTCCTCGGGCTTCTCGACTAAACCGCGCTTGACTGGATTGCGATGCATATAGCGCAGCTTCTCTATGCGCTTCTCTTCGTCATGCACGTTGAAATCGTAGTAACGCGGCTGCCAGAATGGTTTCTGCCTGCTTTGCACCGAAACCGATAGCTTCAAAGCTTGAATCGCCTTGGAAAGTAGCGCCTTTTTCGGTTCGCTGACGAGCAGATGAAAGTGATCCGGCATGACTACGTAGCCGTAGACGACAAAGCCGTAGCGAAGACGCATTGTTTCAAGCGAGCGCTCGAAAAGTTCACACGCCGCCGATGTGCCGAGGTGTTCGATGCGGTGATAGCAGCCGAAGGTGATGAAGTGGAAGCAGCCGCATTGCTGGTAACGAACTAACCCTCTTGGCATGGCATTATCCTACATCCAAAGCCTCTGATTCGATCGATAGAAAACGAAAAGCGGCGGGTTGGGTTTCGTGGTTTCCCAGGTCTCAAAATCGAGACCTGGGCCACCCTCCAGAGAAGAATGAAGAGCTACTCCGTCACTGTGATCGTAATCTTGTTGGACATAACAATCTCGGCATTTGGATCGTAAGAGACAGGCCGCGAAAACTGAACCTCATACTCCCCAGGGGGGAGATCGTATATCCCGTTCAAGTAGCCATCTTCTTCCACTTTTTGTCCCGGTTCTAAGTCAACTATAACGTTGCTCCCAGCAGTTACGCCTTTCTTTCCGGATCGTGCGAAATCTGTCTTTGGTGCATCGTTCCCGCTCGTGTCATGGACCTGGATGGTGTAGTACTCCTCCGCATCATCCGGGGCAGCAGATCTAGCGACCGCTATCGTTTGATCGGATACGTTAGTCAGCACCACGTGTACGCGGATCTGCTTACCCGCCTGAAAGACCGGCTGGGTTACACTGATGGTGATAGTAAAGGGCAGATTGTTATCGCCTGTAGCTGCTAGATGTGCAGGAATAGCCATGATCGCCGCTAACGCCAGTGTCATGTTTCTTCCCGATCTCATTGTTATTACTCCTTCGGGCGGGTGCCCCAAATATCAATCTACCACGATGATTGAGTAGCCCCGGTCTCAAAAGTGAGACCGGGGGCACCCAGCTTTATTGGGCCGCGCGCGCCTTCCGGTGAGCTTTATGCGCGACCGGCGCTGCACGCGGTAAAATGCGGTCATGCCAGTTTATCGCTCACGAACCTCGACGCATGGACGCAATATGGCCGGAGCGCGCAGCCTTTGGCGCGCCACCGGGATGCAGGACGGCGACTTCGGCAAGCCCATCATCGCCGTCGCCAACTCCTTTACCCAGTTTGTTCCCGGCCACGTCCATCTGAAGGACCTGGGCCAACTGGTCGCGCGGGAGATTGAGCGCGCGGGCGGCGTGGCCAAGGAGTTCAATACGATTGCGATTGATGACGGCATCGCCATGGGCCACGACGGAATGCTCTACAGCCTGCCCTCGCGCGAGCTGATCGCCGATTCGGTCGAGTACATGGTCAATGCCCATTGCGCCGATGCGCTGGTGTGCATCTCCAACTGCGACAAGATCACGCCGGGAATGCTGATGGCCTCGATGCGCCTGAACATCCCCGTGGTCTTTGTCTCCGGCGGGCCGATGGAAGCGGGCAAGGTCAAGCTGAGCGGCAATATCGTCAAGGCCGTGGACCTGATCGACGCGATGATCGTGGCCGGCGATCCCAAGGTGAGCGACGCGGATGTGGAGGAGTACGAGCGCTCGGCCTGCCCCACCTGCGGGTCGTGCTCGGGAATGTTCACGGCCAACTCGATGAACTGCCTGGTCGAGGCTTTGGGCCTGGGGCTGCCGGGCAACGGAACCGTGCTGGCCACGCACAGCGACCGCAAGGAAATCTTCCTGCGGGCGGGGCGGACGATCGTCGATTTGGCCAAGCGCTACTACGAGCAGGGCGACGAAAGCGTGCTGCCGCGCTCGATTGCGAGCTTCGAGGCCTTCGAGAATGCCATGACGCTGGACATCGCGATGGGCGGCTCGACGAATACGGTTCTGCATCTGCTGGCGGTGGCGCAGGAGGGCGAGACGCCCTTCACGATGGCCGACATCGACCGCCTCTCGCGCCGCGTTCCCAATCTTTGCAAGGTGGCCCCTTCCGCGCCCAGCGTGCATCTGGAAGATGTGCATCGCGCCGGCGGAATCTTCGCTATTTTAGCGGAACTCGATCGTGCCGGGCTGCTGCATCGCTCCGCGCACACCGTTCATGCGGCGACTATGGGCGAAGCCATCGACAAGCTGGATGTGAAAGGCGCGCCGACAGCGGCGATTGCCGAGTTCTATCGCGCCGCTCCGGGCGGCGTGCGCACGACGGAGGCCTTCAGCCAAAGTAATCGTTATGATGAGCTGGACGTAGATCGGGCAAACGGCGTGATCCGCGATCTGGAGCACGCCTTCAGCAAGGACGGCGGGCTGGCGGTTCTCTTCGGCAACATCGCCGAGGAGGGCTGCATCGTGAAGACGGCGGGCGTCGATCCGGCGCACCTGACCTTCACGGGGCCGGCGCGCATCTTCGAGAGCCAGGACTCGGCGGTGGAGGCGATTCTGGGCGACAAAGTCGTTCCCGGCGATGTGGTGCTGATCCGCTACGAAGGGCCAAAGGGCGGTCCGGGCATGCAGGAGATGCTCTATCCGACCAGCTATCTGAAGTCGAAGGGGTTGGGCAAGGTTTGCGCGCTGATCACTGATGGGCGCTTCTCCGGCGGATCCTCCGGACTTTGTGTCGGGCATATTTCTCCGGAAGCTGCGGAAGGCGGTTCGCTGGCGCTGGTGGAGGAAGGCGACACCATCGAGATCGACATTCCCAAGCGTATTCTGCGCGTAGCTCTCTCGGACGAGGAATTGCACGCCCGGCGCAAGGCTGCGGAGGCCAAGGGCGCAGCCGCATGGAAGCCCGCCACGCGCAACCGCAAGGTTTCGCAGGCGTTGCAAGCCTATGCCGCGATGACCACCAGCGCGTCGCGCGGAGCGGTGCGCGACGTGAGCCGCATCCAGAAGTAGGGCGCGGCGCATCGTTTACGCTCGATCGAAACTATAAAAATTCTCCGTCCGTCTTCTGACTGGAGAATCATTCGCCGTCGTGCGCATTCGCTCCCGGATATGCGTGTGCAAATCCAACCACAAGTTCGCAACGCAAAAAAGATCGGATACCCACTCCTATGTACCTTCGTACAATCGCTGCCTTGCCGCAGGCTGTCTTGCTTTCCGCCTTGTTTGCCGCCTTGCCCGCGTCTTTTGCCGGCGCACAGATGAAGGTGACCGATAGCGGCTATCTGGATATGCAGGGCTTCAGCGTGATGCTCTTCCAGAACACCTATCACCCGGTCTTCGTCGATGAGAAGAACGCCGCGATACAGATGATCCTGCACGGCCAGCGCATCGCCACCAACGGCGACGTGCGCCTGGTGCCCACGCCCGAGCAATGGGATCTGGTGGCCAAGCTCAAGGGCCGCAGCGCCGACAAGGAGCACAATCGCCTCACGGCCGATCTCTCCTTTCCTGCCTACCAGATGGATTACACCCTGGAGGTGACTGCCGAGCCGGGAGGCGTGCGGGTGAGCGTTAACCTGGACAAGCCCCTGCCGGAGAAGCTGGCCGGGCGCGCGGGCTTCAATCTGGAGTTTCTGCCGTCGATCTACACGGGAAAGAGTTATGCAGTGGACGGCAAGCAATTCGGGGTGATTCCGCGCAGTCCGCAGGACCCGATGCAACAGGTGCTTCCGCCGGCCGACGATCCGAAGAAGCTTCCCTACCAGGATGAATGGGACCAGGCGAAGGGCTACACGCAGCCGCTGCCGATCGTCACTGGAGGCAGTATTACGCTGGCGGCGGAGAACCCGCTCTACCGCATCAATGTCAGCTCTGAAACAACTCCCATCTCGCTCTATGACGGCCGCAACCGCGCGCAGAATGGCTGGTTCGTGCTGCGTTCGCTGATTCCATCGGGCAAAACAGAGGGAGCGGTCGTCTGGCATATTCACCCCGACCTGATCCCGAATTGGACACGGCCACCGATGGTTGCGCACAGCCAGGCCGGCTATCCACCCAACTTCCCCAAGGTCGCGGTGATCGAGCTCGATCCGAATTACGATGCGCCGAAGACGGCGAAGGTGGTACGCCTGGGCGCAGACGGCACGTACAAGCAGGTCTTCGAGGGGCCGATAAGCGCGCCCACGCCGTGGCTGCGCTACCGCTATGCGAACTTCGATTTCTCCACGGTGAATGAACCCGGCCTGTATGCGATTGAGTACGCGGGCCAGCGCACCGATCTTTTCCCCATCGCCAGGGACGTGTACAGCCGGACATGGCAATCCAGCCTGGATGGGTTTCTGGCCGTTGAGATGGACCACGTATCGGTACGCGAGGGCTACCGGCTGTGGCACGGCGTCTCGCACATGGACGACGCCCGCCAGGCGCCGCCGAATACACGGCACTTCGACGGCTACTCGACGGGCCCGAACCTCGATTCGCCCTACAAGCCGGGCGAACACATCCCCGGACTGAATGTGGGCGGCTGGTTCGACGCCGGCGATTACGACAACATTGCGCCCAGCCAATACACGGTCATTGAGAACCTCTCCCTGGCTTACAAAGAGTTCGGGCTGAAGTGGGACGAACTCACAGTGGACGAGACTGCCCGTACGGTCGAGATGCACCGGCCGGACGGCGTTCCGGATGCCGTGCAGCAGGTCAAGCACGGTGTTCTGCAGGTGCTGGCTCAGTACAAGGCTGTCGGACACCCGTTCATGGGCATGATCGAGCCCACTCTGCGCGAGTATACGCACCTGGGCGACGCCGCCTCTATTACCGACGAGCGCATTTATTCCGATAAGCTCGGCCCAAACCAGATCGAAGGCAATTACTCCGGCAAGCCGGATGATCGCTGGGCCTTCACCACCAGGATGCCCTATCTTCAATACGGCGCGGCAGCGGCGCTGGCCTCCGCATCCACGGCGCTGAAGGGCTGGGACGACCCGCTCGCCAAGGAGTGCCTGGAGACCGCCATCAAGCTGTGGGATGAGGAACACGCGCATCCGACACCCACCAGGGATTCTTTCTACGGACCTCACGGTACAGGCGCGATCGGCGAGTGGAGGGCCGCTGTGCAGTTGTTGATCGCCACCGATGGCGGCGAGCCGTACAAAACGCGGGTCCGGGAACTCTTCCCCACCGTGCGCAAGAACTTCGCCTTCGGCGGCTGGATGGCCGTTCTGGCTCTTCCTTATATGGATGCGGATTTCAAGCAGCAGTTGGAAGAGTCGGTCAAAGCCTACAAGGCAGAAGTGGATGCCGAGATGGCCAAGACTCCCTTCGGAGTTCCGCCCAGCCTTGGCACCTGGGGCGCATCCAGCCAGGTGGCCACTTTTGGCTCGCGGATGTACTTCCTGCACAAGGCATTCCCGCAGATTGTGGGTCCGGAGTATACGCTGCGGGCGGCCAACTACCTGCTGGGCACGCATCCGGTGTCGAGCACCTCGTATATCTCTTCGGTCGGGACGGTTTCCAAGTTGAAGGCCTACGGGAACAACCGCGCCGATGGAACCTTCATTCCCGGCGGCTTGATTCCCGGCTATATCGTGATCAAGCCGGACTTTCCGGAGTGCATCGACGACTTTGGCTTCCTTTGGTTTGAGAACGAATACACCATCAGCGTCACCAGCGATTGGATTCTGACGGCGAATGCGGCGGATGCACTGACCAGGTGAGAGGCCTCGTTTCGCCAACACACGAGAGGATTGGTTAACAATTTAGCAAGTTAGCCACCGCTGCGCGGAGATCGCGAGTTAGTAAGTTAGAGCATTTTAGCAATTACCGTAGACCATTGATGCAGTGATTGAACCATGCCTTTGCGTTGTCTGGAGTGATCATTCGGATGGCATCGGCGATGGCTATATCCAGCGCTTCTTTGGTTCTTGCTTTGGCTGAACGAAGGATTTGTTTGAGCTTGGACCACGCTTTCTCGATGGGGTTGAGGTCAGGCGAGTAGGGCGGCAGGAAGAGCACTTTCGCCCCTGCTTTCTCGATCAATTGCCGTACGCCCTTGATCTTGTGCGAACTCAAGTTATCCATCACCACTACGTCGCCGGGCTTGAGCGCCGCACACAGGATGTGCTCAACGTAGGCCAGAAAGATGTCGCCATCGGTGGCCTCTTCGATGGTCATCGATGCAATGATTCCGCGCAGGCTCATCGCGCCCAGAATGGTCATGATTTTCCAGCGTCCACCGGGCGTTGTTTCACAGATGCGCCCGCCTCCAGCGCTGCGCGCATAGAGCCGCGTCATTGAGGTAGTGACCCCGCTTTCGTCCAGGAAAATCAGGTGTTCCTGAGGGATCGTCGCGAGTTGAGCGATAAACTCCTGACGCTGTTGACGATTGGCTTCGGTATCCCGCTCAGTGGCGTGGAGCGACTTTTTTTAAGTCGCAATCCCAGTTTTCGCAACAGCTTCCAGATCTGGGGCAAGCTGAGCGAGACATCCGCCTCGCCGAGTAATTTCTGCTGCACTTCTGCCAGCGTCAGATCGGACTGCTCAGCAAACCAGGTCCTCACCTGTTGTTGCGCCTTAATTCCGGCGTGCGGTTTACGCCCCGGCTTGTGAGGCAAACGTTCGGCTTGACCGGTGCGGTTGCGCGCGGCGGAAATCTTCTTCGCCCAGCCAACACTCACCAGAAAGCGATCGGCCAGTGCCTCCAACGTTCCTTCGCCTTGATCATAGGCCAAGAGCAACCTACGGCGCAGATCATCCCCAAGGGGTTTACCCATATCTGTGTCCGTCGCAGAGTCTCGCCAAAGAGAGTATACACTATTTACTAAAATGCTCTAGTGGGTTCATAATTGGTATAACTCGCCGGCGCGAGTTGGGCTGCTGCTGATGCCCATTGAAGCGTAGCTGATTTAGCTCTGCTTCGCGCGGGTGCGCCGGGAATGGGGTGCGGCGGTCGACTCGCGAATCACCAGTTCGGGTAGGATGTGCACCGTATCCGGGACGGTCTCCTGGCCGCGAATCCGCTGCAGGAGGATGCGAGCGGCGACGATTCCCATCTGGTTGAGAGGCTGGCGAATGGTGGTCAGGCTGGGATTGTAGAAGGCCGCGCTGCGGATATCGTCGAAGCCCACCACCGAGACATCCTCCGGCACGCGCAGGCCATGATCCTTGCAGGCGCGGATCGCTCCGATGGCGGCCTCATCGTTGTAGCAGACAATGGCCGTGAATTCGTTGCCGCGGCTGAGGAGTTCCTGGGCCGGTCCATATCCCAGCCTCCGGGGTGGAGACGCGCAACTTTAGCTGCACGGACAACTCCGGCGAAGGCGCGATCTTAAACTCCCGCGCCTTGCCCATCAGACACTCCCAGCGTTCATCGGCGTCGGCGCTATGGCTGCCGCCGCGCATGAAGGCGATTTTACGGTGCCCCAAATCATAGAGGTGGCGCAAGGCCAGCTCCGCGGCGCGGCACTGATCGAGGACCACGTTCGTCACACCAGTTATCATGCGATGGCCCGCAACTGCCACGACCGGCAGCTTCATTCTGCGCTCCAGCACGGTGTCGATCAGGATAAACCCTTCCACGGAGCGGTCCATGAGCAAGCTGGCGTATTCCTCCAGCAGCTCCGGCTTGCCGCGATGGCTGGCGGTGAAATAGAAGTAACCTTCCTCGACCAGGAACTCCTCAACTCCCGCGATCACCTGCGCGGCATAGTGGTCGTTCAGGTCGGGCACCAGCACGCCCACGGTGAAGGTCTGGCGTTTGCGCAGCGAGCGCGCGTAGAAGCTGGGCCGATAGTCGAATTTCGCCGCCGCATCGGTCACCCGGTCCCGGGTCTCCTGGGGAATCGAACGCACGCCGGGAGCGTTATTCAGCACCAGTGAAATGGTGGCTGGAGAGAGATTCAGATACTCGCCCAGAGAACGCAGTCCGACGGGTCGCGCGGGTTGTGGTTTGACCGCTAATTTCGTACGCCTGGCCATACAATCCTCTTACAATAACACCAAAGGAACTAGCAAAACCCACCCACTACAACTCATCTCATCCTACGCTTACTTTTCCGGCGACTCCGGCGCCGGGGGCTGCGCCTGAGCCGGCCGGGCGTGCTCGTGATTGATTCTGTTGAAGAGCGCTTGATCGGCCGCCTTGTTGACCTGGTTGGCTTTTTCGAACTCCGCCTTGGCTTCATCCTTCCTGCCCATCGCCCGGTAGAGCCGTCCCAGCCGCCAGTGAACGTCCACTTCCTGCGGGGCCAGCCGCTCAGCTTCCTTCATCTCCCGCAGGGCATCGTCCTGGCGGCCCGCGGCGGCATAAATGATGCCCAGGTCGAGATGAGTCAGTTCCAGTTCAGGATCGAGTTTTATGGCCTTCTCCAGCAACGGAAGGGCGGCTTCGGAATGGCCCAGTTGCAGATCCACGTCGGCCAGATAGGTCATGGCCTGCGCGTGATCCGGGTTATTGTCCAGCTCGGCCTGAAACTCGCTCGCCGCCTCAGGGTATTGCTTGAGGATCCACAGCACGTAGCCCAAGCTGAAGTGCGCGTCGGGCGTCTTGGGATTGACCTTCAATGCGGCGCGAAACTGCGCAATTGCGCCGTTTCTGTCTTTCATTTCATCCAGCGCCTCGCCGACCAGCATGTCGGCCTCGGCGGAGTCCGGAGCCAGCGACAAAATCTCATGGCTGGTATTCACAACGCATTTGTACTGCCCGGACCACAGACAACTGTGCGCCAGGGTCAGCCGCAAGGAGAGATTCCGCGTGTCGCGCGCGGCAGCCTGCTGAAGATATGGAACCGCCTCGGCGTATTCGGCCAGTCCATAGTAGGCCAACCCGATGAGGATCGTCAGGCGCTGGCCTTCGGCGGAAGCCGGCTTCTGGCTTTTGAGCAGCGATTTGAATTCCACAATGGCCTGCTTCATTTCGCCGCCCTTGAAGAGCGCAAGGCCAAGATCTAATTGCAGGCCGGGAATCGCGGGATCCAGTGCCAACGCCTTGCGATAGAGCGGCGCCGCTTCCGCATAGTGTTCCTGGCGCGCTTCCAGCAGACCCAGGTGAGCATAAGGCTCCGGGTTCGAGGGATGAGCCTTCATATAGAGGCGCCATGCGGCCTCCGCCTCGGCATTCTTGCCTTGCTGCTCCAGGGTCAGCGCCGTCTGCCGCTGGCTCGCAGCGTCGCCGGCGGGCTGCTCTGTCGAGTGGGCCGCGGCCAGGACCAGCGTGATTGCGAGTGTGAGGCAGATTCTATGTCGCAGCGTGAGTCTCACTATTGCACCTAGTTTAATAGTAGCAATTTGCCGACATTAGAAGAAAAAGGGCGCGGCAGGGGTTGCCTGCCGCGCCCCGGTTGAGGGTTGAGGTTAGAAGACGAACTTGCCGCCCAACTCGAGGTTGCGAGGATCCCACGTGCCGGTAACCTGGCCGTAGTTGCCCTGAGCCTGGCAGGGAACATTGACATTGTTGCCCGTCCACTGCACGCAGCTCATGCCCGCGTTGATGCCGCTCCATTCGGTGTGGTTGAAGGTGTTGAACGATTCAAAGCGAAGCGTGAAGCTCGCCCGATCCCAGAACGAGAACGTCTTGTAGAGATCGGTGGTGAAGTTCACACGTCCGGGTCCGACGATGTAGTCCTTGCCGGCATTGCCGAAGCCCAGGTTGGGTCCACCGTCATAGGCAGGAGTCGCCGAGTAGAAATGAGTGGTGTCAAACCAACTCTTGCGCGTCTTGTTGTAGACAATGTCCCAGGGATGGGCATTCGGACGAGAGGTGTAAGTGCCACCCAGGCCGACTGGATCCCATGGGGCGTCGCTGCCCGGCGCATTCGGCGTGCCGGACTCATCGATAACGGTGCCTGCAATCTCCCATCCGCCGAGCGTGGCCTTGAGAATGCCGGCGCTCTTGTTGAAGATGGGGAGTTTGTAGACGTAGTTGGCGCTGAGGATGTTACGGCGATCAAGCGCGCCCGATCCCCTGTCATATTTGAAGTGCCAGGGATTGCTGATATTTTGGCCGCTGCCGCTCTCGTCGTAAGAGGTGATATCGATTTCATGTGAGTACGTGTAATCGATTTCACCGCTCAGGCCCCACTTGTTCTGGGCGCGAAGGCCGGTCTGGAAGCCGTTGTAGTAGCCGTTGGTTTGGTTTTCATTCATGGTGATGTTGGTGTAGCCCGGGTACTCACGGAATGCGTTCATGCCGCCCCAGTTTTTGAAGGAGCCGCAATTTGCATCAGGCGAGGGGTTTGCAGCCGAGGGCGCCAGACCGTTCACGGTGTAATTGGCGCTGCCGTCACCGGCGACGCAGCGCGGGTCTTGCATGTTAGGTGTCCCAGGAGCGCCAACGTTGACGATGCCAATGCCGGGGTCCATGTTGTTGAGGGCCGCGCCGATGTTCTGGTGCCATGCGATGTTGCCGACGTACTGGACAATCCAGATGAGCGAGGGAACCACTTCACGCTGCACACCGAGGCTGTACATGGCCGCGGCGGGCGCTTTGTAGACCTTGTCCAGGGCGGTATCGCCGCCGGCAAAGATCAGAGACGTGGGCAGGGTTACAGCGCCGGTGCTCCAGTTCGTTCCCGGTTGGCTGAAGAAGACGTTGCCGACGCTGAGTGCAGGATCGAAGGGCGCGCTGGTGGCGGTGTCGAAGATGTCGTTGCCCTGCATGCGCTCGTAGAAGGTTCCAAAGCCGCCGCGAAGAACGGTCTTGCCGTTGCCAGACAAATCCTCGGAGAATCCGATGCGTGGTTGCAGCGTCTCGTAGTCGTTATTGACCAAGCCCGGCGGGGTATGATTCTGCCCGGCAAGCTCAGTGCCGTTGATGTAGGAGGGAATGCCCTCGTAGGTATACAGAGCCGGGCTGGACGGGTCGATGACGCCGCCGGCGGCCGTCCAAACGGGCAGCGCATTGAACTGATAGTCTCCCGGAGCAAAGTTGCCAATGAGGTTCTGGCGCTCGAAGGCATGCGGCAGGGCGTCATAGCGGAGGCCGAGCTGCACTGACAGGCGCGGGGTTATGTGCCAGTTGTCCATCGCATAAGCCGAAGGAGTCTGGTTGGCGTAGTGGCGGATGGGAGCGGATAGAGCTTGGCCGTAGCTGCCGGCCAGACCCATCAGCATATCCATGAGACCGTCGTTCGAATACCCACTGAAGCCATAGTCGCCCTGGGCGTCGCCATAGAGCATCTGGTTCTTGGTGTAGCGGTTGTAGCTGATGCCGAACTTCATGGCATGCTGTCCCATCGTGTACGAGACATCCAGCTTGGGCTCATAGTCCTGGGCCGCGTTGTGATAAGGCTCGGTGGCCGTGTCTTCAGCCGATCCGTAGGGACCGCCGTAGCCGGTGATGCCAGGCCAGATCAAGCGGCTGACCTTATAGGCTGGAACAACGGGCTGAACATTCCAGTTGGCCGGCAGGAAGGTGTTTGCGCTGGGCGTGATGTCGGCTCCGTTGCCGTCATAGTTGATGCTGGCTTCCACCAGCAGATTCGGATTGATGGTGCCGCTCAGCTTGATGGCGCCGGAGTGGGCCGGAGATTTCAGAGTGTCGGTGAGGGTGTTGTAATTGCACCAGCACCAGCCCAGTTCCGGGGCGCCTTCGTCCTGATTCTGCAAATCGCCGATGTAATGGCCGAGGATGGCCCACTTGTCGGTGATGTTGTGGTCGATGCGGACGATGTCGTCGCGGTCTTTTAACGGCAGCGGGACGCTGGCGATGTTTCTGTCCTGGCCGGCTACGTTCGGCGGGGGCAGAATGCCTGCGTTGAGGTAGGTGATCGCATTGGTGTTGTTCACGATGCCACCCGTTCCGTTAACACTGATATCGAACAGTTGATGCGGGATGACCGGTGCGGCGGCGCACTTGCCATTCGCGTCCTTTGTTCCTCCGCCGAAGCACTGATTAGGAGTTAGGCCCAGGCCTTTCAAGGCGAGAGTGTAGTAATAAGTGGATGTCCCACCTGGAACGTTCGGCACGACAAGCTGAGTTGTCGGGGCAAACAGCGGCGGAACATAGGCGAGATCCACGCCAGCCTTGGGAAGATCGGCCGGATCGATCGTGGCGTTGTTGCTGCTCGCGGTGCTGGAGGTCTTGCGCCATTCCTCGTTCCAGAAGAAGAAGGTCTTCTGCTTGCTGGAGTTGTAGGTGTGAGGAATGAAAACCGGGCCGCCGACGTTGAAGCCATAAATGTTCCAATGCGTAGGCGATCTCGGGACAAACGGGGTAGCCAGCTTGTTGAAGTAGTAGTTGGCGTCATAAGCTGTGCTGCGGTTTTCTTCCCATGCCGAGCCATGGAACTTCTTCGTGCCGGACTTCAGCGAAAGGCTGATGGTGGCGCCGGAGGAGATACCATAATCGGGAGGATAGTTCGAGCTCATCACCTGGAACTCGGCGATGGCGTCCTGCGAAGGCTGAATCTGCATGCCGCCGGCGCCGCCGCGGTCATCCGACTCGCCGCCGTCGATCAGCCAGATATTGTGGCTCTGGCGCAGACCGTTGAAGCTGATGGTGAAGTTCGAAGAGAACGCCGCGGGAGTGTTGTTGTCCGGCAGAGCCGAGCTTACGCCCATGCCCAGAGCAGCCAGAGCCGCGAAGTTGCGGTTCTCAGTAGCGATTTCGCTGATCTCTTCGGAGCTGATCAGGGTGCTGACCACGTTGGAGTCAGCCTGCACAGTCAAGGCATCGGCCGAGACGGTGATCGTCTGGGTTTCGGCGCCGACAGTCAGCTTGACGTCAACGCGGGCGGTTGCGGAAACGTTGACCACGATTCCGTTCTGCACGAAGGTCTGGAAGTTCTTGGCAGAAACCTTCATGTTGTAGTTGCCGGGGTTCAAACCGGCGATTTCATACAAGCCGGTGCTGCTGCTGGTGGTGTCGTGCTCAGTGCCGGTAGCCTGATCGGTGAGCGCAATCGACGCTCCCGCGACGACAGCTCCCGTCTGGTCTGTGACAATGCCGGTGAGATCGGCGTTGGCCTGCGCAAATGCTCCCACGCACGCCAGGACGAAAATCAGCGGCAATACAAGGAACCTGTATCTCGCTTGTCTCATGTGACCTTCCTTTTCAAGTTTGGTTTCAGTTGAAATTGCGTACATCGTTCACTGCTCCATCAGCTATCAAAAAATGAAGCCGTTAAAAAATGACTCATAAAACGCCGTTTCACGACTCTCTGACCCGCTTGGAAAAACTCCCGAAATGACGCCGGAAAGCTGCGATTTTCTCCGTTAAATGGAAGTGGAAAAATCGCCTTTCTCCGCATTTTGGAAATTCCCGCTTAAACGCTTGAATTACGGTAATCAAACGATTAAGCACACGTCGAGACAAACCGCAATTCGCGAGCCGGGGCCATTACACGCCAATTGGCATCCTGTTGTCAAGTGTGTTTTTACGTGCCTGCGAAAAAAACTTCATATGATTTCATAACATCCTGTATATCAAATAGATAGACAACCGTGTTCAGAGCGATTCTGGCGCGTTTTTCACAGGGAAATGAGCATTTTTCGTGCTTCTTCTTCCGGATCCGAAGTTGACCGCGGCCTCAGCGTGTAGGCCGAACTCCTCTCGATCCGCTCGCCGGCGTTGATGGCCTGCAGGGGCCCCAAAACCTCCAATTCGACGTACGGAAGAGGGTCCGGATTTGTGTAAATTTCGGTGACGCACCCGCCATCGGGATATTCTCCCGGCCCGGCTTCCGCGTCGATGCGCAGCGCGCATCCGGCTCTCACCCAAACCATGCTGCTTCCATCCGTTCCGATCTTGACCTGCTCGCTTGTGTGGCGTTTTAGCCACAGATGCCGCCCGTCGAGCTTCAACTCCGCCGGCCGAGCCGCGAGCAAGCCAAGATAGCCGTTCGCAAAGTGCGAATTTTCTTTGAGGAGGATGGCAACGCGCTCCGGTTCCCGCAACTGGGTGATGGTCCAGATGCCCACCCGGAGAGCGCCGCCAAGGAGCTTGCGATACTCGGTGCGGATGCGCAGGACGGGTTGCCCGGCGTCCAGTTCCACATGGCGCACCACCTGGATGCCGAAACCGGGATCGACGGGCGAGGTCATCGTCACGCCGAATTCTGTGGCCGCGGCCTGCGCGGGGCGCGCATCGAAGGCCACGGGCGGCGGCCACTCCCGGCCCTGCTGCCGGAGCCATGCGGATTGCGGCGCGGGCCAGCACTTGTCTCCGCCAAAGTTGATCCACACGTCCGACGCCTGGCCATGCAACTGGCCGTCCAGCGCCCGGTTCTCCCAGAAGGGGCCCTCTGTCTCACCGGCCAGGCGCAACTGCATCACGCGGCCAATGGCGGGCACCACGACCGCTTCCACGCATCCGTTTGAGAGGAGATAGCACTCCGGCCAGCCATGATAGGAGATGCGCGTCAACAGTTACCGCTTCCTGGTTCGCAGGCGTGTCCAGAACAACAGCGGTAACGGCGCGGATATCCAACTTGCTCAGCCTTTCCGGTTTGTTAGATGGCCTTCTTCAAGGCTGCTTTGTCGGTCTCAACTTCGCGCTCGTTCAGATGGTCGTACCAGGTGAACTTGAGAATCAGCGAGGTAATCAGAATCACGCCCAGTGCGATGGCGGCGCGCCCGAACTCCTGAATCACGATGTACAGGGGCAGCGCCACCAGGGAGACCTGCCATACGATGCCGACGGCGATATTGAAGATATCGCGGAAAAAGTCCGTGTTGCGCTGGAAGCCGGGATCCTCGGCCAGAACCTTCTTCAGGATCGGCCCCCAGAAGCCCCATGGGCGCACGCGGCGGTAGAAGTCCATCAGCACCTGGTCGGACTCGGGCTTGGTAAGGTAGGTGCCGAGCAGACAGCCGATCAGCGAGATTCCCGCCACCAGCGGGAAGATGATCACCACTTCCATGTTGATCGAATAGGTGTCCAGAAGGCGCTGCACAGCCGGCAGGAGAGGAACGATTCTCGGCATCGCCAGTGCGGCGGCAATGCCTGTGACCATGCCCCAGAAATAGCCCCAGCCGTTGAAGCGCCACCAGTACCATTTCAAAACATTGGACGCCATATAGCCGCCCCACAATCCGGAGACGATCCAAACCACCACCGTGTTGACTGAGTCCACGTTCCACCCGATGAGGACGCCGATCACCACCACCGCTAAAGAGGCCAGATAACTCAGGCGGACATAAGTCTTGGGCGAGGCGTTGGGGTTGATGAAACGCTTGTAGATGTCATTGACAAAATACGGCGGCGCCGCATTGACGGTGGCCGCGAAGTTAGACATGAAAGCCGCCAGCAGGCCGGCGATCAAAAAGCCCAGCAGGCCCACCGGGACGAAGCGTCCCAGCGCATAAGGCAGCACCAACTCGAAGTCCATGTTAGTACCCATGGCGCGGAGGTTCGGGCCATAAAATGCGGCGGCCAGCACAGTAAGTCCGATAACAAGAAAGTAGCGCGGAGGAGTGAGCACGATGTTCACCCAGGCACTCATCATCGAAGCTTCGCGCGGATTCTTGGCGGATAGCACGCGCTGCATATCGTAGTTAGGCGCCGGCCCGGCGGCCGAGATAGGAATGCCTTTGAAAAGCAGCATAATCACAAAGAAGCCGAAGAGGCCATAACCGTCCTGATGAATCTTCTCAGTGGCGGCGGGAAGCAGCGTGCTCCAGTCCAGGCCTAAATGCCATCCGAAGAAGACATTGTCCCAGCCGGCGGGCACCACCCGGTGCAGCATCTCCGGCGCCACCTTGCGCATGGCGATAATACCCACGGCAAAGGATGCGATGGACAGAATGAAGAACTGCACAACCTCGGTGATAACTACGCTGATCATGCCGCCCTTGATCACATAGATCGCCGTGATGCTGATCAATATCAGCGCGTATTCATTGGCGGAAAGATGCCAGGGCAGAAAGGTCTGGGCAAACTTGCCGATGCCCTTGAAGGCGTAGCTGAAGAATCCGATGATGCTGACAAAGGCGTAAATCACAACGATCATATGCGAGAACTGCGCGCCCATCCCGGTGCCGAAGCGCGTCTTGATCCACTCCGCGCCGGTCATCACTTTTGAGCGGCGCAGCCACGCGGAGAGATAGACCATCAGGAAGATCTGGTTGAAGGTCGGCCAGAGCCAGGGAATCCATACGCTCTTCAGGCCGTAGACGAACATCCAGGAGACCAGCAGCATGGTGCCGCTGATATCGAACATTCCCGAGGCGTTGGAGATGCCCAGCATATACCAGGGCATCGGCTTGCCGCCGAGAAAGTAGTTCTGCATGCTCTGCGATGCGCGTTTTGAAACCCAGTAGCCAATCAGCACCGTGCTCAGCAGGTAGGCCACGATGATGACGATGTCAATGAAGTGAAGGTGCAGCATTCGACTCCTCAATGCCCGCGGGCATTCTTCTCTCCGCTCTCCGCGAAAGATGCAATACTAACTTATCCGCCGGACCAAGCCGGCTTGATTACGACCCGCCAGGACAATAACTCCCAGATAACTTCCAGCGGCCCATTATTTCATCTCGCCGGCCAGCAGGAAGACCAGCGATGCCTGCCAGTTGATGCATATTTCGTTGCTTGCATACGATGCCCATTCATCGACATAGACCTTGGCCGGGGGCAAGTTCTTCGGTAGCGCCGCCAGCACCTGGTCTTCGCGGTCCTTGTTCGGACCGCCGGAGAGCAGCCCCGGCCAGGGAGGCGTCTCTGGATGCGCCGCGCTGGGCCGGTGATGCGGATGCTGATAGGGGTTCTCGCCCACGTGAGTTACCCACGAAAGCGAAAAAGCATTGCGCCCCAGAAGATAATGCAGGTCATCCCGCGCCGCGTCAGCAAACTCCTTGTCCGATTTATTCTTACGCATAATATCGGCCATCAAAAGTGTCATGCCGTGACCCGCCGCGACGCCATTGGAACCCCAGACATAATCTTTAGCTTGCAGGCTGACATGATACGGATTGCGGCGTATGCGCTCAACAATTGCGCCCGCCGCCGCAAGGGTACGCTCGCGGATTGCCACGACTGCCCTGCCGTTCACGCCCCGGCGCGGAGAAAGCGCATAACTCCACAACCCCATCTGCCCCACATCGGCCCAGGTTGCAGTGGGCGGAGAATCCAGGCCGGGAAGAAATTCGGCATAACTCGCTAAAAAGTAGTTCTGATAGGCCGCCTCGCCGGTGGTACGCCAAAGCTCCGCCGCCGCCCACAAGCGCTCGTCCCGGCAGTTAGCGTCGGCATAAGAGCCGGTGCTGATGCCCGGCGGATTCTCGAAGGCAACATTGGGATACTTCTCGGTCCACGCCCAGGCGCGCCGCGCCGCCTCCAGCGCCCGCGCCGCAAACTTCGCGTCATAGGGCTGGTACACCCGCGCCGCGATAGCTGCCACCGCCGCCAGGTCCGCGGTCGCGCAGGTACTCTTGTACGGAGCCGTGCCCGTGCCAATCACCTTGCTGGGCTCGGTATCCGCCTCCGGAGCAATAAAGCCGGGAAAGCCCGCGCTGGTCTGCTTCTGCCATGCGCCGCCATCCTCGTCCTGCATCTTCAGCATCCACTCCAGGCCCCAGCGCGCTTCATTCAGGATATCCGGCGTGCCGTTGCCGGACTCGGGAATCCGCAGCGAGATGATTCTCGATTTTCTTGCCGTAGATCTCCCAGGTCCACAGCAGTGTTCCCGTGCGTGATGCCGGAGTTGACCATGTAGCGGCCATAGTCGCCCGCGTCGTGCCAGCCGCCGATGTTGTCTCGCGCTCCCTGGACGCCTGCAGCTGGGGTGAAACTCGCCATGCAGGTGGCAGGCGGGGTGCGCATAGCCGGGAAACTCCGAGCCCATGTCCACCGCCGTTCCGCAGCGCTGCCCATAAAAGCCGCGCATGGCCATGTAATACGTGTACTCGTAGATATTTACGCTGATCTCGAAGTTCCAACTGCGCCCCACGCCGGGAACCGCCAGGTAATAGCTCCCCGGGCTGCGGAACTTGGAAAAATTCGCGGCTTGCACTTGATCGCCTGAGTTGGGGTCGGCCTCGCCAGGCCCTAGCTTCTCCCGAAAAACTACTTTATTGTCGCTGGAGCGCCGCACTTCAAAGACTGTAGCGGGCATAGTAACAAGCGCAACCTTTGGCCCATCTATCGGATAGCCCACCTGGTCCACCTTGATGGCCATCTGTCCGGTTTCCGCGGCCTTGCTTGTTGCTCCGTCCCCTGAAGCGGCAAGAGCCGTGGCAGCAGGGAAAGAGAGAAAAACAGCCAGGACAAAAGAGACCGGCAATACAACCGATTGCGCTGTAATCAAGGAAGTGAGCATGGGAGTAGACCTTTCTGCGGATTCGCTGCGCGGCTGCGACAGAAGTGATTTCAATTTGGGAATCCTCTCACATTGGTCTGAAATCTGGCAACGATACCCGGCACTGCACCAGGCCCATCCCATTCATGCGCGTAAAAATCCAGGCTCGGCGCCGGGTCAAGTATAATCGGTTTCGTCTTCCAAAGTATCGAAAACCGCTCTGGAAAAACGTTTAACTGGATTTTCGACCCGGGAGCCGGGCAGACGGCGGCTTCGCGGCTCAAGGAGCATTCACTATGAAATACGGAAGTTTCGACGATAAAAACCGCGAATATGTGATCACTCAACCAGATACACCCCTGCCGTGGATCAATTACCTGGGCTGTCAGGCGTATTTTGGCATCATCTCCAACACCGCCGGAGGCTACTCGTTCTATCGCGATGCCCGCCTGCGCCGCCTCACCCGCTATCGCTACAACAACGTGCCCTTCGACTTCGGCGGGCGCTACGTCTACCTGCGCGACGACGAATCCAAAGAGTTCTGGTCTCCCTCCTGGCAGCCAACGCGCCACGATCTCAAGAACTACTCCTGCCGCCACGGCATGGGCTACACCATCATCGGCTCGGAATACGCTGGCATCGAAGCCCACACCCGCTACTTCGTGCCCCTGGACGAGAACTTGGAGATCTGGCAGCTCACCGTCACTAACAAGCGCGCCGTCAAGGCCTCCATCTCCGCCTTCTCCTCCATCGAGTTTTGCCTGTGGGATGCCCAGGACGACGCCACCAACTTCCAACGCAACTTCAACACCGGCCAGGTGGAAGTCGAAGACGGCGTGATCTATCACAAGACCGAGTACCGCGAGCGCCGCAATCACTTCGCCTACTTCGCCTGCTCCCAGCTTCTGGCCGGCTTCGATACTCAGCGCGAGGCTTTTCTAGGCCGCTAT
Organism: uncultured Acidobacteriaceae bacterium; assembly: GCA_963820195.1. Taxonomy (GTDB): domain Bacteria; phylum Acidobacteriota; class Terriglobia; order Terriglobales; family Acidobacteriaceae; genus Telmatobacter. Next base: position 1,138 of record CAWFZU010000261.1, on the reverse strand, counting down.
CGGGGATGGGATTCACCGGCCGCCGTCGCCACCGGTCAGCTCACCAACTCCATCGCGCACGGCTGGTCGCCCATCGGCGCGCATCAGGTCAAGCTGGAATTGGCTCCCGGCGAGACCCGCCAGATTGTCTTCCTGCTCGGCTACCATGAGAATCCGGTTGCCGAAAAGTTCGACCCGCCCGGCACGCAGACTATCAACAAGAAGACGGTCAAGCCGACGATCACCAAGTATCTCGATCCCGCCAACGCCGACGCGGCCTTCGAGCGGTTGCGCCAGTACTGGGAGAGCCTGCTCGGCATCTTCCAGGTCGACGACGCCCGACATCCACACCAACCGCATGGTCAATATCTGGAACGCCTACCAGTGCATGGCGACCTTCAATATGTCGCGCTCGGCGTCGTTCTATGAATCCGGCATCGGGCGCGGCCTCGGCTTCCGCGATTCCAACCAGGACCTGCTCGGCTTTGTGCACATGGCGCCGGCGCGCGCCCGCGAGCGCATCCTCGACCTGGCCGCCACGCAACTGCCAACCGGCGGCGCCTATCACCAGTACCAGCCGCTCACCAAGCGCGGCAACAACGACATCGGCGGCGGCTTCAACGACGATCCGCACTGGCTCATCATCGGCGTCTCGGCCTACCTCAAGGAGACCGGCGACTGGAGCATTTTGGATGAACCCGTCCAGTACGACAACGAGCCCGGCAGCGAGCAGCCGCTCTACGAGCATTTGCAGCGCAGCTTCAACTACACGCTGAGCCGCCTGGGGCCGCACGGCCTGCCGCTGATCGGGCGCGCCGACTGGAACGACTGCCTCAACCTCAATTGCTTCTCCGACACCCCCGGCCAGAGCTTCCAGACCACCACCAACAAGGACGGCAAGGTTGCCGAATCGGTTTTTATCGCCGGCCTCTTTGTCCATGCCGGCCGCGAGCTGGCCGCGATTGCCAGCCGCCGCTCTCTGGCTGCCGAGGCCGCATCCTATCTCGCCGAAGCGGACAAGATGGTCGCGGTGATTCTGGAGCATGGCTGGGACGGCGAGTGGTTCCTGAGAGCCTACAATGACTTCGGCGGCAAGATCGGGTCGAAGGAGTGCGCGGAAGGCAAGATCTTCATCGAGTCCAACGGCTACTGCACGCTG
>CAWFZU010000260.1:0-4269 GCA_963820195.1 uncultured Acidobacteriaceae bacterium | reverse complement strand
TATGTTATGTGTGACGCCTTTCGTTCGGTTACGGTCTTTGCTATCCGCGCCGGGCGCCATGCCGTCCAGCGTGACGCGGAAACGAACCGGCTTTCCATCTCTCGTCGGCCCCAGAACCAGATGCAGATCGCGGGCATGAAAGCGGTAAACAATCCCGCCGCCGTTGGCCGAGAGCAGCGTCGCGATCTGGCTCTCGTCCCGCCACCGCCCCTCGAGCGCCCACTCATTCAGCTTCAGCCGCGCGGGCGCTCGATAGAGCTGAGGCGCGTCCTCATTGAATCCGCCCGGCGAGGCAAAGTTCTTGGCCCGAATGTAGCCGACGTAAGTCTCCGGCGACTGCACGCTCTCTGCCTCCGAAGCGGCCTCCGCGCCCGTGGCGGACCTCTTCACTGCCAGCTCCGGCGGCTTCTGGTGGTTTCGCTCTTCCAGCAGGCTGCGAATCCACGCTTCTGACTGTTCATAATCGCCTTCGCCGAAGTGGTGATAGCGCACCCGCCCCGCCGCATCGATGAAGTAATGCGCGGGCCAGAAGCGGTTGTGAAAGGCGCGCCAGATGCGGTAGTCGTTATCCATCGCGACGGGGTACTCGATGCCAAGTTCGCGCACCGCCTTGCGAACGTTGGCCTCGTCCTTCTCGAAGGGAAACTCCGGGGTGTGCACGCCGATCACCACTAGGCCGCTGTCCTTGTACTTGCCGTACCAGGCGTTGATATAAGGCAGTGAACGCAGACAGTTGATGCAGGAGTAGGTCCAGAAGTCTATGACAACCACCTTGCCGCGCAGTGATTCGGCAGTCAGTGGCTGGGAGTTAATCCACTCCGTCGCGCCGCTCAGATCAGGCAGCGTCTGCGGCACATCGGCAGAGTCGCCGCCGGCCGACATCATCATCATCGCCGGCTTGTCATCGCTCTTCATCGCCTGATCTTGCTGCTTCATTGGAGCCGCAATCTCCACCAGCCGCTGCTCCAGATTCGAGGTGCCGGCCAGCGAGAGCCGCGTCAGAATCCCGCGATCCAGCCCGAAGGCGACGGCCGCCACTCCCGCCAGCACGGCCACGCCCAATATCCGCCGCACCCAAACCTCCGCGCCGAGCGAGCGCTTCATCGCCCGGAAGACGCGCCCTCCGGCCAGCAGCGCCACAGTCAAGGAAGTGGCTGCTCCTGCGGCGTAGGCCAGCAGCAGAATTGCCGTCCGTGCGCTCGCGCCGCTCAACGCCGCTCCGGTCAAAATCAGCCCCAGAATCGGTCCGGCGCAGGGCGTCCACAGCAGCCCGGTGGCGATGCCCAGCACAAGGGATCGGCCCGCGCCACCGCCAGCCTCGGCACTGCCATAGAGCCTGTCGCCCAGACGCACCAGTGGACGCGTCAGCCGCTCGGCAAGCGAAGAGAAGAGCAGCGTCAAGCCGAAGAGCGCGAAGAGGATCAGCGCGGCAATCCGGCCATACTGATTGGCGCGCACCGCCCATGCGCCGCCCACGGCAGCCAGGCTGGCCACCAGCGCGAAGGTCGCCGCCATGCCCGCCAACAGCGGCAGGCCGCTCCGGCGGAAGGGCTGGTCGGAGCGCGCAAAGACAAAGGGCAGCACGGGAAGAATGCACGGGCTCAAGATGGTCAGAATGCCGCCGAGGTACGCGAGAACAAGCAGGAAGATCAAGCCGAATCTCTCCATCAGCCCTGTGCTGGTCTGTCTTTGGTCAAGGCGCAAGCGGGGAATGCGCCTTATATCTTATGTGACTCTACAGGTTCACAAAAGTTACAAATTCCGCAACTTTACCCTCATCGTCGATGCGTTATGCTGTTGGAACAAGTACTGGTTGCAAGATCAGGCCCTAAATTCTAGACTGATTCCTGGATGGATATGCAAACTGCGAAAGGAGAGAACCATGTCAGATGAAACTAAGTGTCCGTTCTCGAGCGGCGCTATGACACACACCGCGACTGGAGCCCCTACGAACGCAAACTGGTGGCCCAATCAACTGAATCTGAAGATATTGCACCAGCATTCCCCCCTCTCCAATCCCATGGGCGAGGCCTTCAATTACGCCGAGGAGTTCAAGAGCCTCGACCTGGACGCCGTGATCAAGGATCTGCGCGCCTTGATGACGGACTCGCAGGACTGGTGGCCTGCGGACTACGGCCATTATGGGCCATTCTTCATCCGTATGGCGTGGCATAGCGCAGGCACTTACCGTATCGCCGACGGCCGCGGCGGCGGCGGCTCCGGAGCGCAGCGATTTGCTCCCCTGAACAGTTGGCCGGACAATGTGAGCCTCGACAAGGCGCGCCGGTTGATCTGGCCCATCAAGCAGAAGTATGGCCGGAAACTCTCCTGGGCCGACCTGATCATTCTCGCCGGGAATGTGGCGCTGGAGTCGATGGGATTGAAGACCTACGGTTTCGGCGGTGGGCGCGTTGACATCTGGGAGCCACAGGAGGAAATTTACTGGGGACCGGAGGGCAAGTGGCTGGCCGATGAACGCTACAGTGGCGACCGTCAGTTGGAGAATCCTCTTGGCGCTGTGCAAATGGGCCTGATCTATGTGAATCCGGAAGGGCCGAATGGCAAGCCGGATCCGATCGCGGCGGCAATCGATATTCGAGAGACCTTCGCGCGCATGGCGATGAATGACGAGGAGACCGTTGCCCTCATCGCCGGCGGACACACCTTCGGTAAGACTCATGGCGCTGCCGATCCTCTCAAATATGTTGGTCCGGAACCCGAGGGCGCGCCCATCGAAGAGCAGGGCCTGGGCTGGAAGAACAGCTTCGGCAGCGGCAAGGGCGTCGATACGATTTCGAGCGGGCTGGAGGGCGCATGGACCACCAACCCGGTGAAGTGGGACAACGACTACCTGGAAATCCTCTTCAAATATGAATGGGAGCTCACCAAGAGTCCCGCCGGCGCCCAGCAGTGGATACCCAAGGATGGAGCCGGGTCGGGAACCGTGCCGGACGCTCACGACCGCAAGAAGAAGCACGCACCCGTAATGCTGACGACGGACCTCTCGCTGCGCATGGACCCGATCTACGAGAAGATTTCCCGGCGCTTCCTTGCGCATCCGCAGGAGTTCGCGGATGCCTTCGCCAAGGCTTGGTTCAAGCTGACGCACCGCGACATGGGGCCAGTCTCGCGGTATCTCGGCCCGCTGGTTCCCAGGAAGCCTTTGCTCTGGCAGGACCCCATTCCCGCCGTGGATCATGCTCTGATCGGGGAGAAGGATATTGCATCCCTGAAGGCAAAAATACTTGCGTCCGGCCTTTCCATCTCCCAACTGGTCACGACGGCCTGGGCCTCTGCTGCAACCTTCCGCGGTACTGACAAGCGCGGCGGGGCGAACGGGGCGCGCATTCATCTTGCGCCGCAAAAGGATTGGGAGGTCAACCAGCCGGCCGAATTGGCGAAAGTCCTTCGCAAGCTGCAGGCCATCCAGAAGGATTTCAACGGCAAGCAAAAAGGAAAGAAGAAGAAGAAGGTTTCGCTGGCTGACCTGATCGTTCTGGGCGGCTGCGCAGCCGTCGAGGAAGCTGCCAGGAAGGCCGGCCGCAACGTGAAGGTTCCCTTCTCGCCGGGCCGCATGGACGCCTCGCAACAGCAGACAGATGTGGCCTCCTTTGCCGTCCTTGAGCCAACCGCGGACGGCTTCCGCAACTACATCCGCAAGGGTCACGAGGGATTGGCGGCTGAGCTGCTGGTGGACAAGGCAAACCTGCTCACGCTGACCGCTCCCGAGATGACGGTTCTGATCGGCGGCCTGCGCGTCCTGAATGCAAACTACGGACACTCCGAACATGGCGTTTTTACTAAGCGGCCCGGAACATTGACCAATGATTTCTTCGTGAATCTCCTCGACATGAAGACGAAGTGGCAGAAGTCCGCTACCTCTGAAGGCGTGTTGGAGGGGAGGGATCGGGCGACCGGCAAACTCAAATGGACGGGCACCGTGGTCGATCTCGTCTTCGGTTCAAACTCCCAGCTTCGAGCCCTTGCAGAGGTCTATGCGTGCGGCGACGGGCAGCGGAAGTTCGTGCATGACTTTGTGGCGGCTTGGAGCAAGGTGATGAACCTTGATCGCTTCGACCTCGCATGATCTCAGAGGTGCATTTACTGCACGTCTGAACTCCCACCCCATCGACGAAGATCTGTCGATGGGGACCCCGGTGCAGCCGTGCTCTGACAATTCTTGCAACCTGAATGTGTCTTTCCGCAGCCTGTTATTGAGGACTGTATAAGTTATTTCCGTACGAACGCGCCGGAGGCGCAGAGTGGATT
>CAWFZU010000259.1:0-13518 GCA_963820195.1 uncultured Acidobacteriaceae bacterium | reverse complement strand
ATGCGTTGCTGAGGGCTTCGGGCGTGCCGAACTTCTTCTCCAGATAATGCTGGAAGCCGATGAAAACATCCGGGTTGGCCGCGTCGTAGCTGCCGGTCTCGTTGTCCAGTTGCCAGCCGATGACGGTGGGGTTGTCCTTGTAATGGGCGACGATGTGCCGGATCAGCCGCTCGGCATAAAAGCGATAGGCGGGCGAGTCGGTGTCCATGTTCTGCCGCATCCCGTAGGTGTTTTGCACGGGCTGTCCGCCAAACATCCCGCCGGGCGGACGCTGGGCGAGGATCTCCGGATGCTGGTGGGCCATCCAGGCGGGAATCGAGTAGGTGGGCGTACCCAGAATCACTTTGATGCCGGCTTTGCCCATGGCGTCGACCACGCGATCCATCCAGGCGTACTCGAAGCGCCCGTCCTCCGGCTCCCACAGGCTCCAGGTGGACTCGCCCATGCGCACGACGTTGAGGCCGGCAGCCTTCATCAGGGCGACATCCTTGTCGAGCCGGTCAGGCGCATTTTGCGGCATGTACTCGTTGTAGTACGCCACGCCATAGAGCACGGTGGGGAAATCCAGCGTGGAAGCAGTGGCGGCGTTGGTTTGCTGGGCGCCGGCGGTGATGCAGGCAAGCAGGAGAGCAGCAGCGGCAGGAAATAGAAATCTCTGGCAGCGCAATGTCCGTCCTCTTTCCGAATGAAAAGCGATCTCAATAAACTGATACCCCATAAGATCACTTTTACTCGAAGTACAGCAAGAGCATCGCCGGATGAGTGCCGGTGCGCATCGTCAGATTCCAAGTCCCGGCGCCGCCGGAGGCAAAGACCGGCAGCGCCTGGAAGGAGGAGCGGATGAATCGATTCCCGGCAGGAGATGCCAACGACCTGCTTCCGGACCGGAAGCGGCACGGGTTACTGCTTGACGATCTCCAGCTCGATGGTCAGCTTGACCTCGTCTCCAATAAGCATCGCCGGGAAGTTGGTCCCAATCCCGAAGGCGGTGCGGCTGATGGTGGTTGTGGCGGAGAAGCCGGAGTGCGCCTTATGGTCCATCATGTTCTCCACCGGCGTGCTGGGGCCTTCCACATCAAGCACCACTGGCTTGGTGACGCCGTGCAGGGTCAGGTTGCCATTCACCGTCAGCCTGTTGCCGTTCTTCGCCACGCCGGAGCTGGTAAAAGCGGCGGTGGGGAACTGTGCAACATCGAAGAAATTGGTGCTCTTGAGGTCCGCGTCACGGTTCGATACGCCGGTATCCACGGTGGTGGTGTCGATAGTGACCGTCACAGTGGACTTGGTTACATCCGCCTCGTTGTAGACCAGTGTGCCTTTGACGCCGCCGAAACGGCCATGCACGTTGGAGACGCCGCCGTGGCGGATCGTGAAATCGACTTCGCTATGGTTGGGATCGGTGGCCCAGGCGGAGGTTTGCGCCATGGCCATGGGAGCCGCCAGCGCCAGAATACCAGTCAGAATTGCCAAACGCTTCATCGTTGAATCCTTTCATTGCAGGGCCGTTGGGCCGCTGTGGGGGTTGTGGAGAGGAGAGGCTCTTACCGAACGCACTAATAACCAGCTTGCATATTTTCGATGCTGGACGATTGTTATGTGTTGCAACAATTATTGTCTGGTTCCAATAGACCATCTTTGGAAAGGAAGTTTGAGTCCCTATTCCCTAGTCCCTTTTCCCTGCTATTCTCGCGTTGATGTCCATTCTGAACGACTTCCGGCGCCTTACCGGCCCCCAGCGGCACACCTTTGTGGCCGCCTTCCTGGGCTGGACGATGGATTCGCTCGACTACTTTATCCTCATCCTCTGCGTTCCGGCCATCGCGGCCGAGTTCCACACCAAGCCCTCGGCGGTGATGGGCGCGGTCTTCTTGACCCTGGCCTTCCGGCCGGTGGGGGCGGTTGTCTTTGGCGTGCTGGCCGACCGCTATGGCCGCCGCCCGGTGCTGATGGCAAACATTCTGAGCTTCTCGGTGATCGAGCTGGCCTGCGCCTTTGCGCCTTCGCTGGGCGTGCTGCTCGGTGTTGCGCGCCCTGTTTGGACTGGCGATGGGCGGCGAGTGGGGCGTGGGCGCGGCGCTGGCCTTTGAGACGCTGCCCACCGAGGGCCGCGGCGTCTTCTCGCGGCATTCTGCAGGAGGGCTACGCGCTGGGCTCGATCCTGGCAGCGGGCGCATTCGCGCTCTTCTTCACGGCTTTACTCTGCCGGGGCTGCACGTTCCAGGGATTGGCTGGCGGGGGCTTTTCATCCTGGGCGCCATGCCGGCGCTGCTGGTCTTCTATGTGCAGGCGCGGGTGGAGGAATCGCCGGTCTGGCTGGAAGGGAAGAAGCAGCGGCTGGCGCGCTCCGCCGGAGACGCCCGGAGCGCCAAGGCTGGCGAGTCTGGCCAACCTGCTGGCCTTTCTGCCCACGTTTCTCTTCCTGATCTTGCTGATGACCGCCTTCATGAGCTTTTCGCACGGCACGCAGGACGTGTATCCGACCTTCCTGGCAACCCAGGCCCACCTCACGCCGGAGATCGTCGGGCTGATCGGCGTGCTCTACGGCTTCGGCTCCATCGCCGGCGGCTTTGTCTTTGGGGCGCTCTCGGAAAAATGGGGCCGCAAGCGGGCCATCGTCGCTGCGGCGCTGCTGGCGATTCCGGTGATTCCGCTTTACGCGTATGGCCACTCGGCCGTTACGCTGGGCATCGGCGCGGTGCTGATGCAGTTCATGGTGCAGGGAGCGTGGGGGGTGGTTCCGGCCTATCTCACCGAGCTGTCGCCGGCTCCGGTGCGGGCCACGGCCCCGGGGCTGGCCTACCAGTTGGGCGGCCTCATCACCTCGTGGAACGGCAAGGCGCAGGCCCTGATCGCCGAGCGCACCGGCAACTACCCGGCCGTGCTGGCGGTTACAGTGATCGTGGTGGCGCTGACGCTGGCCGGGCTGACGTTACTGGGGCGCGAAGCCAAAGGGCGGGAGATGACGGCGGGGTGACGTACTAATGTTCAATCTATCGAGTGCCGATTCCTATTGAGTTTTCTGATTGTTATCCGCGATACGCCAACCGAATTCAGCTTGGACACGCTTGAAACAGGTACGACAGACCCAAATGCAAATGCCCTTCTCACGTTCCGCATAGTATGCGTGCCGATAGCAGCCACGCTCTTCAAGGTTCCGCTCCGGGAAGCGATCCCGGTGATTGCAAATGCACGCAAAACAGAAATTACAATGATCGTGTGTCCAATCTTCTCGATATCTGTCCCATCGTTTCCAAGTGAATGGTGTGGCGCGCCAGAATTCACCCACTGCTTGCCAATACTCCGGAAGTGCGATCAACTCTCTAACGTCTTGCATACGCTACCACTTTCCAAGGATACAAAGACTGTACCTTGTAAACTCAGTCCATGTCCCCTACCGCTGAAACAGCCCAATCAGCTGGCCGTGCGCCAGGATGTGTCCCTGCATGGCGGCTTCTACCTGCGCTCGCGTCGCTCCCACGGGCAGATTCAGCTTCGCATCCAGCGCATAAAGCGTGAAGTGGTAGTGGTGCGGCGTATGGCCAGGAGGACAAGGGCCTCCGTAGCCGATATTGCCGAAGTCGTTGCGGCCCTGGCGAGAGCCGTCGCCAAGCTGACCCTGCGCCGGCACTCCCTCGGGAAGCGCCCGCGTTGCGGCGGGCAGGTCGTAGAGCACCCAATGCACGAAGGTTCTGCCGGGTGCGTCCGGATCGGTGACGATCAGCGCAAGGCTCTCCGTCCTGGCAGGAGGCGCGCTCCAGGCCAGTTGCGGAGAGAGTCCCGCTCCGCTGCAAGTGCATTTTGCCGGAATAAAGCTTCCGTCCTGGAAACTGGTACTGGTGAGATTCATCGTCTGCCCCCTCGCCAGGCCGCCACGGCAACCGGTCAGCACCGCGACCGCCAGAAGCAAAACGGCAAGAACACCCCACGCCGCCTGACGCGATCCACCGCAGACGCTTTTCCGGTTCTGACTTGTCTTCGTGCTCATTCGTGGCCCTCTTCTTTGCAATATTGCCAACGAAAAGGAATTTTATCGCGTTTTTATTATTCCTGGAATGCGGTATCGAATCTTATTTTGTAAAAAAGACAGCAAGTTAGTCGTCCACCGGCTTCGCCGACCCGCAAGGGCATGAAACGGGCCTCTTGCGGTTTGTCTTTGTTTTGTTGAACTTGCACTTTTGTTTCTTTTAAGCCACCGCTTCGCGGTGATCGTGAGTTAGCAAGTTAGCGGGTTTGCCGGCAGTCTTGCCTTTGACCCTACATATTCCCTGTCCCCTGTTCCCTGCCCTTCACTTGGGCCGGATCAGACTCGATGCGGTCGCGGGTGCGGACCCAGGTGTTGCCGGCCATGCGGCCTACGGCGTCGAGGCCCGCCGGATCGACGCGGAAGTCCTCGAAGAGATCCTCGCGCAGGTGAAAACGGACGACCTCGCCCAGCACGATGACGCCGCTGGCCGGCGCGTGGCCGGTGTAGATGACCTGGAGGAGCTTGCACTCCATCTGCGCGGGCGACTCGGCGACGCGCGGCGGGCGGACGGCTACGCTCGCGATCGGCGTCAACCCGGAGAGCACGAACTCGTCCACCTCGGAGGGCACCTCGGCTGAGGAGGCATTAGCCGCTGCGGCGATGGCTTCGCTGACCACGTTAATGACGAACTCGCCGGTCTCCTCGACGTTGCGCAGCGTGTCCTTTCGTTCGCCGGTCTCGGGCGTATCGAATCGCCGGGGCGCAGCGACGGGCAGAAGAGCACGGTGGGCGGCGCGGAGCCGACTCCGCAGAAGAAGCTGAAGGGTGCGAGATTGGCCACGCCATCGCGGCTCATGGTCGAAACCAGCGCCACCGGGCGCGGCACGATGATGCCGGTCATCAGCTTGTAGATCTGCCGTTGTTGGCACTCGGCCGGGTTGAAGCTGAGCATTGAAGCTGCCATGCTGTTAGGTTAGAACATCGCCGCGCCGGGCGTGATCGTTCTGGTGCGCCAGCGAATATTCGTCTGCTGTTAACATTCCATGATGCACAATCATAGGTAAGGGAGAAACTGTCTTGCCGCGTATTCACTTTCAGATCCAGCTCGCCGAACTCAAGGACAAGCTGCTGGCCATGGCGGCCCTCTCGCTGACGGCGGTCGATTCCGCGGTGGACGCCTACCTGCAGCGCGACAAGGGCCTGTGCAAGTATGTCAAGCAGAATGAGAGGGCTATCGACACCGCGCAGCGCGAGCTGGATGAGATGGCCTATGATCTGCTGGCCAAGGAGCAGCCCATGGCCATCGATCTGCGCTTCATCCTGGCGGTGATCAAGATTAACAGCGACCTGGAGCGGATCGGCGACCAGTCGATGGGCATTGTGCGCCGCACCCGGGAGATGATGAAGCTCGATGCGGTCGATCTGCCGGTGGACATTGCGTCGATGGGGGAGTTTGCCGGGCGCATGATCCGCACGGCCTTGCAATCTTTTCTGGAGGGCGACGCGCAGCTGGCCAATTCAGTGCGCGAGATGGACGACGAGATCGACCACATGAACCGCCGCGCCCACGACGACCTGCTGAAGTTCATCGCGGAGCAGCCGGGCAGCACGCAACAGGCGATGCGCGCCATTCTGGTGGCGAAGAACCTGGAGCGCATTGCCGACCACGCCGCGAACATCGCCACCGACGTCATCTTCTGGATTCGCGGCGCCGACGTGCGCCACCAGATGAGCATGGCGGAGGAGTGAGAAGTACAGGGGAGAGGGAACAGGGAATAGGGAACGAAGTCGGCGAAGGCCTACAGTAGCAGCAGCGCCTCGAACTGCTCCAGCGTCAAGGGTGGGTTGAACAGGAATCCCTGGAAGGTATGGCAGCCAAGACCGGCGAGGAAGCCGCGCTGCTCTTCGCTCTCCACGCCCTCGGCCATCACCGACAATCCCATCGCGCGGCCAAGCGAAATGATAGTTTGCGCAATGGCGCCGCTGGCCACATCCACCAGCATGTCGCGCACAAAGGCCCGGTCGATCTTGAGCTGATCGAGCGGCAGGCGCTTGAGGTAGGCCAGCGACGAATAGCCGGTGCCAAAGTCGTCCAGTGCGAAGCTCACGCCATGCTCCTTGAGTTCGCTCATCTTGGCGATGACCTCCTCGATATTATCGACCAGCATGCTCTCGGTGAGTTCCAGCTTGAGTTTTTTCGGGTTTGCGCCCGAGCGCTCCAGGGCCGACAGTACCGTTGCGACAAAGCCCGGCTGGCGGAACTGCAGGGCGCTGATGTTCACTGCAAGCATGAGATGGGCGGATTGCTTGAGGCCTGCCCAAGCGGCAAGCTGCGCACAGGCGGCTTCCAGAACCCAATCTCCCAGCGGCAGAATCAAGCCCGTCTCCTCGGCCAGCGAAATGAACTCGCCGGGCCACACCAGGCCGCGTTTTGGATGCTGCCAGCGGATCAGGGCCTCGGCGCCCACCAAGCGGCCCCGCGTCACTTGCGGCTGATAGTAAAGCAGGAACTGCCTGGCCTTGATCGCCTGGCGGAGATCCTCCTCCAGCGTGGCGCGAGCGTTCACCGCGGTCTGCAATGCGGGAGAGAAAAAGCGAATGGTGCTGCGGCCCGCCGACGTGGCTTGATATATGGCGATGTCGGCCTCCTGAATCAGTTCGCTGGCGCCTTCCCGGTCTCTCCCAAAGACGGTAATTCCGATGCTGGCGGTAGTGATGCACTCGCGACCCTCCAGCTGGAAGGGCAGGGCAATCGATTCCTGAATCTTCTCGGCGACGGCCTTGGCCTGGGCCGCTGCTTCCTCGGCAATCCCGCTTAGATCTTCGATCATCAAAGCGAACTCATCGCCGCCGAAGCGGCTCACGATGTCGGCTTCACGGGCGCAGGTGACGATGCGCCGCCCCACTTCCATCAGCAGAAGGTCACCGTTGAGATGGCCGATGGTCTCATTCAACATCTTGAAGTTATCAAGCTCCACAAAGAGCAGCGCGCCCAAACGGCCGTCCCGGCCGTCAGCGACAAGAGTCTGGCGTAATCTCTCCAACAGCAGGCGGCGATTGGGTAAGCCGGTCAGCGGATCATAGTAAGCCAGACTCCTGATCTCGTTTTGCGCGGCCTTAACTTCGGACAAATCCCTGGTAATCGAAAGGATGCAGAGGACGCCGTCCACCTCCATCGCCGAGGCCGACATCACCCCCCAGAAGTGCTCCCCGCTCTTCTTTCTGAACTGAACCTCCAGGCCGCGGCAACTTCCGTTCTGCCGCAACAGTTCGGTCATATTGGTCCGGTCGTGCGGATCTGTCCAGATCCCCAGTTGCAGCGAAGTTTTCCCGATGACTTCTTCGCGTTCATATCCCATAACGTCAAGAAATGCCTGATTGCAGTCGAGATATTTGCCGTCGTCCATGCGGTTGATATTGATGGCGTCGATACTGGTCTGGAAGGCGGTGCGGTAGCGCTCCTCACTCCGTCGCAGAGCCTCGGCAGCCGCCTTGACCTCCGTGATCTCTTTCGCGAAGACAAGCCGGCAAGGGATCCCGTCAACCTCAATTAATGCTGCGGAAAGCCGCATCCAGAATACCTCGTCGTTACTTCTTCTGGAGAGGACTTCCACATCTCTGCAAGTGGGGTTCCGGGTCATCGCATCGATAAATCTCAACCGATCGGAATCATTCACCCATATTCCGAGATCCCTGGTAGTGCGTCCGATGACTTCATTGCGCGCAAACCCGGCCGAATCAAGGAACGACTGATTAACGTCGAGAATCACCCCATCGCTCACCCGTGTAATGATGACCGCATCGGGGGTGGTCTCGAATACGGAGCGGTAGCGTTCTTCGCTCCGCCTCAGAGCCTCGGCAGCCTCCTTCACCTCCGTGATCTCTTTTGCGAAGACAAGCCGGCATGGGATCCCCTCAACCTCAATCAATGCTGCGGAGAGTCGCATCCAGAAGATCTCCCCGTTCTTTCTTCTGGAGAGGACTTCCAGGTCCCTGCAAATGGGGTTCTGGGTAAATGAATCAAAATATCTCTGCCGATCGGAATCATTCACCCATATACCGAGTTCCTGGGTTGTGCGTCCGATGACTTCATTGCGCGTGAACCCCGTCGAGTCAAGGAACGACTGATTAACGTCGAGAATCACGCCATCGCTCAGCCTGGAAATATTGACCGCATCGGGGCTGGTCTCGAATACCGTGCGGTAGCGTTCCTCGCTCAACCTCAGAGCCTCGGCGGCCGCCGTTAGCAGATCCTTGGCCTCCTTGGCATCGGTAATATCCCGGGTGACGGACAGAATGCTGGGAACGCCATTCATCTCGATTGTCGACACCGACAGCGAACCCCAGCGCAATAATCTGTCCTTGGTTCGATACGGCACCTCAATATTGCGGCAGAACGAATTCAGTCGCACCAGTTCGATCATTTTCTGCCGGTCGGCAGGATTCTCCCAGATGCCGAGTTCCAGCGCCGTATGCCCGATGACTTCATCACGCTCGAAGCCCAGGTTATGCAGGAATGCATCGTTGACGTCGACAAACTTTCCATCCTCCAAATGGCAGATGTCGATGGAATCGAGATTCATCTGGAAGGCCGCGCGATAGCGCTCCTCGCCCTCGCGCAGAGCCTCGGCGGCCGCCTTGGCCTCAGAGATGTCCTGTGCGAATGTAAGCGTACATCGGCAGCCCTCAACTTCGATCAAGGATGCGGACAACCGCATCCAAAATGTCGTCCCGTCCTTTCTCTTGAACGAGAATTCCAAATTCCGGTACCCGCCGTTCTGGAGCAACAGGTCGAGTAACTTCTGCCTATCGCCGTCATTCACCCATATACCGAGTTCCTGGGTTGTGCGTCCTATGACGTCCTTGCGTTCGTACCGTCCCGCATCGAGCAGCGCCTGATTGGCGTCGATGATCACCCCATCGCTCAACCGGGTGATTAAGACACCGTCGGGGCTGGTCTGGAATACAGTGCGATAGCGTTCCTCGCTGTCCTGCAGCTGCATCTCCCACTGTTTATGCGCGGTGACATCGCTGATAATACCGCGCATCTTGAGGGGTTTGCCCAGTTCATCAAAATCGAGCTTGCCCAATCCACGCACCCACCGCTCGGCCTGGTCTGTCTGGCGAATGATGCGGTATTCCTTGTCGAAGGGCCTTCCATCGCGAATGACCTCGTCGGCGAAATAGGCGGCCATCATCGCCTGGTCGGCGGGATGCACCAAGGCTTCCCATCCGGCTACGGAGTGCTCATAGGTTTCGTCGATGCCGAAGATCTCATCCAGCCGTCTGGGAGCTGGTCCAGACTCCGCTGGATACATCCAGCACATAGCAGCCAAGGTCTCCAATCCGCTGCGCTTCGTTCAGGAAGTCACTGCTCTCCCGCAGTTCCTGCTCGGCCCGCTTGCGCTCGGTGATGTCGTTCACGATGGCGTAGAGCATTTGCCGGCCGTTAACTTCGAAGGGCGAGGAATGAAGTTCAACCTCGCGAATTTCACCGTTTGCCAGGCGATGGGAGTAGTAGAAGCATGAGCACTCCTTACGCAGCGCCCGCTGCCGGTCGCGAGCAATCTCTTCAGGCACGCTCAGGCTGATCTGGCGTGTAAACATGCCGATGAGCTGCTCCCTGGGATAACCGTAGAATTCACATGCTGCCCGGTTGACGTACACAAACTCTCCGGTCTCCGGCTCAACCAGGAACATGACCGTGCCATTTTCCTCGAAGAAATTGCGGAAGCGGGCCTCGCTGTCCAGCAACGCCAGCTCGGCCCGCTTGCGGTCAGTGATGTCTTTGCCGAAGACGGAGACGCCCGTAATTTTCCTATCAACTAGGATGGGGCTGAAGGCCAGTTCAAGGATGCGGGGACTGATCAGGGAATACTCGACCCTGAAAGGGCCTTCGGAGATGGCGCGCGCATAGAACGGCGGCCAAAGCGCCGCCCTCTCCGGTGGGAGCACCTCGTAATGGCGCATCCCCATCTCAAGCCGGACGCCAAAGGTTTCCTCGATGTTCTGCCGCAACGCCCCGTTGAATGTCGTCAGCCGGTAATCGAGGTCCACCGACCAGATCAGATCCCGTGTGCTTTCGATCAGGGCCGTGAGGTCCGCTTCCGCATTGCGGAGCTCACTCTCCGCTTTCTTCCGCTCTGTGATGTCCTTGCCGAAGACGGAGACGCCGGTCGTCTTCCCATCGGCCACAATCGGGCTGAAGGAAATCTCGAGCATTCGGCCATCGACGAGGGTGTGCTCGGTGGAAAACGTTTTCCCTGAAAGCGCCCGCTCATAGAGCGGAATCCAAAACACCGCGAGTTCCGGCGGGAGCAGCTCCTGAACGCTCATCCCGGGAGCGACCGGACCGCCAAAATTACGCTCGAAATACTCTTTATAGGCGTGGTTGAAGGTAATCAAGCGCAGGCGCGGGTCCACAGACCAGATCAAATCTTCGGTGCTTTCGATCAAGGCCGAGAGATTTGCTTCCGCTTGAATGCGCATTTCTATCCCTTCTTACCCAGCGATCTACCGCTTCATTCCTCGGAAACAATTGCTGGAGGGCGTAGGCGCATACCGATCTTATCGGCTGCCGAAGCGGAATCCTGCACGATACATTGTCCCCGATTCCCCCGTTTACGCCATCCATGAATCATGGCCGGATTGGTCTCCGAGAAACTTCAGCCACTCCAAGAAAGTACCTTGAATGTATGCTTTATGCAAGCTTTTTCCACAGTTTTTTAATTTTTAATCGTGGATTTGGCATAAAATGCCTTGTTTCGGGAAAAATGGCGTCAGGGCGAAGCAATACCGCTCACATGCCCCATCAATCCCGCGCAATCTCCAGCGCTCCGGTCAGGCTGGCCACGCGCTCGACCCCGTGGCCGCGGCACCAGGACTCAAGGCCCCCGGCCAGCCGTTCAACGGCGCGCGGATCGGCATAGCTGGCCGTGCCTACCTCGACGGCGGTGGCGCCGGCTAGCAGATATTCAACCACATCTTCCGGAGTCGTGATGCCGCCCATGCCGATGATCGGAATGCTGACGGCGCGGACGGTCTCGTAGACCATACGCAGGGCGATGGGTTTGATCGCCGGGCCGGAGAGGCCGCCGGTGATGTTGCTGAGGCGCGGACGGCGGGTCTCGGCGTCAATCGACATGGCCAGAAAGGTATTGGTCAGGCTGACCGCGTCGGCCCCTGCCTCGGCGGCAATCTTGGCCATGTGAGCGATGGAGGTGACGTTGGGCGAGAGCTTGACGATCAGCGGCCTCCTGGATGCGGATTTTGCCCGGCCAACCAGGTATTCCAGCGATCCTGGATCGGAGCCGAAGGCCATACCCCCGGCGTGAACGTTGGGGCAGGAGACGTTCAGCTCGTAGGCCGCAATGCCCTCCGCCTGATTGAGGCGCTCAATGACCGCGATGTACTCGCCTACCGTATAGCCGAAGACGTTGACGATGACGTTGCAGCGGGGATAGCGGCGGAGCGGTGGCAGCTTGCGGCTGATGAACTCTTCCACGCCCACATTCTGGAGTCCGATGGCGTTGAGCATTCCGGCTGCGGTCTGGATGATGCGCGGCGCGGAGTGGCCTGCCATCGGCTCCATCGAGATGCCCTTTGTGACCAGGCCGCCGATCCGCTCCAAATGCACGATCTCTTCAAACTCGATGCCATAGCCGAAGGTGCCGCTGGCGGCAATGATCGGATTGGCCAGCTCCAGACCGGCCAGCGACACTTTCATCTCGGGCTTCACGCGCGGCAATTCCTTTAAGAGGGCAGAGATCAGGGGTCAGGGATCAGACCGTGGCCCCACGCTCATGATACTCGCCCGGAGCGAAGAGAGTCCTGTAAATCAAGCAATACCAAACATCGAGGGCGGCCTCGTGGAAGCCGCCCTGTTGTCTATCGATGGTCAAAGGATCAGGCGCCGACAGGCTCGCTGGCGTTCACCTTGACCGGCGTCAGCCAGCCGAAGCGGTCGGGTTTGAGGCCGTTGGCGATGCCGAAGAATTCGTCGGCGATCTTCTTGGTGATCTCGCCGGGCTTGCCGTCGCCGATGAGGATGCGGTCGATGGAGCGGATGGGCGAGACCTCGGCGGCGGTGCCGGTGAAGAAGACCTCGTCGGCGATGTAGAGCAGCTCGCGGGGCAGAGAGCTGCTCCTTCACCGTCAGCCCGAGGTGGCGGGCGATGGTCAGCACCGAGTCGCGGGTAATGCCGGAGAGCGCCGAGTTGGAGAGCGGCGGCGTATAGAGGACGCCGTTGCGGACGATGAAGATGTTCTCGCCGGAGCCCTCGCTGACCAGGCCGTTCACGTCCAGCCCGATGCCCTCGGCGTAGCCGTTGATCTCGGCCTCCATGTGGATGAGCTGGGAGTTCATATAGTTGGCGCCGGCCTTGGCCAGCGAGGGCATGGTGTTGGGCGCCAGGCGGCTCCAACTGGAGATGCAGACGTCCGCGCCGCCGTGGCCGGCGATGTACTTGCCCCAGGGGAAGTTGGCGATGTAGACCTCGACCGGCGAACCCTTGGGGCTGACGCCGATTTCGCCGTATCCGCGCAGCGCGATGGGGCGGATATAGCAGGGAGCAACGCCATTGGCTTCAATCAGATCGACCACGCCGGCGCAGAGCTCCTCGATGTTGAAGGGCAGCTCCATGCGATAGATCTTGGCTGAATCCAGCAGCCGCTGCATGTGCTCCGGGAGACGGAAGACGGCCGAGCCTTGCGGCTGGCCATAGGCGCGGATGCCCTCAAAAACGCTGGAGCCGTAGTGGATCACATGGCTCATCACGTGGATGTTGGCCTGCTCCCAGGGAATCAGAGTACCGTTGTGCCAGATTTTCGAGGTGGCTTGGATAGGCATAAGGGTTGGAATACTCCTTCGACGCGCCGGGCGCGTACCATTCAGAGTATCGCGGTTGAGGCGGGGCTGTCACGGCGCGGCGCGGCTACGTAATGTCTCATCTTGGTTTATGGCTCTGATTTTGAGGGCCTATGCTAGGATTGGCGTGTGAAAACGCCACTTCACCACTTTGGTATGCAAGAATTGCACGCCGCCATTGATGCTACGCGGTGCGCTCGTGGGTTAACCTGGGCCGAATTAACGGCCGAGATCAACAAACCTTTTGAGGGCACGCCCTCCATACCCATCAGCGTCTCTACTGTGAGAGGTATGCTGAACAAGAGCTCAGTAACCAGCGCTGTCGTACTTCAGATTCTCAGATGGCTAGGCAGGACCCCAGAGAGCTTCTTATCTAGAGACACCTCTGCTCCACAACCGGGCGAAACACTGCCCGAGCCTGGACCAGGCCGTATCCTCCGCTTCGACACGCGCGCCATGCATGCTGCGCTCGACGCGGAACGTCTCAAGCGTGGAATGAAGTGGAAGCAAGTTGCCGAAGAACTTCCAGGCTTCACTGAGAGCATGCTCACAAACCTGGCAAAGGGTCCGTTGATCGGCTTTCCCAGGGTGATGCTGATTACCCAATGGGTAGGACGTCCAGCCGCGGCATTCGTGCGCGATCATGACCGATAAGCACGTCCGCCAAATATCCTCTATGCTGTTGGCT
>CAWFZU010000258.1:0-5466 GCA_963820195.1 uncultured Acidobacteriaceae bacterium | reverse complement strand
ATGGGACAAAGCCTCGGATATGTGCCGCCAATCTTTGTGCTGACTGCAGGGGCAGTCGTCTTGATTCCCACGGTGCTCAATGTCCTCCTCATACGCAAGCGCGAATTGGCGCTTACTTCGACGACGCTCTTGACAGCCTTTGTGATGAACCGAATGATGAATGCCAACGACGCGCCTTCGCTGCTTTCGAAGATCGAGCGAGGCCGGCAGGTCTACATCTCCGAAGGTTGCATCAACTGTCACACTCAATATGTCCGCCCAAATTCCCCGGATGTATTAATGTGGGGCCCGGTCGAGCCTCTTCAGAAACTCCGCCGTGAACGTCCTCCGCTGATCGGGAACCGTCGTCAAGGGCCCGATCTCACCCAGGTTGGCGGACGCCGTTCGCCGCTGTGGCTTAAGCTGCACTTCGTCAATCCGCCCGAGGTGAGCGGCAATTCCATCATGCCTTCCTTTGCATATCTTTTCCGCGATCAGCGCGGAGATGATCTTGTGAGTTACCTTGTAAGCCTGCAAGGAAGCGCGTTGCCACAGCATCGAATCGAAGAGGACAACTGGCTTCCATCTACAGCCGCGATGAAGGCGGCCAGTGCGAAGGATGGCGAACAAGGCTACCGGCGTTACTGCGCCACCTGCCACGATGCCGGCGGGCAAACGCGCTGGGCGGATGGTTTCAAGAGGCATCCTCCCGATCTTACCGTCGGACCTTACTTGCATCTTTCGCTTTCAGGCGATCTTGCTCAGCAACGAAATCGCCTGGCGCGAATCGTCAAATTCGGAATCCACGGAACCGATATGCCCGGGCATGAATACTTGCCCGACAGCGAGATTGCATCCATCTCTCTTTGGCTGTCGCAACAGATCAAGCAGCCGAATCCAAACCAATAACCCCAATTTCCTAAGGAGATAAACCATGAAGACCCTCGCCAAATCACTCTTTCTCGCACTCCCGTTCATCCTTGCTCCAATTGCGGTAGCCCAGCATCAAACCTTCACCGTGAATCCGGATGCAAGCAAGGTCGCTTTCTCTCTCGGCGGAAGCGGGCACCACGTGGAGGGCACCTTCCATGTGCAAAGTGGATCGATCGACTTTAACCGAAGCGCCCAGACCATTTCAGGATCGGTGGTCGTTGCGGCGGGAAGCGGCGACAGCGGAGAGCCGAGCCGGGATAAGAAGATGAACTCCGACGTTCTCGACGTGGCGCACTTTGCGGAAGTCTCATTCGTGCCCAGGAGCTATCAGGGAACTGTGGCGGCATCAGGAGATTCCACGATTCAGGTCACCGGAGTTTTTACCCTCCATGGCACGCCGCATGACATGACCGTGCCCATGCAAATTCACATCGATGGAACAACCCTCACGGCTAAGACTCACTTCCAGGTTCCATACGTCCAGTGGGGATTGAAAGACCCGAGCATTTTTATCCTCAAAGTTGCCAAGGTTGTCGATATCGACCTGACGCTGGTGGGAACTCTGTCTTCTGCAGCCTAGTGTCATGAGTCTGAAACAAATATCACAAAGCAGAAAAACATCAACAAGAGTGCTGGCGCCACTTGTGGCGACACGTTATACCGAAACTGCTAGTGGTATCCGCCACACAGATGGTCGTTGATCAATTTGAATGGCGTGAGCTTTCGGGCTGCTGAAAAACAGGTTTTATAGCAGGGCACAACTTTAGAGCAAAACCAGGGATGCTGTAGCCTGATTAGCCTCATCGAAGGTAGCCGCTCTCTGTTGGTCGCGTCGACTTGACTGTGTTTATTTCGGGATACGCCCTCCCTGGTTTTGCTATAGCATGCCTCAACTTGTCTATGGGTGCCGCAAATGCGGCGTTATTCGGGACTGATCCTGTCGCAACTTCGGTTTGGTGACAATTCGAGTATGAGCCGGAAAACGCCGTGCCGGAGAATCATGGGACTCAAACCATGATCCGATCTGTTACTGCGAAGAGATAAACCGCAGGCCGCCAGGACCGGCTGGAGTGTGTTCTCACGGCGCGGGAGAAACATCCGTCAGGATCCGATGCTGGGAGCCGAAGAGGTGGTAGTTCGAAAAGGCCACATCGTTCATGATGGTTTCGAACGGACCATAGATGCCGAACTGCATATTCCAATCATGCAAGCGGATCACCTTGCGAGACCGGGAAATTGAAACGCTTCGCAGGGGACAGATGAAGGTTTGACCTCCGATAACAGTGGGGCTGAATTCCACCATCACATCCGAACGGTCGATAGGCAGCCTGGGAAGAAGATCGGCTTCGGCCGTGATCCGGTAGATTGCTCCGGATTCCGGATCGATCGTGATCTCTCCGTGATACGCGGACACGGTGTCCATCGTGTTGAAGGGCACGCTTATGTCCTGGTCTGCCAGGCAACAGAAACTTACTTCGAAATGTGCGGACTCCTTGGGAACTGTGTAACGAAACACCGCGCGCTGACCCTGCGCGTCACGCTCCCAGCGGCTCCATTGCAGCTGGCTGTGCGGATCGGCTACGTCGACCAGAACCTGCGCAAGCATCGGGCCAAAGGTTCCTTCGGTGATCAGACTGCGTTCTCTCCCATGCTGATGCTTCGCCGCCCGCGCTTCTCCTTCCGTTGTTTCCTTGGAATTGCGCACGAGCACGGTAACCGACTCCGTCGCCGCCGGGTGCAGAGATTGATCAGCCGCGGCAATCTTCCATGATTGATCTTGTTTTTGCGCCGGCTCTTCGTATCGCACCGTCGTTCGCGTAGCGAAAAGGTCAGGTAGCCTGAGAAGAGTCTCCTGCAGATAGTGAATCGTCCGGTCCAGCATCCGGCGCTGCTCTTGCACCTCAGGCGCAGGGGCGTCGGAGATCTCCGCGACCGGTGGAGGCAGAAACGCTGAGCGGTCGGCCAAGACGGTGAATGCCTGGTTTGCCTTCTTGCCATGCACAAGCGATCGTATCTCCGCGGCATTCGCACTGCTGAGCCGTGCGGTCAGTTCCATGCTGGAGAGACGGCTGGCCGCGTCGGAGTCGGAGATCGTCCGTAGCGTCTCCAGCACCTGCAGTAATTGGCCGACAACAATCTTTTCGCGCGCTTCCGGCTCGTCGTAAAACGTAGGCTGATCATAATACTCACTGTTGGTGCGAACCGCAGCGTCCAGCCTGTCAACCGTGACCTTCAATTCGTGATACTCATCGGGCATTTCGGCCCTTGGTGGATCGAAGGTAAGCGTGTAGTAATCGCCGGCGTCTTCCACGGTTTCTTTCATCTTCGAGGCCAAAATCGGCGCGCTGCCTCCACTTTTTGTGGCGAGTACGTTGAGTGCCATGTCGCCCGGCGCAGCTTCTTTCGCATGCAGGACGGCCCTCTCGTAACCTTCGCTGGCCGGATCGCGTGCCAACGCGATCACGCTAAAGAGATTGATCCGCGCCTCGCGAAGACGCGTGGAGAACTCGACTATTTCATCGAACGAGTTCTCGCCTCCCAAATTCACTGGCCAGCCCTGGCCGATCCAAAACAAGAGCTTTCGCCCTGGCCTTCTCCTGGCTTCAATGGCAATCATTCCGAGCGCATTGTGCGAAAGGAAGTTGCGATTCACCGAGTAGTGCCCAATCCGTAGAAGGTCATCGGCGTCAGGGGGTGTGTACCTTGAGGTGCGCTGTTGAGATCTGCTTGAAATCTCTTCGGCCAGAGCGTTTCCGTCGGTCGAAGGCTGCAGCGAAGCCCACAGGCCTTGGTCAGTGAGCCGATAGACCATCGCCGGGTACCTGAGCCGGCCCTGATCTTCCCGCAGAAACTTCTCTGCTTCCTGTTCGACGATGGCCGCTTGTTGCGGGGGCAGGTTCAGCGCATCGATAAGCAGGATGATTTCAACGGGATCATTCGCCTTGTTGGTGGCCTCATCGTGGGCTTGAAACGAAACCAGCTTCTGCGGCTGCCCGTTGTCGAAGAGAGTGAAGTCTTCGGCTTTGAGCCCTGTGATAGGGCTTCCGGATTTATCAGTTACCGTGACGTCCAGCCGCACCAGACCGTCGCTGGAATCAGGTTCTGAATTGACGGCGCTGGGCGGAAAAGCAGCGGCGGAGAGATGGCCGGGGTATCCGACAATCAGGACCCAGGACAGAAACGAATACGCCGGAATCCGAAAGGAATGAACCATGCTTAACCTTTCCGCGAAACATTGCGCACAGAATACGCAAATTGTACTTGTTCAGAACTTCTCTAGGTGAATACGTCCCAAAACTCAAACCCGCCCCCGCTTGTTCTACACTGAGGGGTTCCATCTGGAGGCTTCCTTTATGTCCGCAACCGCTGTCTCCATCGCCGCGCAACGCCTGCCCTCGCCCGCCCTGCGCCGCTTTGCCTGGGCCGTGCTCTGCTACTTCATCGCCGTCATCTTATGGGGCACATTGGTACGCGCCACCGGCTCCGGCGCCGGCTGCGGCAACCATTGGCCGCTATGCAACGGCACGGTAATCCAGCGCTCGGCCAGCGTCAATACGCTTATCGAGTTCACCCATCGTATCACTAGCGGCCTCTCCTTCATCGCGGTCGTGGGCCTTGCTGCGTGGACCTTCGCCGGAACCGTGCGTAGCCATCTGGCGCGCGCGGCTGCAGTGGCTTCCGTCATTTTCACGCTGATTGAGGCGACTGCTGGGCGCGCTGCTGGTCAAGCTGGGATACACGGCGCAGAGCCAGTCGCCGCTGCGGCCTGCCTTTCTGGCGCTGCATCTGACCAATACGCTGCTGCTGGTGGCCGCGCTCACCCTGACCGCGCACCTGCTCAGCCGGAAGCACGGCTTTCTGCGCGGCAGCATCCGCCTGAGAGCGCCCTTCGCTGCCGTCGCCGGCATCATCGTGGTGATGGTCGTGGGCGTCACCGGCTCGCTGGCCGCCCTCGGCGATACGCTCTTCCCTGCCAGTTCGCTGGGCA
The DNA here is from genome assembly GCA_963820195.1 of uncultured Acidobacteriaceae bacterium. Taxonomy (GTDB): domain Bacteria; phylum Acidobacteriota; class Terriglobia; order Terriglobales; family Acidobacteriaceae; genus Telmatobacter. The sequence continues at coordinate 566 of CAWFZU010000258.1, read as the reverse complement.
TGGCGCTGGCCCAGGATTTTTCCTCGGCCAGCGGCTGGCTGGTGCGCTGGCGCTGGGTGCATCCGGGCATCGCCTTTGCGGCCAGCTTCTTTCTCATCTGGCTACTGGTCCGCGCCGCGCGGCGCAAGACGCACTGGGACAATCGCGGCCTCTCCGCGCTGGTGCTGTTGCTGCTGGCCGCAGTCTACACGCTGGGTTTGCTGGACGTGATGCTGCTGGCTCCGCTCTGGGTGCAGGTGGCGCATCTGCTGGCCGCCGATACGCTCTGGGCCGCGCTGGTGGTGTTGACGGCGCGCATCACGCTCGAACCGATAGAGGCTGGGAGCGGGTTGCGACGGGCCAGAGCTGATCGACGGTGGAGAGACGGGGCTGCTCTACCCGGTGGGAGACGTGGGCACAGAAGCGCTTCTTCTCGTCGCTGGTGAACTGCATTACGTGTACTATTACAAATTGGTACTGGGAGCAGATGGCTGACTCCAGCCTGCATAACTTCTGCTTGGAGCGTCGTAGCCGTGCGTGGTGTATCAGTTTGATATTCGATTTACAGGGGAGCTTGTCTAATATCT
>CAWFZU010000257.1:0-15695 GCA_963820195.1 uncultured Acidobacteriaceae bacterium | reverse complement strand
GTGGGCAACAGCTACTCCTCCCTCCGGGCTGAAGGCGGGCGACCGGGTGGTTGTCTCCAGTACGGTAATATTCGGTGAACGGCATGCCGGGCGATGCCGCTGCCCGGAGCTTAGATCTCGGTTTAGCTCATGCGCCTCCGGCCCGATCCGGAGGCAGGCAAAGGACGCCGGTCACTCCGCGCCCATTGCAGACTGAAAAGGAAGGCAACCCTTGTTTGTTGATTTCTTTATTCATCGGCCAGTCTTTGCGACGGTCTGCGCGCTGCTGATTATTCTGGCGGGCGCGGTGTGCATTCCCAACCTTCCGGTCGCCATGTATCCCACGCTGGCGCCGCCGCAGGTTTCGGTCAGCTGCAACTATGTGGGCGCCAACGCCGACACCGTCGAGAAGGCCGTCACCATTCCGCTGGAAGAGGCCATCAACGGCGTCGAGGGAATGCGCTACATCAGCTCGTCCAGCACCAACAGCGGCACCAGCTCCATCACCACTACCTTCAAGACCGGCTACGACCTGGACATCGCCGCCGTGGACGTGCAGAATCGCGTGGCCAGCGTCACGGGCCGGCTGCCCGCGGCAGTCAACGCCACCGGCATCAGCATCACCAAAACCAACTACAACTTCGTCTTCGGCGCGGGCTTCTATCACCCTCGACGGTCGCTACTCGGCCGAGTTCATCTCCAACTACCTCGACGTTTATGTAAAGGACGCCTTGAAGCGCGTGCCCGGCGTGGGCGACGTGATGATCTTCGGCGAGCGCAAGTACGCCATGCGCGTCTGGCTTGACCCGGTGCGCCTAGCCGCGCGCAATCTTACGGCCACCGATGTGGTCAACGCGCTGGTCGAACAGAACGTGGAGATTCCCGCCGGCCAGCTTGGCCAGCCACCCCGGACTCGAAGCAGGCCTTCCAGATGCCGGTGCGCGTGGTGGGCCGGCTCACCTCGCCCGCCGAGTTCGACAACATCATTGTCAAGAATTCCGCCAATGGCCTGGTGCTGCTCAAGGATGTGGGCCACTCGGAGGTGGGCGCGGAGGACTACAGCTCGTCGCTCAAATACTGCCGGGCACGAGGCGATGGGCATCGGCGTCAGCAGCTTTCCAACGCCAACGCGCTGGACGTGGACAGCAAGGCCAAGGCCGCGCTGGCCGAGCTCTCCAAGAGCTTTCCGCCGGGACTGGAATACGCCATCGCCTTCGACTCCACCACGGTCGTCGGCGACTCCATCCGCGAAGTGCTGGTCACCCTGGCGATGCCATCCTCATCGTCATCACGGTCATCTTCCTCTTCCTGCTGGACTGGCGCGCCACCATCATTCCCGCCGTCACCATTCCGGTTTCGCTGATCGGCACCTTCGCCTTCATCAAGATCTTCGGCTTCTCGATCAACTCGCTCACGCTCTTTGGCATTACGCTGGCCACGGGACTGGTGGTCGACGACGCCATTGTGGTCATCGAGAATGTGCAGCGGCATATCGCCATGGAGCACTCCGATCCGCACGAGGCCACCTCGCGCGCCATGGGCGAAGTGACCAGCGCGGTCATCGCCACTTCGCTGGTGCTGATCGCGGTCTTCGTGCCGGTTTCGTTCTTCCCTGGCACCACCGGCATTCTCTACCGCCAGTTTTCGCTGACCATCGCCTTTGCCATCGCCATCTCGGCCTTCAACGCGCTCACGCTTTCGCCGGCTCTGTCGGCCATGTTCCTGCGCGGCGAAGAAGATCGGCCCCAGCAGCTCGACTTTCTGCACATCGCCCCGGTTTCGCGCCTCTTTGCCCGATTCATTCACTCCACTGACAAGCAAATTAGCTGGATGTCGGCCACTTACGCCAAAGCGATTCATGAGGCTCTCAAGCTTGAGAGCCTCATGAATCGCTTTGGCGTAAGTGGCCGACATCCAGCTAATTTGCTTGTCAGTGGAGTGAATGAATCGGGCAAAGAGGCGCGAAACCGGAGCGATGTGCAGGAAGTCGAGCTGCTTGGGCCGATCCTCTTCGCCGCGCAGGAACATGGCCGAGAGAGCCGGCGAGAGTGTGAGCGCGTTAAAGGCCGAGATGGCGATGGCGAAGGCGATGGTCAGCGAGAATTGCCGGTAAAGAATCCCGATGGTTCCAGGGAAGAACGAGACCGGTACGAAGACCGCGATCAGCACCAGCGAAGTGGCGATGACCGCGCTGGTCACCTCGCCCATTGCCCGCGACGTGGCCTCGTGCGGATCGCTGTGCTCCATCGCGATATGGCGCTGCACGTTTTCGATGACCACGATGGCGTCATCGACGACAAGACCCGTGGCGAGGGTGATGCCGAAGAGCGTGAGCGCGTTGATGGAGAAGCCGAAGACCTTGATGAAAGCGAAGGTTCCAATCAGCGAAACCGGAATGGTGACGGCGGGAATGATGGTGGCGCGCCAGTCCAGCAGGAAGAGGAAGATGACGGTGATGACGATGATGATGGCGATACTCAGCGTGAAGAGCACTTCGCGGATCGAGTCGCCGACCACCGTCGTTGAATCAAACGCAATGGCGTATTCCAGCCCCGGCGGAAAGCTCTTCGAGAGCTCGACAAGCGCGGCCTTGGCCTTGCTGTCCACTTCCAGCGAGTTGGCGTTGGAGAGCTGCATGACGCCGATGCCCATCGCTTCGCGCCCGCCAAACTTGAGCACCGAGCTGTAGTCCTCCGCGCCCACCTCCGAGTGGCCCACATCCTTGAGCAGCACCAGGCCGTTAGCGGAGTTTTTAATGATGATCTTGTCGAACTCCGCGGGCGAGGTGAGCCGGCCCACCACGCGCACCGGCATCTGGAAGGCCTGCTTCGCGTCCGTGGGCGGCTGGCCAAGCTGGCCGGCGGGAATCTCGACGTTCTGCTCCACCAGCGCATTCACCACGTCATTGGCAGTTAGATTGCGCGCGGCCAGGCGCTCCGGGTCCAGCCAAACCCTCATCGCGTACTTGCGCTCGCCGAAGATCCTCACATCGCCCACGCCCGGCACGCGCTTAATGGCGTCCTTGACGTAGACGTCCAGGTAGTTGGAGATGAACTCGGGCGAGTAGCGACCGTCGCGGGTGAAGAAGCCGGCGCCGAGGACGAAGTTGCTGTTGGCCTTGGTGATGCTGATGCCGGTGGCGTTGACGGCCGCTGGCAGCCGCCCCGTGACGCTGGCTACGCGGTTCTGCACGTCCACGGCTGCGATGTCCAGATCGTAGCCGGTCTGGAAGGTGGTGACGATGGAACTGGTTCCGCTGTTGGTGCTGGACGAGCTGATGTAGCGCATGCCCTCGACGCCGTTGATGGCTTCTTCCAGCGGGATGGTGACAGCCTTCTCGACGGTGTCGGCGTTGGCGCCGACGTAGTTGCAACTGACCGAGACCTGCGGAGGCGCCAGCGTAGGGTACATCGCAACCGGCAGGTTGGGGATGCAGATCGCGCCGGACAGAATAATCAGCAGCGCGCAAACCGTCGCAAAAACCGGCCGATGAATAAAGAAATCTACAAACAAGGGTTGCCTTCCTTTTCAGTCTGCAATGGGCGCGGAGTGACCGGCGTCCTGTGCCTGCCTCCGGATCGGGCCGGAGGCGCATAGCTAAACCGAGATCTAAGCTCCGGGCAGCGGCATCACCGGCATGCCGTTCACCAAATATTGCGTACTGGAGACAACCACCCGGTCGCCCGCCTTCAGCCCGGAGGTGATGGAGTAGCTGTTGCCCACCGTATCGCCGAGCGTGACCGAAGTCTGGCGAGCCGTAAAGTGGCCGCCCTGCCCCTGCGCCACAAAGACGAAGCTCTGCCCGCTCTGCCGCGTTACCGCCAGCACCGGAATCACCGCCATCGGCGTCGTGCTCCAGATCACCCGCGCCTTGATCATCTGCGCGTTACGCAGCAGCTCGGGCGAGGCCCGCACCGGCGCCTTCACCAGAATCCCCTGCAATGTGCTATCCACCTGCGGGGAAAGAAAATCAATCTTCGTCTTGTCCAGCAGCTTGCCGGAGTCGTCCATCAGCTCCACATCCAGCCCCAGGCGCACCTGCTCGGCGCGCTCCGTGGGAATGTAGATGTAAGCTTCCAGGTCCTTGCTCTCATCTACCGTAGTCAGCACCGTGGCCGGGGAGTTCATCGGCGAAGCAAAGTCGCCCACGTGCACCGGAATGTCGCCCACCACGCCGTCGAAGGGCGCGCGGATGCTGTAGTAGGCCAGTTGCTCCTCCTGCGTCTTGCGCAGTTCCACCGCCGACTCGTAATCCGCCTTGGTGTTGCCGAAGGACTGCTGCGCCTGATCGTAGGCGTCGCGGCTGGTCACGCCCGCCTCGAAGAGTTTGCGCTGCCGCTCGACCTCCACCGCGTTGTAATCGTAGAGAGCCTTCTTCTGCCGCTCCGTGGCGCGCGCCGAATCGACCGTGGCCATCTGCAAGCCGCGGATCAATCTCCATCAGCACTTCGCCCGCTTTCACATGGTCGCCGGAGCGGACGAGAATCTTGGTCACCAAGCCGCTCACCTGAGGCAGCAGCGTGGCCGAACGCCGCGACTTGATGGTGGCCACATACTCGCTCGACTGCGCCACCGGTTGCAGCGCTACCGTCACCGTCTGCACCGGCATGGCCTGCATCCCGGCTCCGGCCGCGGCCGCCGGCTTCTTCTCGCAGCCCGTAACCGCCAACCCAAGCAGCAAAAAACAACCTATCCCAACAATCTGTTTCAACTCGCTCTTCCTCGCTTGATCTTTTCTACGGCAATCTACCGCCCTACGTTCCTAAAGTTTGATACCGCTCCAATGCATCGCCGTTGCTGAGAAGCAGCCTATTACGCCTCAGCAACTTCCGGCGCGGAGAATCCACACAGCTCCACCTTCTGTATTGTGACGTCTGGAGGCACGGGATTGACGCAAAAAAACTCTCACCGGCCCGTCTTCCCAGGGTGGAATGCCAGGCTGCCCGATGTTCTGTCGAGCTTGACAAGGAGGTTGAAGCCGTTCCACTCGTCGCGTTTCTCATCCACACCAAGGTTATCGACAGCAGCCCCGATAATCCGTGCCAGAACTCTTTGGTTTCCCGGCACAGCTTCTACTCTTTGACAGGGCTCTCCTGAGTTGGTAGCCTTCATAAGGGCGCATCCGGCCAATCCCGGCTGATTCTTCGCCCTCTTCAGCGTCCCCGTCGTCTAGCCCGGCCTAGGACACCGCCCTTTCACGGCGATAACACGGGTTCAAATCCCGTCGGGGACGCCAATCATTTCAGCAACTTACGCGCTTCGATGATTTTTTCGTACGTCCGTATTGTTCCAATAGCAGCGGTGCTCTCGTTGTGAAGGTTGTCGTCGAGCAACATGCTCACCAGGCGGCTCTGCGCTTTACGCTTCACATCCGTGATGGCCTGCGCGTAAAGATTCATCGTCACCAAGCTGTTTGCGTGCCGCAATAATTCCTGCACAGTCTTGACATCCTCCCCATTCGCTTTGAGAAGAGTCGCGTATGTGCGCCGGAAAGTGTGCCAGCCGATCCGGCCCTGGATTCCAGCGGCCTTCACTGCCGGTTGCAGGTGCCAGCGGTTGAGCGTTCCCGGCCAGTACGGTTGTGTTCCTTTGACGTGTGGACTGGCAAAGACCCAATCCTCCGGTTGCGGGTAAGCGCAGAGAGTTCGCCAGCGCCACAATGACTCCGCCAGACGCGAATCCAATGGAACCGGCTTGCGCGATGCCTCCGTCTTGCATTCGCCCACGTGCTGAAGTGAAATGGACCGCGTGACGCTGATCTCGAACTTCTCGAAATCAATGTCCTGCCATTTGAGCGCCAGCAGTTCACCCACCCGCAGCCCGGTCATCACGTCGACCAGAACGGCGGTGTGCGTCGGCTCTTCGAGATAGAGAAGCAATTCCTCGACCTCGGCAAGCGTCAACACGGTGGGAATACTCTTGCGCTTTGCGCTCTGGCGCACATGCGTAATGGGATTCCGGTCGTGCCACTCCCAGCGAACCGCGTGATTGAAGACAGCGTGCATGATGTTCCGAATTTTTGCCTTGCTGCCGTTGGAGAGATCGAGCGAACGAAGCCACTCTTCGACGGCAACCGATTTAACATCCTTCAGCCGGTAGTTTCCCCATCGAGGCAGAATCCACTTTCTGAAGTAGCCCTGGTACGTTTCGCAGGTTGCGAAGGTTTTGTTCGAGTCCTTGCCCAGTTCCTTTTCCCGGTAGTGTTCGATAAGCGTTTGAACACTGACCGCTTCGAGGCTGAAGCGCGGACTCTCAGCGTTGATGTTGACCAAAAGCGACGCAACGGCCCGTTTCGCCGCTGCCTCGTTCGGATACTGTTCCACACTTCCGACAACCAGACTGCGGCGTTTGCGGCTCCCGTCGGCAAGGGATTCGTACCAGCGATACTCCCAGGCGCTTGGACCGCGCTTGCGCTCCGCAAGCTGGAGGTTGCCTTGTTGATAGCGTGTCCGTCTCATTTCTTCTCCGTTTCAAGAGTGGTGAGGCGGCACGGATAGCTGTTCCGAGTTTACCGCGTAAGGCGGACAGTGGCCGAGATCGAGAAGCCCGAAAGTCGCCACAGCTTGCCGACGCGCAGACCGGCAACGAGGCCGGTGCGCGCGTAACGCGGCAAGGCTTTGGGATGCACCTTCACGAGGGCCGCAGCCTGTTCGCTGATTCGAGTAGAGGTTCAAGAAGCATGGCGGGAATCGAACATTATTCGTACGCTCCTATTCCCACGATGCAATGGATTGTCGGGCGTGTCTATTTTGCCCAGACGGGCAATTTGCACCTCATGGAAAATCGCCGAGGCATTGCTGGAAACAGGGATTGCATCATGGCGCAGGAGGAAACTGAAGGCTCTTTGAGGAACCATTGGCGCAGAGAAGTTTTGATCTTATGAAATCGAAATATGATTGCCGGACGGCAAGAGTGCATCTTTGCAAGATCAGGGAGCTTTTTGTCGATAGGGACAATGCCGTCGGCTTCATCGGAAGATGCAACCGATAGCGATGCGATCCAGCCCTGCTCGCCCATCTGCAAAGCCAACAATGAAAATGTTGTCAGTTAGAGCTTGCATTTTCAATAAAGACATGGTATCTAAGAGATGAAGGATTGAAACCAATGCGCGTCATGTTAGTCAACTCCGATCGCCTCTCATCGTCCAGCTATCTGCTGGAATCGGGAGGCTTCGTGCGCTGACGCCATTTGAACGGTCAGAATCGAAGCCCTCCGAGAAATCGGGGGGCTTTTAGTTTGTGCGGGATTGGCGAAACGGAAGCCGCGCTCGACTTAAGATCGAGTGTCTTCGGACGTGTAGGTTCGAGTCCTACATCCCGCACCACGAGCTTTATATTCAAAAGCTCGAAGGGGCGACATGCAAAGTCGTCATAGGTGAGTTATGCCTTCAGGAGTTATACCCGGATGGTGGAATGGGAGACACGCAGCGTTGAGGTCGCTGTGCTCATCAGAGCGTGAGGGTTCGAATCCCTCTTCGGGTACCACGCGGATGTGGTGGAACGGAAGACACGCATGGTTCAGGAGCATGTGCCGTAATTGGCGTAAGGGTTCAAATCCCTTCATCCGCACCAAGATCGTAGGAGCGTGGCGAAACTGGAAGCCGCACTTGACTTAGAATCAAGCGCCTTCGGGCTTGGGGGTTCGACTCCCCTCGCTCCTACCAAAGATGTGCCGGCCTGGCGGAATGGAAGACGCGCTGCATTCAAAACGCGGTGTCTCACGACGTGGGGGTTCGATGCCCCCGGCCGGCACCAGAGCAGTTGAATACGGAGAGTTGGCCGAGTGGTCTAAGGCGCCGCACTGCTAACGCGGAACACCACTAAGGTGTCATTCGTTCGAATCGAATACTCTCCGCCAGTTTGTTTTGCGGTGATGTGTGTGAGTGGCTTAAACAACTGACCCGGAAAGTCAGAGGCCCGGTTAAGACCCGGACCCAGAGGTTCGAATCCTCTCATCACCACCAGGTTGTCTTGGAAGCGCTGGGCATTTGGCGAGCCCACCCCGTTCGAAGCGGGCCGTCCTTCGGGATGTGAGCGTTCGACTCGCTCCGCTTCCGCCAATTTGGAGAGATGGCCGAGTCAGGTTTATGGCACTCGCCCTGAAAGCGAGAGCACCTTACGGGTGCCGCGGGTTCAAATCCACGCTCTCTCCGCCAGTGATGTGCATGTGAGGCAGATACGGTTAGCTGCAGCGGTCCGTAAAACCGCGACCCTTCGGGGTTTTGGAGGTTCGAATCCTCTCACATGCACCAGAGTTGTTTTGTGTTTGTTGCATCTGGGGTGGAGAAGCGGTCGATCACGCTGCCTTCATAAGGCGAGAAATCGAACGCTCGAATAGCGCCCCAGAACGGCTACGTCGTCTTATGATAGGACGCCTCCCTGTCGAGGAGTACGGTGCGAGTTTGAATCTCGTCGTAGCCGCCATTTTCGCCGGTGTACGCTAGGCTGGTTTGGCGGATGCTCTTTCAAGGCATTGAATCGCGGGTTCGATTCCCGTCACCGGCGCCAATTTCACGGATAGTCCCTTTGGCAGTTGAGAGGCCGGATTCTCGATGCGGCAACTGGAGGTAAATTATTATCGGGCTACCACTTGACTTTCTGTCTCGATTCGGGATAAGTTAGATTTGCAATGATGAACCGAGTCAATCACGGATTTACACCAGCCACCGCGCAACCGCGGCAGGGTGTACCTATGTGATAGCTCAGGGGATTCTGAATCTGGATTCCATCTACCCTCTGAGCCAATTGGCCAGAGGGTTTTTAGTTTTATGGCGCTGATCCGAGATAGGTCAGCGGTGCGCGGACTTGTGTAAGTTTGCATTACTCCGAGATAGCTCAAGGGTAGAGCGGCTGCCTGTTAAGCAGCGAGACGTCAGTTCGAATCCGACTCTCGGAGCCAACATTTGAATAATTCCCCGTTCGTTCAATGGCAGGACGCGACTCTCTGAAGGTCGCTATGGCGGTTCGAGTCCGTCGCGGGGAGCCAGAATTGATCGGTCGTCGGCTAATGGTAGGCCAAGTGCCTTTGAAGCACTTTATCTCCGTTCGAATCGGAGCGACCGAGCCAAGGATAGCGGGCATAGCTCAGCGGTAGAGTGCTGGCTTGCCGAGCCGGAGACTCGGGTTCAAATCCCGATGCCCGCTCCACTTGAAAGAAAGACGACGATGACGCAGCACAAAATGATTCTTGTCTCCGCCGACTTCAAAACAATTCAGGCGGCGGTGATTGCAAAGCGTAAGGCCCCATTAGCTCAACAGGAAGAGCCTGTGAATCGTAATCACAAGACTGGCGTTCAAGGCGTCAATGGGGCTCCACAAGAAAGTGAAGCAGCATAAGGAGAACTGCAATGAACATGATGCGCAGGCCGGTACTGCAACTCAATGCGTCGTATGAGGCCCTGCGCATCATTCCGGCGATGCGGGCGCTCAAGCTTGTTACAACAGGAAAAGCCACGGTGGAGCTAGCTACTAAGAAGCTGGTCTACCCCGGTATCTATCTGCCGAGTGTTATTCGGCTGCTGGTGTACAGGCATGTGCCCGTTCGGCTGCAGGTTACCACGCGCCGCAACATTCTTATGAGGGATTCGTACCGCTGCCAATACTGCGGACTGAAGTTTCACGGTAGCGATTTGACGCTAGATCATGTGATACCCAGAGCGCAGGGCGGAAAGAATTCTTGGGAGAATCTGGTAGCTTGCTGCCGAAAGGATAATCACCGCAAGGCGGATAGAACGCCGGAAGAGGCTGGAATGCCGCTGTTGCGACGGCCGCTACCGGCGAGCGTTCACACCAGCAGATTCATTCTGCGTTCGATGGGATTGGAGGTGAACGAGTGGAGTCGGTATCTGTACGCCGACTCCGAAGGCGACCGGCGGTTTGCCGTTCGCGGATGAAGATGGGCCGGTATAGCTCAAGCGGCAGAGCGGCGGTTTTGTGAACCGCAGATTCGAGGTTTCGATTACCTCTACCGGCTCCAACACGGGGAATGAAGCCAAACGGTGCGGCGCGTGATTGTGGATCACGTTTTAGAGGATTCGACTTCCTCCGTTCCCTCCAAGTTTTATGTGGGCCTGTAGCTCAGTAGGCAGAGCGCCGCACTTGCAATGCGGAGGTCGAGATTTCGATATTCTCCAGGTCCACCATGTTTGGCTTCGTAGCTCAGAGGGTAGAGCGTCACGTTGAAGGCGTGAGCGTCGCGGTCTCGAAATCCGCCGAAGCCACCAAGTTGTCTGCGCGTAGCCTAGCCTGGCTTGAGGCACTCGCCCTGGGAGCGAGATGACGGGAGTTCAAATCTCTCCGCGCAGACCATGATTGTGCACCTGTGGTGTGAACTGGATTAGCCGCCGCGCTACGAACGCGGGTTGAGGTTAACAGCCTCTATGCAGGTTCGAGTCCTGCCAGGTGCTCCATCAAGAAAGAGGAATGGAAATGCAGTTGATCGATGGAAACATTCCGGTGTTTGGCGAGGCTGACGAGAAGACTCTCAAGCAGATCCGCACTTGCGCGAAGACCGCCGATAAGTGCGCATTGATGCCCGACAACCATCTTGGCTATGGTGTGCCTATTGGTGGCGTTGTCGCCTACAGAAATGCCATCAGCCCTACCGGTGTTGGATACGACATTGGCTGTGGCAACAAGGCAGTCCGGCTTGATATGAAAGGCTGCGACTTGCGCCCGGATATCGGCCAGTTCATGGACGAGATCTGGAACACCATCAGCTTTGGCATCGGCCGCAAGAATAATGAGCGCGTAGACAGCGAAGTGCTGGATAGTGCGCTGGAAGGCTGGACTCTGGAAGCAACGAAGCCTCTATACCAGAAGGCTGAGGCGCAACTCGGGACCGTCGGATCGGGCAACCACTACGTGGACATCTTTACTGATGAAGAAGATTGCGTCTGGGTTGGTGTTCACTTTGGATCTCGCGGCTTCGGCCACGGAGTTGCAACTTGGTTCCTCAAGGCTGCCGGCGCCAAGGACGGCATGGATGTTGAGCCTTGTGTCCTGGACGTAAACAGTGATCTGGGTTCGCAGTATCTGCTGGCTATGAATCTCGCCGGCTTTTATGCGTATGCAGGCCGTGACTGGGTCTGCGACCGAGTGGCGAAGATTCTTGGAGCGGATGTTGTGGAGGTCGTTCATAACCACCATAACTTTGCATGGCACGAGAAGCATGGCGACGAGATGCTTTGGGTTGTTCGTAAGGGCGCCACTCCGGCATTTCCCGGAGAGAAGGGATTTGTCGGAGGTTCTATGGGCGAACAATCTGTCATCCTTGAAGGCGTGGAGAACGAGAATGCAAAGTACAGTCTCTATTCCACCGTTCACGGTGCTGGCCGGGCCATGAGCCGCAATGAAGCGCGCGGTATCTTCGACCGCAAGACCGGCGAGTGCAAACGCGCCGGAAAGGTAACCCAGGAGATGATGCGTTCATGGATAGACCGTTCCGGGATCGAACTGCGCGGCGGAGGACTGGATGAGTCTCCCGATTGCTACAAGCGGCTTGACCAGGTTCTGGATTCGGTCTCGGACTCCGTGCGCATCCTGCATCGGCTGACACCTATCGGTGTGGCGATGGCTTCGGCGAAAGAGTTCGATCCATACAAGGATTGAATTGCAATGCGCCGCGAACTGATGTACTCTGTAAATGGAAATGAGACTTATGCAGCAGACCTTCAAACACGTCATAGCCAGAATGACCAAGCGGGTCATTTGGGGAGTCGTGTCTTGAGGGTCTGAGTGTATTTGTTTTTGCACCGGACCCGGCCTAGCGCCGGGTTTTTTGTTGCTCTTTGAAATTGCGGGCGTAAGCTCAACGTCAAACTGTCGGTCTCCAAAGCCGAACTTGGGGGTTCAAATCCCTCCGCCCGTGCCAACTTATGCCAGCGAAGACGAAGTGGATAGTCGCAGGTCTCATAACCCTGTTGTAGCTGATTCGAGTTCAGCCGCTGGCACCAGGTACGTGTAGCTGCTAGTGGTGTGCGTCACACAGACAGGCGTTTATTGAGGGCAGCCTGAGCGCGGGTGACTTTTTCGAGGATGTCTGATGCTTTTGCTGTCCAGATGAAGGGCTTTGGATTCTTGTTATGGTGGTCGATATAGTTGCCGATGGTCGTAATCAGTTGTTCGAGGTCTTGGAAGACGCCGCGCCGGAGTTGATTTTCTGTCAGATCGCGGAAGAAACGTTCGACCATGTTGAGCCAGCTTGCCGATGTCGGCGTGAAGTGAACGTGAAAGCGCGGGTGGCTGACGAACCAGCGAACAACCCTCTCGTGTTTGTGAGTGGAATAGTTGTCGCAGATCAGATGCACCTCTTTTTCCTGTGGGATGGTCTGGTCGATCAGGCGAAGGAACTTCAGCCACTCCTGGTGCCGGTGCCGCTCCTGGCACAGGCCAAAGACCTCGCCGTTGAGCGTGTTGAGAGCGGCGAACAAGGTGGACGTGCCGTTGCGCTTGTAGTCGTGTGTCATGGTCTGGCCGCGGCCTTTCTTCAAGGGCAGTCCTGGCTGGGTTCTGTCCAGCGCTTGTATCTGGCTCTTTTCGTCCGCGCACAAGACCAGCGCGTGTTCGGGCGGGTTGAGATACAAGCCGACGATAGCTTCCAGCTTGCTGGCAAACTCTGGATCGCTGCTTACCTTGAAGGTCTCGACAAGATGCGGCTTGAGTCCATGCGCGTGCCAGATGCGCCGCACGCTGGATTCGCTGATGCCCACTTCGCAGGCCATGGTGCGCGTGGACCAATGCGTCGCGTTGGCCGGAGTTGTTCGCGTGGTCTTCTGGATCACGGTGTCGATCACTGAGGCCTTGATCGACGGGGTACGCCCAGGCCGGGGCGCATCCTTGAGCAATCCCTCGACACCGCGCAGGAGAAATCGACCGCGCCACAACGCCACCATGCGTGTGCTGACTCCGAGTTCAATGCCAATCTGCTTGTTCTGCCTGCCATCCGCGGCCAGCAGCACAATGCGGCTACGAACGGCGACTCGAACCGCCACCGAGCGGCCACGCGCTTGGCGCTCAAGTTGTAGCCGACTCTGTTGATCTAAAACAATAGGCTGAGCAACACGCATGACGAGGTCTCCTCATCATAAGATGATGCCCGTCCTATAGTTGACTCTATTTGCGACGCACTACACTAGCTGGCATGTAGCCGTCTCCTTATAAGAGACAGACTGCGGGTTCGACACCCGCCACGTACACCATGAGCGCGTCGTATAGCGGCTGATTATACCTGCCTCTTAAGCAGGCTGACGCTGGTTCAAATCCAGCCGCGCTCACCATTTGGGTTCGTCGCATAGCGGCTATCTGCACTCGCCTTTTAAGCGAAGAGACGTGAGTTCAAATCTCACCGGACCCACCATGTCATCCAACCGACGAAGTGGGCGCCCTCTGGGCATCGATGGGAACCCTGACCATGAGCCTATCGTCTAACGCACAAGACGGCGTTCTTCTAAAACGCGAATCCCGGTTGGATTCCGGGTAGGCTCTCCATCGACCCGTGGTGAAACTGGAGATCACGATGCTCTCCTAAAGCATAGTTCCCGGTTCAAATCCGGGCGGGTTGACCACAAGATTTTGCGCGTGTAGTTCAACGGATAGAGCACAAGCCTCCGAAGCTTGTGATGGCAGTTCGAGTCTGCCCACGCGCACCAGGTTTGCGGACGTAGATTAGCGGCTAAATCGGCTGGCCTACACCCAGTTCATCGCAGGTTCGAGTCCTGCCGTCCGCACCAGATTCAACGCCGAAATAGCTCAGTTGGAAGAGCGCCTGCTCGGTACGCAGGAGGTCAGCGGTTCGATTCCGCTTTTCGGCTCCATTGCGGAGTAGCTTAGCTGGTTCAAAGCACTCGATCGATAATCGAGAGATCAGGAGTTCGACTCTCCTCTCCGCAACCAGTTTCGCTGGAGCGAGGCAAGTTCTCTTCCCCAGCGCATGACATATGATGGATGGTTATGTTGATAACGATTAACAACACGCGCCTGCCCGCTACGGATTTGGGGTACCTGCTTCATAAGAACCCGGATCGAGTACAGTCATTCGATCTTTCGTTCGGAAAAGCCCACGTCTTCTATCCCGAGGCAACGAACGAAAGCTGCACAGCGGCGCTACTGCTCGATGTGGACCCAGTCGCGCTGGTGCGCACGCGCCGCGGGCCATCAGGCGAGGGCGGCGCTCTCGACCAATACGTCAACGACCGGCCTTATGTCGCTTCGTCTTTCCTGAGTGTCGCCATTGCTCGCGTGCTCGCGAGCGCGCTCGGCGGCAGCAGCAAGGGGCGTCCAGAACTTGTGGACCAGCCTTTGCCACTGGTCGCTCGGATCACCGTGTTGCCTTGCCGGGGAGGTGAAGAGATCCTGAAGCGCCTCTTCGAGCCGCTCGGTTACACCGTTCGGGCAGAGCACCATACCCTCGACGAAAAATTTCCTGAATGGGGCGAGAGCAACTACTACACCGTCGAATTGGAGCAGGAGATCAGCCTACAGAAGTTGCTCACGCATCTGTATGTGCTGATCCCTGTGCTCGATGCCGAGAAGCATTATTGGGTCGGCCAGGATGAAGTGGATAAGCTTCTCCGGCATGGAGAAGGTTGGCTGCAAGCACATCCCGAACGAGAGCTTATTGTGAAACGCTATCTGCGTTACCAGAAACATTTGGCGACGGAGGCGCTGGCCCGACTGATTGGCGACGAGGAAGCTAGAGCATTTTAGCAATTACCGTAGACCATTGATGCAGTGATTGAACCATGCCTTTGCGTTGTCTGGAGTGATCATTCGGATGGCATCGGCGATGGCTATATCCAGCGCTTCTTTGGTTCTTGCTTTGGCTGAACGAAGGATTTGTTTGAGCTTGGACCACGCTTTCTCGATGGGGTTGAGGTCAGGCGAGTAGGGCGGCAGGAAGAGCACTTTCGCCCCTGCTTTCTCGATCAATTGCCGTACGCCCTTGATCTTGTGCGAACTCAAGTTATCCATCACCACTACGTCGCCGGGCTTGAGCGCCGCACACAGGATGTGCTCAACGTAGGCCAGAAAGATGTCGCCATCGGTGGCCTCTTCGATGGTCATCGATGCAATGATTCCGCGCAGGCTCATCGCGCCCAGAATGGTCATGATTTTCCAGCGTCCACCGGGCGTTGTTTCACAGATGCGCCCGCCTCCAGCGCTGCGCGCATAGAGCCGCGTCATTGAGGTAGTGACCCCGCTTTCGTCCAGGAAAATCAGGTGTTCCTGAGGGATCGTCGCGAGTTGAGCGATAAACTCCTGACGCTGTTGACGATTGGCTTCGGTATCCCGCTCAGTGGCGTGGAGCGACTTTTTTAAGTCGCAATCCCAGTTTTCGCAACAGCTTCCAGATCTGGGGCAAGCTGAGCGAGACATCCGCCTCGCCGAGTAATTTCTGCTGCACTTCTGCCAGCGTCAGATCGGACTGCTCAGCAAACCAGGTCCTCACCTGTTGTTGCGCCTTAATTCCGGCGTGCGGTTTACGCCCCGGCTTGTGAGGCAAACGTTCGGCTTGACCGGTGCGGTTGCGCGCGGCGGAAATCTTCTTCGCCCAGCCAACACTCACCAGAAAGCGATCGGCCAGTGCCTCCAACGTTCCTTCGCCTTGATCATAGGCCAAGAGCAACCTACGGCGCAGATCATCCCCAAGGGGTTTACCCATATCTGTGTCCGTCGCAGAGTCTCGCCAAAGAGAGTATACACTATTTACTAAAATGC
>CAWFZU010000256.1:0-3704 GCA_963820195.1 uncultured Acidobacteriaceae bacterium | reverse complement strand
TCTTCTTCGCCTTTACTTCGTTCAGTTTTCTTCCGGAGCGCCTTTCGTTCAGTTACGTATTGTTCCTCCACCGGCTCATCCAGGTCCTTGATCAGCTTGACCGCGCCCGAGGAGCGCCGCCCGCTGCCATAGCTGGAGGTGGCCACAAAGTCGAAGGTTGCGTCCACATGGACGGCCCGCGCCAGGTCGGCCAGAAACGGCGCCGCGCCCTTCAGCACGCCCACCATTACCAGCTTTTCGCCGTTCAGGTCACGGGTAATCTGCGCGCCCATCTCGGTGACGCGCTCTGCAATCTGCTGGCGGGTATAAAGAATCTCCAGGTTCTGGTGCATATCGGCTGCCATGCACTTAGTATCGCCTGAAGCCGGGGCTGGGAGGCAAGCGCGACGATGAAAATTCAGAGCAAACGTTTCTGAATCCTGGCGGCGAAGAATTGTGCTGGCTTGACAGGATGCTCGAACTGGCAGCAGGCCGGGGCATTCCGCTCCGCATTAAAATCAATCTTCAGCCATCCTACTGAAGTACTCCGCCGCCGCTAGTGGCTCCCCGGCCGGGGCGCAAAGTAGCCCTTCTTGGCTCGCGCCTGGTAGCGCCGGTCGTTGCAGAATAGATAAATAGGACGGAAGGCTCCATTGTCCTTAAAATCGGCGGGCGTATAGACCAACGAGTACTGGCTGCGTAGTTCCTCCTCGATGGATTGAAAGCTGTTCGTCATCTCCTCGACGGAAGGCGGAAAGAAGACCTGCCCGCCGGTTTCCTCCGACAATTTGGTCAGCACATCGTCGCCCTTGCCGCGGCTGGGCGTCCAGTTGGTGCTGATGGAATAGATAATGGTCTCGGCCCGCTGGCATTCCTTGATGGCCTCCTCCAGGTAGACGCGGCTCTGGTTGTCGTCGCCGTCGGAGATCAGCACCATCGCCTTGCGCACCGGCTCCGGGCCGCGCTCGGTGAGCAGCTTGTCGCGGCAGGCGGTGTAGACGGCATCGAAGAGCGCCGTGCCGCCGCCCGGACGCAGCCGGTTCACCCCCGCCTCAAGAGCATCAATGTTGTTGGTCCAGTCTTGTTGGATCGACGGTGTGGAGTCGAAGCCCATCACGAAGGCACGGTCGCTTTTGGCCTTGAGAATCTGCAAGAGAAACTCGGTGGCGGACTGCTGCTCGAATTGAAAGCGCGAGCGGATCGAGGTACTGGCGTCGATGACCACGCCCACGCGCAGCGGCAGATTGATCTGCTGGTGAAAGGAGGTGACCTTGGACGGCGCCTTCTGGTCGTCGAGCAGCGCGAAATCGCTTTGCCGCAGATTGGGAATATAGTGCCCGTGCCTGTCGGTCACGGTGAAGATAAGGTTGACCTCATTGACGTTCAACCGGATCGTGGGCTCATTGACGTCAGGCTGCTGAGCGGTCGGAGCGGATTGGGCTGCCGGCGAGGCAGCGGGTTGCTGCGCCTGCAGCGCAGAAAACGCAAACGCCATCGTAAATACAAATCCTGAAAACCTTCTGTTCATAGCTCCTTCATTTTATCAACCATGCCTCGATTTTGCGCCACTCCTGCTCTTCATTCCGATGAAGGAGCTTGCCGGTCTTCCAGCCGGCTTAAAAACGCCTCCAGCTCGACGGGCAGCGGCGCCTCAAGTTGCGAGCAGCTTCCCGGTCCTGGGGTGCGGAAACTCGAGGCTGCGCCGCGTGCAGAAAGTTGCGCCCCAGCTTGAGCCTCTCCGGCTCCGATTTGCGCCGCGCGGCCTTGGAGGTCGCGGCCTGCGAGGCTACCTGGTCGGTCAACTGCCCCGAGCCGCCATAGAGCGTGTCGCCCACCACCGGGTGGCCAATCGACGCCATATGAACGCGAATCTGATGCGTTCGGCCGGTCTCGATGCGCACCCGCACCAGCGTGAACTTGCCGAAGCGATTCACCAGCCGCCGCACCACCTCGTAGTGCGAGACAGCCGCGCGCGCGTCGCCCAGCGGTTTCGCCGTCATACGCGTGCGCCGCATCGGGTCCCGGCCCACGCTGGCGTTGATGGTGCCCTTGGCCCGCTCCACCGCTCCCTGCACCAGCGCAATGTAAGTCTTCTTGATCTGGCGGCTGGAGAACATCTCCGCCAAAGCCGCATGGGCGCGGTCGTTCTTGGCCACCACGATCAGCCCGCTGGTCTCCTTGTCCAGCCGATGCACGATCCCCGGCCGCAAATCGCCGCCGGTGGCCGAGAGCTTCTTGAAGCGGTAGAGCAGCGCATTGACCAGCGTGCCGCGGTTGCGCGCGTCTTCATTCTGCCCCGACCCGGCATGAACCATCATCCCGGCCGGCTTGTTGACCACCGCCAGATCCTCGTCCTCGTAGATCACGTCCAGCGGAATCTCTTCCGCCATGGCCTTGAGCGGCGCCGGACGCGGCTCGCCGGTAATGTCGATCCGCTCGCCCCCGCGCAGCTTGAGCGAGGCCTTTTCGCGCATGCCATTGACCAGCACATCGCCCTGGTCCATCAGCAGTTGCACGCGCGAGCGGCTCACGCCTTCAAGCTGCGCGGCCAGGAACAGATCGAGCCGCTGCCCTTTGGCCTCCGCCGGTGCTTCGATGGTGCGCAGTTCAGCCATTTGCCGCCTCGTCTTTCGTTGGCAACCATAAAAGCTGGGTGCCCCAGGTCTCGATTTTGAGACCTGGGAATCCTCAACTATCAATCGGCCTCTTCCGTTCCAGCATCACCAATCCTCCAGCCATGACCAGCAGAATCGCCGCCGCCTGCGGTCCATTCAACGCACCACCCAGCAATGCGCCGCGCCCCTCGGAATCGCGCCAGAACTCGGTGACAAAAACCACCACGCCCGCGCCCAGCAACAACAACCCCGCAACATCGCCCGGCTGGCGTCGATAAGGCAGCCAAACCAGCATAAGAATCGAGAGCGCAAGAAACCCCAGCGCCGCGTAGGCCTGCACCGGATGCACGGCAACCCCCAGCGGAGCGCCGCTCCAGAGAGCGGCCAGCGGATGGGTGTAGGTGACGGCCCAGCGCGCCGCGGCTTCAGTCCCATAGCCCGAGCCGGCCAGCAGCGCGCCGAATTGCTCGAAGGCCAGCCCCAGTGCCACGGGCGCGGCCAGCGCATCGGCCGTGCTCCACAGCGGCAGCCGCTGTCCGCGTCCATACAAAACAGCCGACCGCCGCCGCGGCCAGCGCTCCGAAGCCAGCCAGCAGCGGATGATGAATCATCGCCAGCCCCAGCATCCATGAAGGGTGAAGGCGCAAGTCACTCCAGTTGAGAGCCATCAGCAGCAGCCGCGAGCACATCAGCGCCGCAAAGAGCGCCATCACGCACAGATTCCACACCTTGCCGGCATCAAGCCCCGGCGATGCGCGCCGTGCGCTGCGCCATCAACAACGCCAGCAACACGCCCAGCGGCGCCATCGCGCCATAGGACGGAATCAGAATCGAACCGAGATGGAAGAGAACTGGATACACCAGTGTCAGAATACGGCATTTGAGCCAGTGGCGCGGTAGCCGCATTGCGGGAAGGTAGAATCCGGCCCACGGGGCCGTGGGTTATGCGCCGGTGAACCCTTCCTAAGAAGGTGGAGCTCTCCGCGGTTCATTAGGCATTCCGGACTGGCGGACACGGCACACAGAACCGATTGTCGAGTTGAGCCCCTGTTCAATGAATGTTGGTTCAACCAGCGTTGATCGTCCCACCTGCTTTGCAGGCCGGTTTCT
>CAWFZU010000255.1:0-14497 GCA_963820195.1 uncultured Acidobacteriaceae bacterium | reverse complement strand
CAGCTTTCCGGCCCCATACGGATAAACGAAATCGGCGTGCAGGACGCCAGCCGAGGTGAAGTGGGCGTAAACAACGGCGACGACAACCGGCACCAGGCCAAGAAGAAAGAGACCCCAGCAAACCAGATTCAACTCCTTGAGTCCGGGAGCGGGCCCCAGAAGCTGTTCGGGCCATCGCAGCCATGACTTTTCAAGGCGATTTCTGTCTTCAGTCGGAGTTGTACTTTTCATGCAATCCTCTGCTGAACATTTGACTGTACTAGACTAGCAGTGACCGGCGAAGGCTCACAATTGCCATGCCGGTCAGAGAGAGAGGGCAGCGGATGCGTCTCTGGCGGGGAGTTCGAACGGGGATTTGGACCGTGACGGCAGGATCAGTTTTGCTATTGGCGGCAGCCCGGCCGCTGCGCGCGGCCAGTTGCACTACGCAGGCCGAGTTGCTGCCGCAGGACCGCGATGCGCTTTCCGCGGCCGGCGGACGGCTGGCTATGGCCGTTGCGCAGCAGGATCTGGCCGCGCTGAAGGCCGCTCTGCTGCCTGCCGTGGCGGCTGACTGGGAGGGCATCAGCACCGAGGCGCAGACGGGCGCGTTGCTGATGAAGGGCGGACAGGTTCAACTGCGCAGCCTCTACCTGCTGGACGCGACCAGCCTGGCCGCGCCCGCTGACACGCAGTTCTTCTGCACCAGCGCCAGCGGTTCTCTGACCGTGACGCTGACCATGCGGGCGCTGCCGCCGGGCCGCTACGCTCTGGTGCTGGCCAACGCTGCCGGAGCGCCCTACGCCGGCCAGTTGGCAATTATCCTGGCATGGGACGGCTCCGCCAATAGCTGGAAGCTGGGCGGCCTGACCATCCGTCCGGGCGCCATCGAAGGCCACGACGGCGTCTGGTGGTGGACGCGCGCCCGCGAACTGGCCAGAGACAACCAGTTCTGGGCCGCCTGGTACGCCTACGATGCGGCCCGCGCGCTGCTGCTGCCGGTGGATATTCTCACCTCGCCGAATCTGGATAAACTCAACGGCGAGCAGGCGGCGCTCAAGAATTCTCCGCAAGCAGCCTTCCCTATGACGCTCCCGGATGGCCCGCGTACGTGGAAGATCAACACCATTCACCTGGACCTGTCGCTGCTGCACGCCGACCTGGGCGTGGTCTATGAATCGACCGGAGTGACCGACCCAGCGGCCGTGCGCACGGAGGCCATTGCCGTGCTGTCCGCCGTGCTCAAGGCGCAGCCGGGACTGCGGCAGAACTTTCACGGCCTGTGGGCCTATGCGGTCAAGGACGGCAAGCGGACGCCAGTGCTGGAACTGCCCATGGGGCAGATACCGTAAACAGAGATCAGAGATCAAGGAACAGGGAATAGGGAATAGGGAATAGGTGCCGCAGTAACAGCATTGGGTTCTCTCACAACCAGGAAGGAAACGGGGTGTTGCCTATGCCTGATTCGGAGTTAAGGCCGCCTGTTGGGCTGTTAATATTCGGAGTTTTCTCATTGGTTCTAGCTATCACTGGGACATGCACCGGAAAACTATGGGGACGCGGTGGCCCGGTCATCCGCGCTGAAAAACCGACTGAGTTTTGGTGGTCAGTCGCACTGTATTATCTCGGTGGCGTTGGTTTTGTTGGATACTTTTTGTTTAGGTTATACGGATTTTGAAACTAAGCTTCCACACTCAATTGAGAGGGACAAAATAATGCCAGCCATCATCGATCTGCGTTCAGATACAGTGACACGGCCCTCCGTGGAGATGCGCGCGGCGATGGCCGCGGCGGAGGTGGGCGACGACGTTTACGGCGAAGACCCTACCGTGAATCTGCTGGAGCGGCGCGCGGCGGAGCGCTTCGGCCGCGAGGCGGCGCTTTTTGTGCCCACCGGCACCATGGGCAACCAGATCGCGATTCGCCTGCACACCCACCCGGGCCAGGAGGTGATCGCCGAGTCGCGGGCGCACATTCTGGACTACGAGATGGCCACGACAGCGGTCTTTTCCGGCTGCCTGATTCGCGCCGTCCATACCGAGAGCGGCACGTTGACCTGGAAGCAGATTGAGCCGGTGATCTTTGCGCGCGGGGCCTTTCGCGCCGCTACCGGACTGATCGAGATTGAAAACACCGCCAACCTGGCCGGCGGCCGCTGTACGCGCCTCGATGCGTTGCGGGAGATTTGGGCCGGGGCGAAGGAGCGCAAGCTGCCGTTGCATCTGGATGGTGCGCGCATCTTCAATGCAGCCACGGCGCTGGGAGTCGATGTGCGCGAGCTGAGCAGCGGCTTCGACACGGTGATGTTCTGCTTGTCGAAGGGTCTGGGCGCGCCGGTGGGGTCGATGCTGGTTGGCTCGGCGGAACTGATGGCGCAGGCGCGGATCTATCGAAAAGCGTTGGGCGGCGGAATGAGGCAGGCGGGCATTTTGGCGGCGGCGGGGCTGATCGCGCTGGAGCAGGGGCCGAAGCGGCTGCACGAGGACCACGCCAACGCGCGCCTGCTGGCCGAGGCGCTGGCCGGCATGGACAGCGTGGAGATCGACCTCGATGCGGTCGAGACCAACATCGTGATCTTCCGCCTGACGGGCGCGCTGAGGGCGGAGGAGCTATCGTCGCGGCTCAAGGCGCGCGGCATTCTGGCCAATGCCGTCGGGCCGGATGCTATGCGCCTGGTCACCCACCTCGACGTGGACCGCGCGGCCTGCGTCGCGGCAGCCGAGGCGCTGACCGAGGAGAATTGACAAAGGGGCGTAAGCGCCGAAAAATGATCTGAGCAATTTTATACACCCGAGAGGGAAGCCTTGGTGGTACAAAAAGCGTGGTTGCGATTCTCACGGGACCGCAACTAATTTCGCCGCTCAACGTTTGATTCATCAGCAGGCCGGAAGGCGGTCGTGATTCCGGCAACTCAAACCCAGGAGAATTGATTCATCGTGAAGAAGATTGCACTGGCACTATTGCTCGCACTCACTCTCTCCCCTGCGGCATCGTTTGCGCAGGTTGTGGTTCGTATCGGGCCGCCGCCACCCATGCACGAAGAACGCGGCCGGCCTCCCGATCGCGGATACGTGTGGATCGACGGCTACCACCGCTGGGACGGCGCCCGTTACGTCTGGACCCCCGGCCGCTGGGAGCGTCCGCCCCATGAAGGGCAGCGTTGGGTCGCCCACAGGTGGGTCCACCGCGGCGATCACTGGGAGATGCAGGAAGGTCACTGGCGTTAGATTGCACTTCAATCAACAGAAAAAGCGGGGCGCTTGCCCCGTTTTTTCTGTCTGTTTTTCTGAAAGAATTTGAAGAATATCTTCCAGGAGAAACTCTTTACCATAAAAAGGAAGATCGATCCGCGCCTTTTTTCTGGCGCGGACGAGGCGAAGCCGGCTGCCCCACCGCAGGTGGTTAACTGATCTCGATCACATCGGTGGCCGCGGCGGACGCAGCCTCGGCTTGCTCCATCAGCTTTTCCGCCACGGCATAGAACTCGGCCGCCTGCGGGCTCTTGGGGCCGGCCAGCGCGACGGGCAGTCCGCGGTCGCCGCCCTCGCGGATGGCGGGCACCAGTTCAATCGAACCCAGAAAGGGAACGCCGAATTGCTTGGCCGTCCGCTCGGCGCCGCCACGGGAGAAGATGTCGATCTCCTGGTGGCAATGCGGGCAGGTGAAGTGGCTCATATTCTCCACGATGCCCAGCACCTCGACGTTGACCTGCGCGAACATCTCCAGCGCCTTGCGCGCGTCTTGCAGGGCCACGTCGCTGGGCGTACTGACGACCACCGCGCCGGTCAGCGGGACGGTCTGCACCAAAGAGATGACCACATCGCCGGTGCCCGGTGGCAGATCGACGACCAGGTAGTCCAGCTCGCCCCAGTCCACCTGTTGCAAAAACTGGCGAATGATCTGGTGCAGCATCGGCCCGCGCATCACCAGCGGCTTGTCGCCGGGGGAGATGTAGCCTATGGAGATGGTCTTCACGCCATGGGTTTCGTTGGGGACGATGCGGTTGTCCGGGCCTACGACTGGCGGCTTGGCCGAGCCCATCATGAGGGGAACGTTGGGTCCGTAGATGTCGGCGTCGATCAAGCCCACGCGCTGGCCGAGCCGGCTGAGCGCTATGGCCAGGTTGACGGCGACAGTGGTTTTGCCGACGCCGCCCTTGCCGGAACCGATGGCGACGATCTTGGATACTCCCGGCAAAGCGACGGGCGCGGGCATGGCGGGTGAATGAGCCATTGTCTGTGATTGCTCCTTTGGGAAACCTTGTTGTTCTTCTGATGCTCTTCACTGCGCTGGCGGTTCAGCGGCTGCCGCGTCTTCCAGCGCGGCGTGGGCTTGTTTCTCCTGCTTGCGGCGCGCGTGCTCGGCCTCGCGATGCTCGCGGCGCAGCAGCGCATCGGCATAGCGGCGCTGTTCGTTGGGCGTCTCCGGCAGCAGTTCGGGAACCTGCTGGGGTCGGCCCTGCTTATCGATGGCTACAAAGACCAGATAGGCGCTGGCCACGTGCTGCTGAACGCCGGTCTGCGAGTCCTCCGCCCAGACCTTCACGCCCACCTCCATCGAAGTGCTGAAGGCGCGGTTGACGCTGGACTTGAGCGTGACCAGGTTGCCCAGATGCACCGGGCGAATGAAGTCGATGTGGTCCATCGATGCGGTCACCATATAGGTGCGCGCGTGCCGGTAGGCGGCCATTGCGCCGGTCATATCAATGAAGTGCATCAGCCGTCCACCCAGCAGATTGCCCAGGGGGTTGGTGTCGTTGGGTAGAACGATCTCGGTCATCTCCGACTGCGAACTGGCGACAGTGCGGGGTATGAGGCTGGAGGTGGGGGTAACTTCAGGAGGGTTCATCTTTGTTCTGCTCCATACAAAGGCTTGCGCTTCAAGTGTACATTCGCCGGATAGAATGAAGCAGGCGGCGGACGGCCTGTAGGCGTCCACAGTACTTTCCAGCAATGGCGAACAGTTCTTTACTGCTAATTTGTAGATTATTTCGAGGTTTTTCCACAGAGCTATTTATACATTATGCAACGCTGGTGAAAGGCACCCTCCTCTCTATTCTATAGTGAAAGCCGTTTGAGCCTATCGCGGAAATATGTGTTTTGTGCAACGATAAAAATGTATGAACCCCTTTGTTTTCATTGAAATTCGCGTATGAAACGCCTTGACTAATGTGGCGAACTAAGCAATCGTTAGTTCTTAAGGAAGGTGCGTGACCGGATGGGAAAGAATGATGGTAACCCTAATGACAAGGCTGACCAAATCCTTCGTCAGATGCGCGAGGATACCGGATCGAAGAAGCATCTCGACCAAATCAAGCTCAGGGCGCAAAAGGCCTTGAACAAGGCTGTAGATGCGAGAGATGAAGATGCTTTTGTGGCAGCTCTTGACGTTTTGGGAATCAATCCTGAGAGTGCGGTCGGACGTGCGCACCTGCAAGGCTTCCGGCAGCTTCCACCAAAGCGCTATTGAAGGTGGGCGACGGCTTTTTCCGCAGCGGCAACGGCCTTTTCGCGCTCTTCTTCGCTCATCGAATCGAGCGAGGCGGAGACAGAGACCATAACTCCGGCAAGGAAATCCTCTTCTGCCGTTTTCGCTGGGGTTTTCCTGAACTTGGAGGAGCGAAATGTTTGGAGGCGTGGCTGGGCTTGGGTTGCCATGTGGAATTTCTCCTCAATTTCGATCATACTCTAATATCCTGCGCTTTATCCACACATCTCATATCAGAACTAGACAGAACCATGCCTCAAAGGAGCACCATGGACAAGATCGCCGGCCTCAAGGAGATTCTGGAGCTCGACCCGACCAACAGCTTTGCCCGCTATGGGCTGGCGATGGAACTGGCCGGCCGCGGCGAGACGGCCGCGGCGCTTGCCGAGTTCGATACGCTCACGGCCAATGATCCCGGCTACACGGCAGGCTACTTCATGGCCGCGCAGACGCTGGTCACGGCGGGCCGCGCCTCCGAGGCTGTCGCTCGGCTGAAACACGGCATCATCTCCGCAGAGTCCAGCGGCAACCGCCATGCTGTCAGTGAGATGCAGGCCATGCTCGACGAACTGGACCGGTAGGTTTTTCGCAGGATGCGGTCGCCAAAGCGAGTTTCCGCGATGGTAAAAACGTGAATTTCTTGGCAAAACGTAATCCTTTTCCCGCGCGGAGGTAATCATTCTCCCCGCGATGCATCTATACTGGAACTATGGCCAAGTATTCGATCGTAGTGCCGTTCAATAATGAAGAGGAGAATGTCACCGTACTCTATGCTCGCCTCAAGCAGGTGATGGAACAGGTGGGCGAGAGTTTTGAGCTGGTGCTGGTGGACGACGGCTCGAGCGATCATACCTATAAGCTGCTGGAAGAGATTGCCGCGGTGGATAGCCGCGTGCTGGTCATCAAGCTGCGCCGCAACTTCGGCCAGACCTCGGCGCTGGCTGCCGGCTTCGACCATGCCTCGGGCGAGTTCATCCTGGCTATGGACGGCGACCTGCAGCACGACCCCAACGACATTCCCCACTTCCTGGAAAAGCTCGCCGAGGGCTACGACGTAGTCAGTGGCTGGCGCAAGGAGCGCGTGGACAATTTTATGATGCGCCGCATCCCCTCGCGTTGCGCCAACTGGCTGATGGCCAGGCTCTCCGGCGTGGATATTCACGACTTCGGCACCACCTTCAAGGCCTATCGCCGCGAGGTGATTCAGAGCATTCCGCTCTATGGCGAGATGCACCGCTTTATTCCCGCGCTGGCCAGCTGGTTTGGCGCCTCCATCTGCGAGGTTCCCATCCGCAACGTGAATCGCGAGCGGGGCAGGAGCCACTACGGCATTGGGCGCACCTTCGGTGTCGTCTTCGACTTGCTGACCATCCGCTTCCTGCTCAAGTACATGACCCGCCCGCTGCACTTTTTCGGCACCCTGGGCATACTGAGTATGCTGACGGGCAGTCTCCTTTCGGCCACGCTGATCGGGCATGAAACTGCTTTATCCACAACTGGAGCTTGATGGAGCAGCACGGGCCGCTGGTGGTGATTGCCGGGGTGCTGATTGTCGCCGGCATTCAATTGCTGGCTATCGGCCTGCTGGGCGAGTTGCAGGTGCGCCACTACCACACCAGTCAGCATCGCGCCCCCTACGCCATCGCGCACATGGTACGCCTGCAAGCCTCGGAAGAGCCGAGCCTGCTGCCGGAAGCGTGAAAAGCAGGGAACAGGGAATAGGGATAGGGAACAGAAAACCCTGCTTGCAGTAGCGCGCCCTCAGGGTTCATGCTGAACCTGTGATGAAAGCCATCCAGATTCACGAGACAGGCGGGCCGGAGGTTCTGAAGCTGGCCGAGTTGCCCATCCCCCAGCCGGGGCCGGGGCAGGTGTTGATCCGCGTGGAAGCTGTCGGGGTCAACTTCATCGAGATCTACTTCCGCAAGGGCGTCTACAAGGCCGCGCTGCCGCTGACGCCGGGCAGCGAGGCGGCGGGCACGGTGGAGGAGCTGGGTCCGGGCGTGACCGGCTTTGCCGCCGGCGACGCGGTGGCCTCGGTGAGCGTGCTGGGCAGCTATGCCGAGTACGCGCTGGTTCCGGCGGCGCAGCTGGTCAAGGTGCCGGACGGCCTGACGCATGCAGCAGGCCGCGGCGGCGCATGCTGCAAGGCATGACGGCGCACTACCTTTCTCACTCGACCTTTCCGCTGAAGGCCGGCGACACGGCGCTGGTTCATGCCGGGGCCGGCGGCGTGGGCCTGCTGCTGACGCAGATGGCGGCGCGGCTGGGCGCGCGCGTGATTACCACGGTCTCCACGGCGGACAAGGCGGAGCTCTCGCGCGAGGCGGGCGCCTCCGATGTGATTCTTTACACCGAGCAGGACTTCGAGGCGGAGGTCAAGCGGCTCACCGGCGGCAAAGGCGTGGACGTGGTCTACGACTCGGTGGGCAAGACCACCTTCGAGGGCAGCCTGAACTGCCTGCGCCCGCGCGGGCTGCTGGCGCTCTTTGGCGCATCCAGCGGGCCGGTGCCGCCCTTCGACCTGATCCAGCTCAGCAGCAAGGGCTCGCTCTTCATCACCCGCCCCACGCTGTGGCACTATGTGGCCACGCGGGCGGAACTGGAATGGCGCGCCGGCGATGTGCTGGGCTGGGCCGCCAAGGGCGAACTCAAGCTGCGCACCGAGTACGTCTATCCGCTGCCGAGGCCGCGCAGGCGCAGACCGACCTGGAAGACCGCAAAACGACGGGGAAGATTCTGCTGGAGCCGTGAAAGCAGTGGTCAGGGAATAGTGGACAGTGAACAGTGGTGCCCCTGTTATCGATCCAACAAAGTTAATGGCAATGAATCCGCAGTGAGGAATAAAAATGGGAGAACCTTACAAGGAACAATTCCCGAAAAGATCCATTGTTCGTGTAATTTCAAGAATCGCGTTGGAAACCTTCGCGCATGACTGGAAATATCATCACAAGCTACAACCTGAACAGTTGGAATATGCGGGGGTAACGGCAAACGTAAAAGAGGTCAGCTTCTATCATGGGGGTGACGTTTTATACATGTTGGATAATGTGCCAGGGATCTGGCACGAGCCTTGCCTTGAATCCGTCGATCAACCACCGGCTTGAGTAGACACTGGATTCCTTTTCATTTGGAATAAATCCATGAGCAAGATTTCCATCCAATCCGACGACCATGTCTTCGTCCTCACCGGCGCGGGCATCAGCGCGGAGAGCGGGTTGCCGACCTTTCGCGCCGCGGACGGATTGTGGGCCGGGAATCGGATCGAGGATGTATGCACGCCGGAGGCCTGGGAGCGCAATCCATGGCGGGTGTGGGAGTTCTACGCGGCGCGGCGCGAGGCGGGCGCGGAAGCCGAGCCGAATCCGGCGCACGTTGCGCTGGCCGAATTGGAGCAGCAGCTCGGCGACCGCTTCTTTCTCTGCACGCAAAATGTAGACGACCTGCACGAGCGCGCCGGCTCGCGGCGGCTGCTGCACATGCACGGCGAACTGACCAAGGCGCACTGCGAGACGGAATTGCGGCACGGCCGCCGGTCGAGGATCGTGCCATTTATCGCAGCTCTGGACGAGGTGGGCCGCTGCGCGTGTGGCGGACGGCTGCGCCCGCACATCGTCTTCTTCGGCGAGATTCCGCTGGAGATGGAGCGCATTCAGCAGGAGATCGCAGAAAGCAACGCTGATGGTGGTGGTGGGCACTTCGGGCTCGGTCTATCCGGCGGCCAGCTTTGTGCATTGGGCGCGGCAGTACGGCGCGCGCACCGTCTACGTGGGACCGGAGCCGCCGCTGAACGCCGCGGCCTTTACGCACGTGGTCGAGGGCAAGGCCGGCGAAGCGCTGCCGGGATTGTTTGCGCTGGAGGCTTGAAGCGCCACGCGGGTCGAGAAGCACCACCCGTCGCCATGCAGCCAGCAGCTCTCCTCTTTTTCATGTCCGTCGCAGCGTAGTGATTTGACCGGCGCGCCTTGATTACGCTGCAGCGCCTTCGATAGCTGGCTGTTCACTTCAGGGTCGCGCGCTCCACTAAAATCAATGAACGCAACCCCGCACAAAAATCGAGCTGAAAAACTCTCCGCGCTCTTGCGAGCCAGCAGCGTCATAACTCCCGGTCCATTGTTCACCGTCAACGGAAAGAGAAGTCTTCCGCCGGGCTTGACGGCGCTGAGCCATGCGGGGAGCGGATGCGTAACTCCAGCGCTCACCACGATCACGTCAGCAGGCTCAAATGGGCCGCGGGAACCGTCGCCGTGTACGACGGTAACCTGAGGCCATGGCTCAAGCGCCGTGCGCGCCCTCTCTGCCAGCGCTTCGTCGATCTCAATGGCTGTAACTCTTCCCTGCGGACCAGCTAACTCGGCCAGGATGGCGGTGTAATATCCCGTGCCGCAACCCAGGTGCAGCACATGGTCGCCGGCGCCGACGCCCAGCTGATCGAAACACAATGCCCACAAACTGGGCTGGCCATTGTTAATGCCTTTTGTTTCGTCCAGCTCGATGAGGACGTTGTGATAGACGCGCCGCGGATCTGTGTCCTCCGTCGCCCAGTATCTCCCCATTCCTTTGATCCGCCAGGGTCCGGGGCCAACGAAGCGCTCGCGGGGCACAGTGGAGAAAGCGGCGAATAGAGCGGGGGAGGAGATGTGCGCCAGGGAGCGCAACTCCTCCGCATAGGATTGCCTCGCGGCTTCAATCGACTCAGTCATCGAACATTCCTTTCGAGAGAATGATGATCGTGACGATGACTCTTCTTTCACCCGAGCTATACCTGTATCACTAACTCGCTGTACTGCTTGAGCTGCGGATCTACCGTGACCAGATGCAGCGGCTCGCTGATGGCCTGAGCAATCAGCAAACGGTCAAATGGATCGGAGTGATAGAGCGGCAGGTCGGCCACCAATACCACATGTCTTGAAAAGACAGGCAGTTCTATTAACCCGCCTGCCATGAATTGTTGTGCAATTCGTTGGGGATTCGCGTTGATCTTACCCAGACGGGCCTTGATGGCGATTTCCCAGACCGTGGCCAACGAGACGTAAACAGCATCAGCGTTGAGCATGAGACGCCGGGCCATCTCCGGTAGGCGTTGCGGCTTGTAATATTGCCAGCAGACGATTTGCGTATCCAGAAGAATCTTCATCAGCGGCCTTCAAATCCCGCCAGAATCTCATACGGCAGAGGCGCATCAAAGTCTTCCGCAATCCAGCCCTCACCTTCCAGCAGACCAAAGACAATGGGCCGTTTTTCAGGCTTGAGGCTGGTCAGCCGGGCCACCGGGTTGCCCGCGCGGGCAATCACCACGTCGGTGCCGCTGGAGGCCAGGTCAACGAGCTTGGAAAGCTGGGTCTTGGCTTCGTAGATGTTCACGGTGGGCATGACTGTCTCCTTTACTTGACTAGGTCTAGTCTAGTCTGATTTTTAGCCTCCCGCAACTTTACCCCAAATAACAGCCCAACAAGGCCGGCGCAGGGGGGATTTCCGGGCAGAAATTGGCCAAAAAAACTGCATCTCGCGATGCAGCTTCTTTGGCGTGCAATTTCACAACAATGGTGCAAATCGAAGTACGCGGTCGCGTGCTCTACCAGCCCAGAACGTAGGCAAAGAGCAGCGGCGCGACGATGGAGGCGTCCGACTCGATGATGAACTTGGGCGTCGTCTCGCCCAGCTTGCCCCAGGTGATCTTTTCGTTCGGAACGGCGCCGGAGTAGGAGCCGTAACTGGTGGTCGAATCACTGATCTGGCAGAAGTATGCCCACAAGCGGAACGTGCTCGCGCTGCAAATCCTGATGCAGCATCGGCACCACGCAGATGGGGAAATCGCCGGCGATGCCGCCCGCAATCTGGAAGAAGCCCAGAGGCGTTTCCGCCGTGGTATTCGTGTACCACTCGGCCAGTTCCATCATGTACTCGATGCCGGTGCGCACGGTGTGGACGTTCTTTACGTCGCCGGAGATGCAGTGGCCGGCATACATATTGCCCAGCGTGGAATCCTCCCATCCGGGGACGAAGATGGGCAGATTCTTTTCCGCCGCGGCCAGTAGCCAACTATCTTTAGGATCAATTTGATACGACGCCTTCAGATCGCCGGAGAGGAGAATCTTGTACATGAATTGATGAGGAAAGAACCGCTCCCCTGCCTGGTCGGCGCGCACCCACTCCTTCAGGACTTCGTTCTCAATGCGCCGCATTGCCTCCATCTCCGGGATGCAGGTGTCGGTGACGCGATTCATGTGCCGGCTCAACAACTTAGCCTCGTCGGCTGGAGTCAGATCGCGGTAGTGGGGCACGCGCTCGTAGAAGTCGTGGGCGACGAGATTAAAAACATCTTCTTCGAGATTGGCGCCGGTGCAGCAGATCCCGTGAATCTTCTCCTGGCGAATCATCTCGGCCAGCGACAGACCCAGCTCCGCCGTGCTCATGGCGCCGCCGATGGTGACGAACATCTTGCCGCCCGCGGCCAGCAGGGCGTTGTAGGCTTCAGCGGCATCCACCAGCGTCGCGGCGTTGAAGTGGCGATAGTGGTGCTTGATAAATGATGAAATTGAAGGCATGGCGTGGATAGTTCTCCCACATCCAAACTACCACACACGATTTGACGGGGGAAGAATGGCCGGAGCCGCTTGCGATGCGGTTTTCTGCCCGCGGAAGACTACGGCGAACGGTGCGTACTGGCGGGGTTCTGGTCGAGAAATTGACGTTAGGGTAAAATCATGGAAGTAGTCGAGTAAGCATTCGATCCAGCGAGCTTGTCCAGCGGACACCCTGTACTCTGCTCTCCGCATTTCCCGTCTAAGAAAAAGCGGGGAACGCGGCAATTGATTTTTCGCAGTCCTCTGTGGGCTGTGACGGCATTGGTGTGAATGGAACGGCTCGCGCTGCACCCTCCCCTGTTTGCAATTCGATGAACCAGCAATAGGGCATTCAGGAGAAGAGTCCTTGATCAACGGAAAGCGTATTGCGGTTGTGATGCCGGCCTACAACGCCGAGCGGACCCTGGAGCAGACTGTCCGAGATCTGCCTGATGTAGTGGATATCAGGATTCTGGTAGACGATGGCAGCAGTGATCGCACCGCATCGTTATCTGAAAAGCTGGGCGTGCGCACGTTTATTCATGATACGAATTACGGTTATGGGCGCAATCAGCAAACCTGTTACCGCGAGGCTCTGGCCGCCGGCGCCGACATCGTGGTGATGCTCCATCCCGATTATCAATACTCACCGTCCCTGGTTCCCGCGCTGGCGGGCATGGTGGCCAGCGGAGCCTATGATATGGCGCTTGGCTCTCGCATCCTGGGAACGGGGGCGCTGAAGGGCGGGATGCCGCTGTATAAATACATTGCCAACCGGATACTGACGGCGGTACAGAACCTGTTTCTGGGCGTGAAACTCTCGGAATACCACACAGGTTTCAGGGCTTTTTCGCGGAAACTATTGGAGACTTTGCCGCTTCTGGAAAATTCCGACGACTTTGTTTTTGATAACCAGATGATTGCTCAGGCGGTCATGTTTGGCTTTCAGATAGGAGAGATATCCTGCCCGACGCGTTACTTCGCGGAGGCCTCTTCCATCAATTTCAGGCGGAGCGTCAAGTATGGCCTGGGAGTAGTAAGCACGACCGCCGCTTTTGTCGCGCATCGGATGGGATGGATTCACGCTCCCATCTTTAAGAAATCGGGGAGAAAAGTATTTATGACCTATTACACCGGAACAGCGCAGGTTTCAGAGCTTCCTGTCGAGAATGAAATCAAGGGAGAAGAATGAAACCATGACGACTTCTACCGGTGATCCCCAGCGAGCGGAAGACGCAGGCTCGCGCCGCTGGCTGCTTCCCGTCATCATTCTTGTGGCCCTGGCCATCCGTATGGTGGTGGTCATATTTACCTTTCGCGGCCTGCCCTTCGCGGAAGAATACCAGTCCCATGCGCAGTTTGGCTGGGAGATGGGCTGGATTGCCCGCGCGCTGGCCAGCGGCCATGGATTCAGCTCGCCCTATTATCCATGGAGCGGAGCCACGGCGATGCAGCCGCCGCTCTATCCTTTCCTTCTCTCTCTGGTCTTCAGGCTCTTCGGCATTTATTCGATCACATCTGGATTCGTAATCCTCTCCATCAATAGTTTGCTCAGCGCGCTCACATGCATTCCCATTTACTTCAGCGCCAAATACTCCTTGGGCACGCGTGCGGCGAAGATAGCCGCCTGGATATGGGCCTTGTATCCCTTCGCCATCTACTTCTCCGCCGGCCGCGTCTGGGAGTATCCGCTGACTGGCCTGCTCTTCACCACCTGCTTTTGCATCGCGCAGCGCATTCACTACTCTGTCAAGCCACTGGCATGGCTGGGATGGGGCGCGCTCTACGGCCTCACCGCGCTCTCCAACCCCTCGGTGCTTTCCACGCTGCCGTTTCTGCTGCTGCTGGCGCTCTACAGAGTGCGCCGCTTCGGCGGACGCTGGCTGCTTTACGGCGCGCTTACGGCAGTTGGCGCAATCGTTGTCCTAACTCCCTGGACAGTACGCAACTACCGCGCCCTCGGCATTCTCTGCCCGGTGCGCGATAACTTCTGGCTGGAGGTTTACGACGATAACTCCGGCGATGCTTCCCTCGATCCGAGTTCAGCGCATCCGGATGCTAATCCGGCCGAGATGCGGAAGTGGCTCTCCATGGGCGAAGCAGGCTTTCTCAAGGAGAAGCATGACTTAGCCATGAATTATATTCGTCAGCATCCGGAGTTTGTGATTCGTAAAACAATGCGCCGTGCTTTCTACTATTGGACGGGTTTCTGGAGCCTCTCCGCGCAGGAATTAAAGGAGCAGCCCTATGAGCCGGGAAATATATTTTATGTCTGTTGCATTTCATTTTTGATGCTGCGCGGCGTTCTCCGCCTTTGGCGCCGGAACCGCGCCGCCGCTCTGCCCTACCTGATCCTTATCGGCGTCTTTCCGCTAACTTACTACATCACTCATTCGCTGATGGATTATCGCCAACCCATCGAGCAGGCCATCCTGGTGCTGGCCGTCTCCGGCGCACTGCCGTTT
>CAWFZU010000254.1:0-4759 GCA_963820195.1 uncultured Acidobacteriaceae bacterium | reverse complement strand
GATGTTCACCTACTGGTTCGTTCCGTATTGCTCTTCGGTATTCGTCTCTTCGATCATCGCAATCTCTTCACGGCGAGTTAGGCCGCGCCCTCCATGGTGGTCCGGGCGCGCGCCACCACCGAAATGAGCCACCCGATCACGCCCAGCCCGGCGACAAAAAGAACCAGAAACAGGCCCACGACCCACCAGTTTGTTTCCACGGCGCGATCCCAGACGTTGTAGCCCTTGCTGAGCAGAGTCAGGTCGCGGATGCCGTCGCGATAGACCGTGAAGGCAATCTCGATGAGCACGGCCAGCAGCACGACTGTCCAACTGAAGACGCCGAGCAGGCCGGTGGAGAGCTTGCCGAATCCAGCAATCGCGGCAACCAGCACGGCTACGGCAACCAGCGCCAGCCAGCCGTAGCCGGCAAAGCCGAAGTACTTGTAAAATTCATAGCCTGCCGGAGGCGTCGCCAGCATCGACTTGACTACGGCTGGCTGCACGCTGGCCGCCCACCACCCGGCTGCCAGATAGACGAGTCCGAAGGCCGCGGCCACCCTACCGCCCAGTTTTGCGACAAATTGACTCTGCTCCGGAGTAAAGCTCTTTCGTCCTGCCAGATAGACCAGCCATAGACCGCCGATGAACAGCCCGCCGGCCATCATCAGCAGCCAGCGCGGTGTCAGCGTGGGGTCGCCGGTGGGCAGATAAGCGCCCATCGCCGAGGCGGAGTACATCTCGCGCCACTTCTCCGGCCTCAGCATCAGCGTCATATTGGTCGAGAGCAGACGCGCGATCGAACCCGCCAGCAGCCATGCGGAGAGCCCTACCCACCAGGCCGATTTGCCAGCCTCAAGGCGCGCGGTGAAGCGATAAAGCAGCCAGTAGGTCAGCATGAGAAGGCCGATGATCGAGATCCAATAAATGCCGATCAGCACGCTGCTGGTGTAGAGCGCGCGGCCATAGAGCACCTGGGCAAAGAGCAGCGGCGGCACGGCCAGGTTGATCACGAAGGTCATCACCACGGTGAGCCGGCGGGCCAGCGCCCGCGCCGTGACCATCGAATGCTGGCGAGCTGCGGAAGAGACTGAGCAGAACCGCCAGCAGCAATCCGCCCAGCAGCATCTCCACGGCGACAAAGTGCAGCGCCAGCGTCACGATATGCAGTAGTTTCAGCAGCCAGATCGGCGCCGGCAAAGGAATAGGATCAACAGCGGGAAAGGATTGCATCGTACCCTTTGAAACCCCCAAGACCGTTTTTAGACTAGCACGGTCCAAAATGCTGTATGTGACGGCAATCACAGTGTCAACACGCGAATGTTGCTCCGCCGTTGCACACTCCGCAACGATCTTAAACCCCCGCGCCCACTGATCAAGGCTGTGGTTAAAAAATGTCAGTGTGATTTGATTTCCGGTTTCAGCTCTGTCGATCCGGCATGGAGCATTCCGCAAGCCGCGGCAAGATTGCCGCCGTCCGAACCAGGTTGCAACCAACGGTAATGACCGCTCGGCGCGAGAGGAATAATAAACCGCAATATCTATGGTTTCTTATGTTTAAGATGGAGCCGAAAGTCGGACTCGAACCGACGACCTGCTGATTACGAATCAGCTGCTCTACCAACTGAGCTACTTCGGCTTTCCTCTTCGATTGTACCGTTGTACTGCTCTTCGGTAAAGTTACGCGCTCAAATCCTCTCTGGCCGCCTCATCGCTTCCCCGGCGAGAATCAGCAGGATTCCGGCGATCCACAGGAAGTGGCCAATCAGCGGAACCAACGGGACAACGGCAAACAGAACCCATGTTCCGGCGATGAAGGCCGCGATCGCTCCGGCCAGGATGCGGCGCGGCCAGAAGAGCTTGGGAAAGAGCAGAAGAAACAGGTAGAGCAGGAGAAGCGGATTGATCCAGCCGCTGAGTACGGCCAGAAAGTACTTGGAGTGCCAAATCTCGTGGCTGAATGTATTCACCAGCGTCATCCAGGCGCAGACATAGCCCCGGTAGACGTCCGGAGCATCACCGACGGGGGTGGCAACCTCCCTGGCGGCGGGCAGGAAAAACGCCGCGAGATAGACGAAAAATCCGAGTAGGCGTGACATAAAGACCGTGCGACTAACTTTTGCGCTGCGTGCGCTCTGCGCCATGAAAAGCCTCCTGAATTACCTTCGATGTCACTAATATCTGGGTGCCCCATCCTCGCCGCGTTTATGTCTTTGCGGCTTCGAGGTCCCCAACGACAGGTCTTTGTTGTTGGGGTGATCTAGGGTGGGAGCCAAGTACAGCCGGAAGAGACCATCATAGCTCACGCCCGCCGGCCAGCACCGCATCGGCGATGCGCGCCGCCTCGACGGCCGGGCGAACGTCATGAACGCGCACGATGGATGCCCCATGCAGGATGGCCGCCACCAGCGCCGCCACACTGGCAGTCTCGCGCGCCTCCGTGGGCGCGTCGTCTCTGCCATAAAGCGGCGCCAGCGTCCGGCCCAGAAAGGACTTACGCGAAACACCGGCCAGCAGCGGCCGGCCCAGCGAAAGTAACTCCTCCTGGCGGGCAAGCAGCGTGTAGTTCTCCTCGAAGCGCTTGCCGAAGCCGTAGCCGGGGTCGAGCACCAAGGCATCGGGCGGAATCCCCGCCGCGGCCGCCGCTGCAAGGCTCGCCACCAGCCCCGCCCGCACCGTGGCCAGCAGTTCATCGGGCGCCAGTTGCGGCTGCGTGCGCCACTCCTCGGGCCGTCCGCGCGTGTGCATCAGGACGACGCCTGCCTTGAATTCCGCGCAGACCGGGGCCATCTCCGCATCCCACGAATAGCCGCTCACATCGTTGATGATCTCCGCGCCCGCTTTGAGAGCCGCCCGCGCCGTCGCGGCCTTATAAGTATCCACCGAGACCAACGTATTCGGTCGCGCCTTGAGAATTCCTTCCAGCACCGGCATCAGCCGCGACTGCTCCTCTTCCGTGCTGACCGACGGAGAGTCAAAAGCGCCCCCGGCGCCTCCACCCGCCCGCGAGCCCGGCCGTGTGCTCTCCGCGCCCAGGTCGAGGAGATCCGCTCCCTCCTCCAATAACCTCAGCGCGTGTGCAATCGCGGCCTCAGAATCGAAGAAAAGACCGCCGTCGCTGAATGAATCCGGCGTGATGTTTATTACGCCCATTACCAGCGTACGGCGGCCCAGTTCGAGCTCGCAGGTGTGCAGTTGCCAGAGCATTGTTTTACGGCTGATTGTTTCCATTCCTTCAAGCCTCGATCCTGGAAAGGATATTTATAATTTGATGGTACGCGCAGGAACAATGCCGAGGTCCAGGCCATCGACCGCCTCGCCGAAGCCGTTGCCACGGCTAACTTCTGACGCTGTATTATCAAAGTCAAATGCGCGCGTCTTCCTACCTCTCATCGATGGCTGTGTCCGTTACTGTGCTGGCTCCCGCGCTGGTTCTCGCCGTGGTGCTGAGTGCGACGCTGGCCGGCTGCCGTTCGCTGCCACCCTCCAAGCCGGCGGCGCTGTGGACGCCGGAAGAAGCGCGCGGAGCGCAGCTCTACCAACAGAAATGCGCCCGCTGCCACTACCCCACCACCACGCATGGCCTGCACGGGCCGGGATTGCAGGCACTCACCAAGGTCAAGTCCATGCCTTCGGGCGCGCCGCCCACCGACGAACGGCTCACCCAGGTCATCCTGCACGGCCGGCTGGAGATGCCCGCCACGCCGCTTGATGACAGCCAACTGAGCGATATGCTGGCCTATCTGCACACGCTATGACACTCCCAGCTAATAACGAAAAGAGCAAAATCGCGGAGCGGCTACCGCTGCCGGGCCTGGCGGCCATCAGCCTCTACCTGCTGGCGCTGGCCGGAGTTGTGATTTTGGGTGTGGTGGCCGGGCGTCACTATCCGCCATT
The DNA here is from genome assembly GCA_963820195.1 of uncultured Acidobacteriaceae bacterium. Taxonomy (GTDB): domain Bacteria; phylum Acidobacteriota; class Terriglobia; order Terriglobales; family Acidobacteriaceae; genus Telmatobacter. Next base: position 883 of record CAWFZU010000254.1, on the reverse strand, counting down.
GTTTCTGATCCTAGCGGCTGGGTTCATCACCGCCAGCGCCGGACTGCTGTTGCTGCTGCGCTGGGCTTGGGCGATGGCCCTGGGCGCGGTCTTCCTGCTGGCGGTCTACGACCTGTGGATCTTCTCCAGGCTGCACGAGTTGCCTGCGCTGGTTCAGGGGCTGTTGAATCTGGTTTTCTTCCTCTATCTGGTACGCACCGAGGTGCGGGAGAAGCTGCGGTAGACAGATCAGCTATAACTCAAGATCTCTTCTCCTCAGGTTGTGAAACCGCACCTTGATTGACGAATTTCATGAATTCTGACTCCGCGAGGCGCGACGGATGTACCTCGCCACCAAGCCCAAAGAAGCGGCAGAAGCTCATTATCAGCGGGCACCAGCGCTTCGGATCAATGCGCGGACGAATTCCGCTGCCGTCCAGCAATGCCTCGTCAACGTGCAGTTTGACGATATGCACCTCAAAGGCGTTGGCATTGACGTTTTTTCCGAAGGGGCGGAATTCATGCACGATGCCCTCCATTTGAATGGGACACTCCAGTACACGCGGAGGAGCAACTGACTGCGATTCCACAGCAGTGAAGCCAGCAACGCCGAACTTGTCAGGTTCAAATCGATAGCCCCAGGAGTGTTTTCTTACCGGCACGGGATTTTTACCCGTGGTCAGAGCGAGGTGGTCTACCTGAGAGACCTGATCTTGCGAGGGCAGGTTGATGACACATTCACGTGTGCGGATAAGGTTGTCTGACGTTTGGCCCATCTGGCCCAGGCCAAGCATGCAACTCCAACCCAACCACCACGCGGACGACATCGGCGCAAGGTTCGGTGAGCCGTCGGTCGATGCGTTTGCTGCCAGGGCAAAGGAAATCTTCTTGCACACACTGACTC
>CAWFZU010000253.1:0-9108 GCA_963820195.1 uncultured Acidobacteriaceae bacterium | reverse complement strand
TGAATGCCTTCCTGCCGCGAGGATGGCGCCGATGCCCGGAAGATAGGTGAATTTGCCCGGAACCAATGCCGTGGCATTGAGTTGAGCAGCACTGAGCGCAACGCCATAGGCAATCGGATCGGGCGTCGGCCATGCAACGGCCGGCATGGCCTTGGTGATGGTGAGTGAGACGGTAGCTTGTTCGGTCGCGTAGTTCTCGGTGTCGGTCGGCGTGAAGGTGACCAGCAGCGTCTGCACTCCCGCTGTCGGCACGACGCCCGCAGCCGGGGTGTAGACGAACGTTCCTGGAACCGAGGCTGTGGCATTAAACTGAGCGGCACTGAGCGCGGCGCCAAAGGGAATCGGAGCGGGTGTCATCCAAGTGATGACTGGCGTTGCCTTGCTGACTTTTAGCGAGACGGCAGCCTGCGCCGTTGTGTAGGTCGTGGTGTCCTCCGGCGTGAAGACGACCGAAAGCGTGTGCATTCCCACCGCAAGCACTTCGCCTTCGGCGGGAGTGAAGACAAAGGCTCCCGGAATGGATGCCATGGCATTGAGCTGAGTCGCGCTGAGCGCGGTGCCATAGGAAATCGGAGTGGGCGTCGACCAGGCGATGGCCGGCGTCTCCTGATGCACGGGTTCGACCGCGACATTCCGCTCGGCAGTGGGCGCCTCGACGCTGGCTGGCTCGGCACTGGCCTGTTCGACGCTGGCTGGCTCGGCACTCGCTGGCGGGGCGCTGGCCGCTGTCTTCTGCAGGTGCCATTTGCCATCCGCGCCTTTCTCGTAGGTAGCGCCTCGGTAGGTGCGAGTTTCGGATTCGTTCTGCTGGTTGGGGGTGCTGTCGCCTGGGGCCTCCACCGGTTCCGCATCCGCAAGATCAGTCTGATCCGTGGTTTCGGCTGGCCTGTCCGGCTCTACCGCGGCAGACTGCGTCTCCGCGGGAGGAGTGGAGCCGGAGTTCACCGGGATCTCCACATCGGCTTCAGGCTGCACCGCGTCCGGCGTAGCGACGGCTTTCTCCTGAACGGGCCGTATGGGCGCAGGCTCCGGCTGCGCACTCGCCGGCGCTTCCTCGGGTTCAGGCGAGGAAATCTTCGCCGAAAAGCTTCGTCCAAGGTTTTTCAGGCTAAAGCCGGACGTCTTTTCTGTTGTTACCTTCTCCGGGACCGCTGGAAGTCCGCAAGCGGCTCGGCTCATTTGGCGGATCAACCGAGAGATGGGCGAATCTTCCAGCGCCAGCGGAACGGCAGTGTGCTGCATGCGCCGCACGGCCGCATAATCATTTGGAATCTTCCACTGCGCCGGCCGGGTGAGCGCCTTGGTGATCTGGTCTTCACCTACGCCCTGGTTGCGCGACTGAAACCGGTTGAGCACAATTTCGAGCTTGGGGATATCAGTGGCGAAGTACTGCGAGATCAGGCGATTGGAGTTGCGCAGCCCGGCGATGCCGGTCTGGATCACCAGGTAGACCGTGGAGCCTTCCTTGAAGAGGCTGGTTCCCATCAGATCGAGTCTGGACCCCATGTCAATCACCACGTTGTCGAAGTCCTGGCGCGCGACGGCGAGCAGCTTGTCGATGGCTTCGTGGGAGGCATCAAACTGGGGAAACTTGCCCGGAGCCGCAAGCACTGAAACTCCCGAACTATGCTTGACCAACAGCTTTGAGAGAAAGGACGAATCCAGACGGGCGGCATTCTGAAGAGCATTGATGGTCGAGTACTCGGCGACCACTCCCAGGTTGAGCGCGGCGTCTCCCAGCGGAAGATCCAGATCGATCAGCAGCGTGCTCTGGCCTGACTCCTGGGCAATGGAAACCGCAAAATTGCAGGCCAGCGTGGTGACGCCGTCTCCGCCCTTGGCGCCGAGAAAGACCAGTAATTTTCCGCTCGCCTTCTTCGCGATGCGCGGCGCCGGACGGCGAGCCGAAGCCCGTGCCAGTGCTTCGGCTACTGTACTCTGCGTGAAGGGCAAGGTGAGAAACTCGCGCGCGCCGGCGCGCATGCAGCGAACCAGCAGATCCGAATCAAACTTCATCGAATAGACCATCACCGTTGCCGCGCCGTTGGCGCAGATGCTCTCCACCAGCTCGAGAGCGTATTCGGGACGGCTGTCCAGGTCGATGATGATAACGTCGTGATGCTGTTCCAGCAGCTTGGGCACATCTTCCATGCTGGGAGGATATGTGGAAAACTCGCGGATAACCCCACCTTGGCATCCTGCCAGCGCACTGGCTGCCGCCTTGCGGCGTTCCTCGTCCGGGCCAATCAGTGCGATCGATAGTCCATCAGAGCCAGGCGACTCTGTATACGGCTCATCGACATAAAGAGAAGAGTCTGAAATCACGGGATTGCTGCCCCCTGCTGCGTACAACGTTCCTTCTACGTTAACTGAAAACCGTTGGGTTGACTGCGTGTTGGACATCCTGCCCGCGTAAACCCTCAACGAGCGAATGCAGTGCCCGCCACCGCTCCAACCGGAAACCGCAAACCCGCCAACAGGAAAAGAAGCAACAGCCTGTTGAGAAAGCGCCGGTTGCGCACACAGTGAAGGTCATCACGAAAAGTACGATGAGCGCCGGCCCCAAGGCAAACGAATGCACACCCCACGCTCCTCTCCCCCCAGCTTTCAGCAACTACTAAAACGTTATTGCGATTATGCAACCATTATTACAACTGTCGAACGATTATGGCAATGAACTATTTGAATTGCACCTAGCGTTTCTTTGCCGGCTTGGGTGCGGGCTTCTTGACTGCGGGTTGGGAAGGCTTGGCAGCCTTGGACGGCTTGGGGTTCGGAGCGGCAAAAGGCTTCTTCTTCGCAGGCGCGGACTTGGGAGCCGGAGCCTTGGCCGGAGTCTTTACAGGCGGCTTGGTGGCCGCCTTGGCAGCAGCCTTGGTAGCCGCCTTGACCGCAGGCTTTTGAGCAGCCTTTACAGGCGGCCTGGCCGGAGCCTTCGCCGGTACCTTCTTGAGTGCGGGCTTTGCCGGGGGCATCGGCTTCCTGGCTTGAGCCGGGCCAGCCTTGGCCGGTGCGGGCTTGGACTTGGGACTGGCAGTTGGCGCAGTGGGCTTGGCTGCTGTCGCAGGCTTTACCGAGGGAGTTGGCTTGGATTCAGCCTTGGGCTTAGGGGCAGGCGCAATTTTTTCAGCCACTTTCGGCTTGGGCGCAACCGGGATAGTAGCCGGCTTCTTTGCCACCACAGGCGCCGCGGCGGGCAGCACAGGTTCGACCGCGCGTGGCTTAGGAATACGTTTGACCGGCTCCGGTTTGGCAGTCGGTTTTGGAGTCACGTCCTCATCCTCATCCTCTACCTCGTCTTCAACGGCGGTTTCGGATTCCTCGAGGAGGTCAATGTCCAGTTCAACCTTAGGCAGGCTCAGGCCCAGACCCAGGTCAAGCTCATCCTCATCTCCGCCGATGTCGTCCAGATCGTCCTCGCCGTCCAGAGCTACTACAGCCTCCTCTTCGTCGTCGAAGGAGTCCTCTTTCAGCTTGGCTTCGGCACCACGCTTGGCGCGCGTCCGTTTGATGCTGACCTGGGGCGGCGGAGCAGGCGGAGAATGTGGTTCGAGGAAGGCGCGAACTTCTTCCGGCGTGGCGAGTTTTCCATCGAGCAGCTCCAGGAAAACGGACTGCACGATCTCGCGGTACGCGGGCAATTCAGCGGTGATGCGCATCTCCTGCAAGAGTGCGTGGGGTATACGCTGGCGAAATTCGGGCCAGACCTTCAGGAAGAGATTGTAGCGATCTTTGACAGCCTCATCCTTGCTGGTAAATCCAAGCCAGAGAACCGCTTCCGGATCATAGCTGGTGAAGAGCTTGTAGCAGGCCGAGGGGGTGGCGTTCTCCGGGGCGGCCAGCGCCTTGGCAAATCCGGTGGCCAGCGCGTCCAGGCTGTTCCACTCATCGACAAAGCCGGGGCGCAGCATCAGCTTTTTGAGAGCAGTCAGGCTCTTTGGGTGCGAGCCGGGCGGTGAGCAAGCGCATCTGCGCCGCCGACATATCGGCATGAATGCCCTGCACGAGCAACTCGACGGCCAGATTGTGCAGCGCCGTCAACCCCTCCTCATCGGCCTTGGTGGAGCTCCAGGCCGGAAAAAGGACGTCCATCCAGCCCTCGGCTTCGAGCGCCTGCAAGACCTTCAGTCCCTCTTCCTCATGGCCGATCTGCTCCAGCTCCTGCTTTCGTGCCTGTGAGGATAGGTACTCGATGACGCCTTCTTCCTTGGCGTTCGAGTAGCGGGTGCGGGTCTTATGGTCCATCTCCCAGCCCAGGCGCGTCATGATGCGCGTGGCGCGAATCATCAGGGAAGGCTCTTCCAGAAAGCCGTAATTCGAAACCAGGCGCAGAGTCCGGGACTCGATGTCCGCCGCGCCGTTCATCGGGTCCATCAGCAACCCGAAGGAGCCCTCGTTCAGCGAGAGTGCCATGGCGTTGATGGTGAAGTCGCGGCGGCGAAGGTCTTCCTGAATGGTGGCGGGATGATAAACGGGCTTGCCCGGTTTGGGATACTCGACGCGGTGGGCGCTGACCACATCGACACGAACGGTGCCGGGAAAACACAGGTAAAGGGCGCGGGAAACTTCGTCCTCGCCCCACACGATTCCGCGGAGTTTCTCAATTGTTTTCTTGAGCTTGAGCGCATTTCCATGCACGGTCAGTTCCAGCGCGCGGACGGCGTGGCCGCTGGTTAGGTCGCGCACCGCATCGCCGGTTAGAAACAGGATGGCGCCAGCTTCCCGGGCGGCCTCGCGCAAGTGGCGCAGAGCGTTTTGCTGGTCGGCCGACAGCCGGTTTTCCAGAAGATAAATGTAGTCAGGCATTCCCGTTCCTGCTTCCGCTGGTCGTTTTCCGCAGCCAAGTGACTGATGCCGTTGATTTTACAGCAAGCTCCAGCAATGATTTCAAAGCAGTACAATATCACAAGCAGCTTCTTTTGACTAGACCTCTACAGAGCAAATTTAAAAGCTTTCCATTCCGGTACTGGCGGTTCCCACCACCCCACGAACGAAGACCTGTTCCCTCACCCCAGCAGGCAGCAATCGCCCGCTGGGGACCCCGAGTTCGCGGGGACCCCGGTACTCATGCGACAATCCAGAGCGATGGCCTCTTTACGCAAACCGGTGATCGTGCGCAAGTTCTCCCGCGATTGGTGCGCCGGCTATGCGGGGGCCAGCTTTGGCCAGAACTCGGCCGAGCTGGAGATTCTGGATCTCGGCGGCAAGGTGCTGCGCATCGCCTGGGAGCAGGTCAAGTGGGTCTGCTACGTCCGTGACTTCCCTGCCGGCGAAACCGCCAATCCGGAGCGGCTCATCCACAAGCGCTTCGCCATCCGCCCGCGCACGCCCGGCCTGTGGCTGCGCATGACGCTGACCGACGGCGAGGAGCTGGAGGGCCTGGCCGCCAACGACCACTCGCTGATCGAAGGCGCCGGGCTGCTGCTGACCCCGCCCGATACGCGCTCCAACACCCAGCGAATTTACCTGCCGCGGCAGGCGATTCAATCGCTGGAAGTGGTCGGCTTGATCGGCGCGCCGGGTCGCAAGCGGGGCGAGGCCGCCGGAGCGCCAACTGAGCAGCCGGACCTCTTTCCCCGTGAGCCGGAGCCTGCCGAATAAGCTGTTACCTGGACCGTGTGATTGTGTAAATCTCGGGAATGGAGCGCTGGTCTGAAATGGAGCGCCGGTCTCCAGACCGGGGTCCCCACGGACAGGTCTTCGTCCGTGGGGTGGTAGACCGGCTGTTACGCGGGCGTCCACGCCCGCATTTGTTCTGGAATCATAACCAAACTACACAGTCTCAGCACTAGAGATCAATCTTCAAGAGCGGATTCGCGTAATTTCTCCACGTCCGCAAGATCCTGAAACCGGCCTACTGCGAGCTTGTTCTGAATCAGGTGCTCTCGCGAGATGACGTGCGCCGGAGTCTGGCCGTCGAGGAGTTCCTCAACGCGGCTTTCCCACGCTTCATCAAAGGAGACTCCGGCAATTCCCTGCAAGATGTCCACGCGACCGGGCTGGTCCCCCATTTGAAATACGGAAGTCGGCTTGTCGTTGAAGTCGGCTGCAGTCATTCCGCCGATGGGTGCGCCTAACTCCGCGAGAGCGGCGAAGACAGCCTCGCTGTTCTCCTTGTCGGCCTTGATGAATAGATCGAGGTCTTTGGTCCCTCGCGGTTCGGCGTGAATGCTGACGGCGTGGCCGCCGATCACAAGATACTTCACCCCGTGGGCGTTGAAGGCTGCGATGATTTCTCTTTGATCCTTCAGCATCTGTCACACCGCCATTCTGCTTCGCCTTTCAGATCGCCTTCCAGTTCGGGCGCTCGACCCGTTTCAGAGTCTTGTCCGATGGCAGTTGATCGAGATCGATTCCTTTGGAAAGATAAGCAGACCGGACGATCTCCGCAACAGCCTCCATGCGCTCGGCGCATGGCCGGCTTCTCCAATAGCGGTAGGTCTCCAAGCGCTGCGCCTTGAAGTCTGTCACCCGGCGGATTGTCTTATTGATGCTCACGGTTCATCGTCTCCCAATTTAAGCCATATGATGACGAAAACTACGCCGCCAAATACCAAGTAAAATAAACCAGCCATAAACCCCATGACATAATCGTGCGAATGCCAACCCGTATAATCGTAATAATCCATGCTATCGACAACTACGTAACGGCCAATCGCAAGGAAGCCAAAGACAAGAAGCGCTTTCAGAAATACCTCGATCGATTTGCAGAGGATATTTAGAACATTCTCGATGAGGTCCCGGATCTTCATAAGCAGCCCTCCGAAATAGCGAACCTCGGGCGTATCGCCCGACACGCAGTCCTTATTGCAACAGCGTCGGCTCGTCGTGTTGCCTTGCCGTTCAGCTCATCGGGCGGGATGATGACGGCGGCGGCTACCTTGTCGTCCGGCCTCCAGGTTGAGCAGGCGGACGCCTTGCGTGGCGCGGCCGGCGGCGCGGATGGTCTTGGTGTCGATGCGGATGATCTTGCCGAACTGGCTGATGACCATCAGCTCCGAGGTGTCGTCGACCAGTTGAATGCTGCTGACGCGGCCGATGCGCGGGGTGACGGCCATGTTCTTGACGCCCTTGCCGCCGCGCGTTTGCAGGCGGTACTCCTCGACATTGGTGCGCTTGCCGAAGCCGTTTTCGGTGACGCAGAGAATGCAGGTACTCGCCCGGCTCGTGCTCCTTGGGCGTGACGGCGACGCCGACGACGTAATCGTTCTTGGCGCAGACTCGATGCCGCGCACGCCGTAGGCCGGGCGGCCCATGGAGCGGACGTCGTTCTCGTCGAAGCGAATGGCCATGCCCAGATGCGTGGCGAGGAAGATGATCTGGTTGCCGTCGGTGATGCGCGCCTTGACCAGCTCGTCGCCGTCATCAATGCCAATCGCAATAATGCCGCGGGACATGACGTTGGAGAAGTCCTTGAGCGGCGTCTTCTTGACGGTGCCTTTTTGCGTGGCGAAGAAGATGAACTTGCCCTCTTCCTCGAGGTCGCGCACGGGCAGAATGGCGCGGACGTTTTCGCCGGGCTGCAAGTCGAGCAGGCTCTGGATCGATTTGCCCTTGCCCGCCGCGCCCACGTCGGGAATCTCGTAGACCTTGAGCCAGTAGACGCGGCCGGCGTTGGTGAAGCACAGCAGGAAGGCGTGCGTCGAATCGACGATCAACTGCGCGACAAAATCCTCCTCGCGCGTCTTCATGCCCATGCGGCCCTGTGCCGCCGCGGCGCTGCTGGCGATAGATGCTGATGGGCGTGCGCTTCAGGTAGCCCTGGTGGCTGACCGTGACCGCGCACTGCTCGTCGGCGATCAGGTCTTCGAGTTGCAGTTCGGCGCTCTCGTCGATGATCTGCGTGCGGCGCGCGTCGCCGTACTTGTCGCGGACCTCTTCGAGTTCCTTGACGATGACCGCGCGCAGCTTGACTTCGCTGGCCAGGATCGCTTCGTACTCGGCGATGCGCTCGCGCACCTGCTTGAGTTCGTTGAGCAGTTCGTCGATGGAGAGCTGCGTGAGGCGATAGAGTTGCAGTTCGAGGATGGCGTCGATCTGGCGCAGCGTGAGGCCCTTCTCTTCGTGCGGCAGGCGTTCGCGGTCCAGGTTGATGACGATCTCCTTGCCCTTGCCCCAGGCATAGAGATTCTCGCGCGCCTCGACGCGCGAACCCGAGGCGCGGATGAGGCGGATGACGGTGTCGAGATTGTCGAGCGCGATCTTGAGGCCTTCGAGGATGTGCTCGCGCTCGCGGCCTTCGCAGCAGGAAGACGGTGCGGCGCTGCACCACGTCGATGCGGTGATCGATGAAGCAGCGAATCGCCTGATCGAGTCCCAGCTCCCGCGGCTGCCCGTTGAGCACCGCGAGGAAGATCATGGAGAAGCTCTCCTGCATCTGGGTGTGCTTGTAGAGCTGATTGAGCACGATCTCCGGCTGCGCGCCGCGCTTGAGCTCGATGACGATGCTCATGCCGTCGCGGTCGCTCTCGTCGCGCACGTCGCTGATGTCATCGATGATTTTTTCGTTGACCAGCTCGGCGATGCGCTCGATGAGCTTGGACTTGTTCACCTGGTAAGGAATCTCGGTGACGATGATCGCCTGCTTTTCCTTGGTCAGGCTTTCCAGAGCGGTGCGGGCGCGCATCAGGAAGCGGCCGCGGCCGGTGCGGTAGGCCTGCGAAATGCCGGACTTTCCATAAAGGAAGCCGCCGGTGGGGAAGTCGGGGCCCTGCACGTGCTTAAGCACGATGGCCAGCGCAGCCTCACGGTCATGCGCCGCTTCCGGACTCTGGACCAGATCGATGGCCGCGTTGACGACTTCGGTCAGATTGTGCGGCGGAATGTTGGTGGCCATGCCGACCGCGATGCCGCTGGAGCCGTTGACGATCAAATTGGGAATGCGCGTGGGCAGCACGGTGGGCTCGAAGGTGGACTCGTCGTAGTTGGGCACGAAGTCCACGGTCTCCATCTCGATGTCGGCCAGCATCTCGCCGGCAATGCGCTCCATGCGGCACTCGGTGTAGCGCATGGCAGCGGGCGGATCGCCGTCCACCGAGCCGAAGTTGCCCTGTCCGTCGACCAGCGGATAGCGCAGCGAAAAAGGCTGGGCCATGCGGACCAATGTGT
>CAWFZU010000252.1:0-20769 GCA_963820195.1 uncultured Acidobacteriaceae bacterium | reverse complement strand
CGCATTGCTCTTCATATTGGCTTGCTTTGCTGAATCGAGTTACCTGGTTGGTCAGCTTTTCATACAGATTGAAGACTCCGCTCGCGTAGGAGTAAACCTTCGAAGCAATTTTTCCGTTCAGTTCGTGGATGTGCGCGGCCATCTGGAAGGAGTTGCCCTTGCGCTCGTAGTAGACCGTGCCCTTCTGCACGTCCTTGTCGGGGATCGGATCGGTTTCAACAGCGTCGAACTCGAAGTCGGCGGAGGTGGAGTGGAAGTTGGCCGCGGCAAGATCCAGCCGGCGCAGCACCGCATCCTTTACCTTTTCATCGGCGGGGACGGCGCTGGCCACGCGAGCCGCAAGCAGCAGCACAGCCATCAGCGCGGCGACAATTAGTTTTCTTCCTTGATGCATGGGTTTCCTTATCTTGCTTATTAGCCGGGTGCCCACCCTCGCCGCGTTCTTGTTTTTGCGGCTAGGGTGGGAGTACAAGCCTTTACCGCCGTGCCCAAACCTTCCAGGAGAGATTGCCCTGGGGGTCTTGCACGGTCTCCCAGCGCGTGACAAAGACGGCGTCGCCGGTGACCGGTTCAATGGCCCTGTGGAGCGCCTTCTTCACCGCCTGGGGCGAGGCCGTGGCATTTGGGTCAAGGTCAACGTCCGCGGCTTGCACGGTGATGATCAGCCCCCGTCCGCCATCGCCGATTACCTGGATGGGATGCGGCGGGCCGGCGGCGTTCGAGGGCCTGTCGCCGTAGTTCCACAGATGCGGCGTGATGAAGATGAACAAAAGAATCAGCGTCACCATCACGTCGTAGTGGAAGCAGCCGCGCGGATAGGTCCAGTAGAAATAGCTCTTCAGAAGTTTCTTCATTGTGCCCCTTGCCGTGTTATCCGCTCCAAGCCGCCCATGTAAGGCCGCAGCGCCTCAGGAATCAAAACCGAGCCGTCGGCCTGCTGATAGTTTTCGACAATCGCCAGCCAGGTGCGTCCCACGGCCAGTCCGCTGCCATTCAATGTGTGCACGAATTCAGGCTTGCCCTTGGCGCCGGCCGCTCGGTAGCGGATGTTGGCCCGCCGCGCCTGAAAACTCTCGAAGTTAGAGCAGGAGGAGATCTCCCGGTAAAGCTGCTGGCCGGGAAGCCAGACCTCCAGATCAAATGTTTTTGCCGAGGAGAAGCCGGTGTCGCCGGTGCAGAGCAGAACGCGGCGATACGGCAGCCCAAGCGTCTCCAGAATCTCTTCCGCGTCGCGCGTTAATTTCTCATGCTCGGCGTCGGAGTCCTCGGGCCGTGTAAACTTGACCATCTCGACCTTTTGGAACTGATGCTGGCGAATGATGCCGCGCGTGTCCTTGCCCGCCGCTCCAGCCTCGGCGCGGAAGCAGGGCGTGTAAGCGGTCAGGCAGATCGGCAGCCGCGCCTCGTCGAGAATTTCATCGCGATAGAGGTTGGTGACCGGAACCTCGGCGGTGGGAATCAGCCAGTGATCGTTGTCCTTGATACTCGCCCCGCGCCACAGCCTCGGCGTCGGCGTCTGAGCAGCGAAACAAATCCTCGGCAAACTTGGGCAAATTGCCGGTGCCGAAGAGCGACTTCGAGTTGACCATGAACGGCGGCAGGACTTCGGTGTAGCCGTGCCTGCTGGTGTGCAGGTCGAGCATGAAGCTGATCAGCGCCCGCTCCAGCCGCGCCCCCGCGCCCATATAAACCGCAAAGCGCGCGCCGCTCAGCTTGGCCGCACGTTCCAGGTCGAGGATGCCGAGGGACTCACCCAGCTCCCAGTGCGGCTTGGCCTCGAAATCGAAGGACGGTATTTGACCCCAAGTCTTAACCTCCAGGTTGTTGGACTCTGATGTTCCTTCTGGAACCTCGGGCCGTGTGAGGTTTGGGAGAACTGCCCTCGCGTCAAAGAATTGTTTGTCAGCTGAGGCGGCAAGTCTGCTGAATTCATCAACATTTGCTTTTAGATCTGCCGCTTTCGCGAGCAGGTCGTCAGCGTTGAGGCCGCTGCGCTTCCGTTGAGCGATTATCTGATTTAGATCGTTGATTTCAGAAAGCTTCGTCTCGGCAAACGTGATGGCTTGACGCCGCATCAAGAGGAGGGTCGTGAATTTGTCGAGGGCTTCTTCTGAGGCCCCTCGCGCAAGCAACTTCGGTCTAACATCTGGCCAATTCTTGGCTAAGAAACTTGAATCGAGCATCGCTCTTCCAGTTTACTAGACTGTTTTGGACTTGAGCTTCTTCGCTACTTCGCCCGGTCCGGCATCGATCTGCTCTTGCCAGCCGGGCAGCCGCTGGTCGCCGGTGATGAGGCGCGCGCCGCGTGTGAAGGTGAAATAGGTCCATATCCAGGCAGCAAAGACCGAGAGCCGGTTGCGGAAGCCGATGAGGAAGAAAATGTGCACCGTCAACCAGATAGCCCAGGCGGGAAAGCCGCTCATGTGGGCCTTGAAGGGCCATTCGACCTTGGCTACGGCGTCCATGCGACCGATGGTGGCCATGTCGCCTTTGTCGAAGTAGCGGAATGCGGGGCGTGGCCGGCCAGCCAGATCGGCGGCCAGCATCCGGGCGACGTGGTCGCCCATTTGCATCGCAGGCTGGGCCACGCCAGGAACTTGATGGGCGTCCTGCTCGAAGTGGGCCAGGTCGCCCAGCACGAAGACCTCGGGCAACCCCGGCGGATTGAGCCGGTCATCCACCAGGACCGAGCCGCGGCGGTCGAGTGGCGCGCCCAGCAGCCTGCCCAGCGGCGAAGCCTCGACGCCTGCGGCCCAAAGTGTCACAACGGCGTCCATTCGTTTGCCGGCCATCTCCACCCAGCCCGGCCCGATCCCGGTAACGTGGGTGTTGGTTTGGACCTCGACGCCCAGTCTGCCCAGTGCGGCTTCGGCCTTTGCGGAGAGGTCTTCCGGATAGGCTCCCAGCACACGCGGCGAGCCCTCCAGCAACAGTACCCTCGACTTTGGCCGGATCGATGTGCCGGAAGTCGTGGCGCATGTAGAGCTGCGCGATGTCGGAGATGGCGCCGGCCAGCTCCACGCCCGTGGGTCCGCCGCCGATGACGACGAAATTGAGCGGCGGGTGCCAGCCGTGCTCGACCATCTGGCGCTCGGCCAACTCGAAGGCCAGCAGCACGCGGCGGCGAATCTCAGTGGCATCCTCGATAGTCTTGAGTCCCGGCGCAAAGGTCGCCCAGTCGTCGTGGCCAAAGTAGGAGTGAGTGGCCCCGGTGGCCAGCACCAGGTAATCGTAAGGAAGCTGTGCGCCGCTGGCCATCGCAACCCGCCGCGCTCGCCACGTCGATGCCAACCACCTCGTCCATCAGCACCTGGGTATTCTGCTGGCGGCGCAGGATAGAGCGGATGGGCTGGGCGATGTCGGCCGGCGAGAGCACCGCCAGCGCCACCTGGTAGAGCAGCGGCTGGAAGGTGTGATGGTTGCGCCGATCCACCACGGTTACGTCCAGCGGCAAACGGGCCAGTCCTTTGGCCGCGTGTAGGCCGGCAAAGCCACCGCCGACAATCACCACGCGGTGACGGCGAGCCGGCGGTCGTTCGAGCGGTCTGGTCAATTCGCCCACGGTGTGCGCCTCTCCCTTATCAGATGCGTGTAGGAACGATAAGTGACAGGCAGCCGGGTAATGGTGCGATTGACTACGGATGCTGCTCAACAGCCAGGTTCACGCTGCCGGCATTGCCGGTGACGGCCAGGGCGAGCATATTCGTGGCGACACCGGGCAGCGACGCCGGGGTGAAGGTGACAGTGCCATCGAGAGCCGAAGTGGCCGTGGCGGCCTGCGTGGCCAGCAGCGTGCCCATGACGCAAGGGCCGTGCCGGCCGCAGGGCGGCGTCCAGGCATAAATTGCCTGATAAAGCGTCACCGCGCCGCCGGCCATGGGGTTGCCGTCCATGTCCAGCACGCGCAGGATCATCTGGCTGGCCGTGCCGCTGACCGCCAGGCTCTGCAAACTCCCGGAGACGGCTTCTAGCGTCGCGTACTCCGGCCGCGCGCCAAAGGCGGTGTAAGTGATGCACTGGCTGCTTCCGTTCAGGCAGGCCGTAGCGGTCGCCGTTTGCCCCTCGGTCAGCGGGCCCACGGTGAGCGCCTTGGCGGCGATGCCGCTGCTGTTGGTGGTGACGGAGCCGCTCTGGAAGGTGATGCCGCTGCCGCTCGTCTGCCAAGCCACCGATTGGCCGCTCGAGGCAACGCCGCTCTTCAGCGCCAGGGCCTGCGCCGTCCAGGTAACGGTGGCTCCGGCGGCCAGCGAGAGCATCGGCGAGAGCGAGGTCAGCGTAGGCGGCGTTCCGCCCACGAATTCGGTTTTCAGGCTGGAGCCGTTGAGCAGCGCGGCGGTCACCGTCGACCAGGTTGCGCCAATTGCTGTCACATTCATCGTGGCGCGGCCGTCGCCGGCGGCGGTTACGGTGCAAGTGCTCTGGCCGCAGCCCAGCGTCGCCGTTCCGCTGGTCACGGTGTAGATCACCGAAACTCCGCCGGCTGGAGTCAGGTCAGAGCCCAGCGCGATTACCGCGAACGGCTCCGGCACGCCGATCGGCGCCGTGCCCATCGGCGCGGTCACCAGCGTCAGCGCGTCAGTCGTGCCCGCGTCGTAGCTGATGCCGCCGGCGATGACGGTCGACGCATCGAAGATGGGCAGGTCGTCCACCTCGACGTTCACCGAGCCGGTGATGCCGGTTGCGGCCGCGGGCGCGATGGCAGTAATTTCGTTGGGCGAGATGCTGGTGACCATGGCCTGCTGGCCATTCACCTGCACCGTGTCCGTGGGGCGAAAGCCCATACCGTGAATCACAATCGGCCCGCCCGTGGCCGTCAGCCGCTGCGGGGAAACCGTGTCGGCGTAGAGCACCCAGCCCTGATAGGCGTAGTCGGGCCGCCCGTCGCCGCGCTCGTCGGCAATCCCCAGGCGCACCACATCGTCCGCCGATGCGCTCACCTGCAGCCAGCTCTCGCCGGTAGCCAGACCGTTCAGCCCGGCGCCGTAGCCGATGGCCGCCGTGCCCACTGCGTCGAAGGCGTCCCAGACGCCCAACGCCGGCATCGCCTTCGAGTTGGTGGGCGCGCCGCTCTCGTTCAGCGCCTCGGTCACCACTGTGAAGGAGCGCCCGCCGCGCACCGGAAAGCTGAACCAGTCGGTCTGGCCCACCTGGCTCAGCCGCCCGCTCCACATCCCGCTGGCCGCCAGGCTGCGCGGCGTGGACTCTGTTCCGATAGCGTCGTCCGAGCCGCCCACAGCCGAGTCGGCTACATTCACGGTGAGCGTCTGCGCACTGCCCGCAGCCATCGAAGGAACCGAAATCGCCGCCAGCGTGCCCGAAGGCTCCGGCGAGCCGTCCAGATAGGGGCCGACCGAGTTGGTGAGGATGTACAACGGATTCACCGTCTCGAAGGTCACTTGATAGTTGGCCGTCGTCACGCCCGGCGGCAGCGGCATTCCGCTCAGGTCGAAGAAGCCCTGCAGCGTCGCCTCATTCGATCCCCACATCGTCAGTAGGTTGCCGTTCACGTCGGCGAAACCCGTCACCGGGTTGCCGTGATTGCCGTTGAAGGAGGCGCCGGAGACAAAGCTCACCGCGTACTGGTAGAGCGGGTTGCCGTTCGCATCCAGCGGCCGCGCCACCACATTCACGCCCTGCATCCCCAAGCCGTTTCTGAAACTGATCGTTCCCTGGATGGAAACCGTATGGGCCGCGGTAATCTCCTTGCCGAGAAAGCTGGCCAGGTTGCCGGCGGTGATGGGGTAGATGCGATTCAGCGCGGCGATATCGTCCCAGCGCAGAACCGTTGGGTTGGGAATGCAGTCTCCACCGGTTGAACTGCACAAGCCGCTGATCGGCTGCATCACCGGCCAGCCATTTAGTTGCGCTGTCTGGCTGGTCTGCGCGCCGGGGTTCACCTGCGCATAGTCGAGGCCGAGAATCCGCCCGAAGGCTCGCTCCAGCTCAAAGCTCATCATCTCCAGCAGGCTGGCGCTGGTGGCGCAGAGGCCGTTGAGCACGATGATTCCGTGTGCGATCGTCGCATCCGGATTCACGTTGTCCAGCCACACGTAGACCCCGTTGTTCTCGCAACTGTTCTGCTCGCTCACTCCCGCGCCGAAGAGAGCGTCGATCACCGAGCCGTCGGCGTCGAAGATCACGCCCAGCGGAGTGCCGGTGGCTCCGGGAGTCAGGTCGGCCGGCTGAGTAATCTGACCCAATTGGCTGGTCTGCTCGTTGGTTACGGTAAAGCCTGTGCCGCTCACCATGATATCCGCGCCGCTCACGTCCTCATTCAGCGCGCCCTTGTCGGTGAGCGTCACCCCGGCCGTGGGAATCGCGCTCCATAGCGCCGCCGCCGCGTCCACCATCGCCTTCGCCTGCTGGTTCGTAACCGCGCTGTTCAACGGCCCCTGATCGACGTAGTAGTTCACCTGCCCGTTGGCCCAGTGAATCGGCTGGCCCACTGCCGCCGGATTGAAGAAACTCACCCCAGCCACCTGCTTCGGCCCGCCCGCCACCGCCGCCGCCGGCGCCAGTGCTAAGAGGAGAAGCCAGGTTGCCGTGCGCTGCGAGAGGACGGATTGGGAGTCGAACACGGGGTGCGCTCCAGGCTGAAACTGCCGGCTCGCCTTGGAATCCTCGAATGCAATCGATGAGCAGACTCTAAGGCGGCCACAGTTCGTTCATCGGCGCGAAGCGCTTGGACAAGAAATCTTTAAGTAACAAGAAGTTCTCATTAGTTTTTGTCGTGTTGCGGGGCAAATAGAGTCATATCTTACGGATTATTCATCTAAGGGAGGAAGAGGGATGCCACTTGCAAGACCCTCGGCAAGAGCTAAAATCAACAAAGTGAACCCTATGACAGAGATTCGCTCCACCGTGATCCTCGGCTCCGGCTGCGCCGGACTCACCGCCGCCATCTACACCGCCCGCGCCGGCCTCAACCCACTGGTTCTGGAGGGCCACGAGCCTGGAGGCCAGCTTTCGATGACAACGCTGGTGGAGAACTTTCCCGGCTGGCCGGAGGGCATCCAGGGGCCGGAACTGATTGAAAACATGAAGAAGCAGGCCGCCCGCTTCGGCGCCACCTTCCAGCTTGCACACCTTGCAGCGGTGGATTTGAAGGAGAACCCCTTCCGGCTGCAGACCTCGGCCGGCGAGATTCTGACCCGCACGCTGATCATCGCCTCCGGGGCCAGCGCGCGCTGGCTGGGCCTGCCCAGCGAGCAGGCGCTGATCGGCCACGGCGTCTCCAGTTGCGCCACCTGCGACGGCTTCTTCTTCCGCGGCAAGGAGATAGCCGTGGTGGGCGGTGGCGACTCGGCGATGGAAGAGGCGCTCTTTCTTACCCGCTTTGCCTCCAAAGTCACGCTGCTGCATCGCCGCGAGGGCTTCCGCGCCTCCAAGATCATGCTCGACCGCGTGCAGGCTCATCCGCAGATCGTGCTGCGCCCCAACACCATCATCGAGGAGGTGCTGGGCGTCGATGAGAAGGAAGTCTGCGGCCTGCGCCTGCGCGATGTGGCCACCGGCGAGGTCACCAGGCTCGACATCAGCGGCCTCTTTCTTGGCATCGGCCACGAACCCAATACCAAGGTCTTCGCCGGCCAGATCGATCTTGACGGCGACGGCTATATTCGCACCACCGGCAATGTTCTGGTCACAAAAGACGGCGTGCCGCTGGCGGGCGTCTTTGCCTGCGGCGATGTGCAGGACCGCCGCTATCGGCAAGCCATCACCGCCGCCGGCTCCGGCTGCATGGCCGCGCTGGAGGCGGAGAAGTTTCTCGATGAGCACGGGCAATAACCACCTGCGGTGGGACAGACGCTCGCCGAGCGCTCGCAAAGGGTTTCTTCCGCACTATGACGACGCTTGCCGATAATCTCGAACGGCTGGAAGAGGCGATAGCAGCCGCCTGCCGCCGCGCCGGACGCGCGCGCGCCGAGGTCGAGCTGATGGCTGTCTCGAAGACTTATGCGGCAGCGACGATTGCCAAAGCTACCGCGCTGGGATTGACTCTCTTTGGCGAGAATCGCGTCCAGGAGTTTGCAGCCAAAGCTGCGGAACTCGACTCGCTGCGCACACGCGCCGCGAACCCCATTCACGTGCATCTGATCGGACATCTGCAATCGAATAAAGCTCAGCGCGCCGTGGAGTTATTCGATGCAATCGACTCGCTCGATTCGCTGCGGCTGGCCGAGCGGCTGAACGAAGCAGCTGGTAAGTTGGGCAAGCGTCTGCCGGTGTTGATCGAGGTCAAGCTAAGTTCAGAAGAAACCAAGGCAGGAATTGATCCTAGCTCGGTTGAGGCGGCACAGTTATTAGAGCGGCTGCCGGAGTTGGCGCATTTGCAGATGCGCGGGCTGATGACGATTGCTCCCTTTGGCGTCTCCGAGGCCGAGACTCGCGCCTGTTTTCGCAGCCTGCGCCAGTGGCGTGACCGTTGGGCCGCGAGTTATCCGCGACTCTCATTCGACGTGCTTTCGATGGGCATGAGCGGCGACTTCGATCTCGCCATCGAAGAGGGCGCAACCCGCATCCGCGTAGGCACGGCGCTCTTTGGCGCGCGCACAGTTTTGAGGGTGAACTGATGCTGCGCGCGACCGCATGCCGGAGTTACGCTGGCCGTGCGCGCTCAGCCCGGCGCGAAGAAAACCGCCATTACCGGCGTCTACGGCGAAGGCGCGGCGGCGCAACTGAAGATCGCCGTCCACGCGCCGCCCCTCGAAGGCCGCGCCAATCAGGCGCTGATCGCCTTTCTCGCTGAGACCTTTGGTTTGCCTAAGAATGCCGTAGAGTTAGTGAGCGGGGAGTTATCGCGGAGCAAGGTAATAATGCTGCGCGGAGTTACGGCAGATAAGGCAAAAAAAACGCTGGACGATTTGTTGCAGTAATGAAACCAGTTTTTCAATTGCCAGCCATAGAGAGAACTCGCGAATCCAGAGGCATCTCCGGAGCAATGAAATGTCAAGAGGACGAAGGCGAGGCGCACAAAAGGGACACAAATTAGTCTTTATTAGCACAAAGCAGCCACTTTATGGCCAAATAATTGGCAATATTCGGGATTTACAGTTACTCGTTAATTAACAGAATGAAAAGTTATCTGATTGAATCCATGCATGTTAGGTGAAATAATGGCGTTGAAACCGGCCGGAAACGCTTAGAGGGGGGGAGGTCAACCTCGGTGCGAGGCGGATTCAGAACCAAATCACTCCCTTTTCCACAGTTTGCATCCAGCGCTTTACCGTTCGCCACCCTTCCCTACCCGATCTCCAACTATTATTGTGTGCCTGTTGAAGATAATATTCTGCAATCTGCCTGCGATTTTCTGATTAGCGAAGAGAGGCAGTCAAGGAGGCGAGCGCCTCTTCCGGCTCGGGACGGACGCGGAAGTCGGCATGAGCTTCAGCGAAAAGCACGCGCCCAGCGCGGTCGAGAACATAAGTCGCCGGCAGCGGCAGCTTCCAGCTCGACTCGCCGTTCACAAAGGGAATATTGATAAGAATAGACATATAATACTCGCGCATGATACTCGGGCACGGTATAGGCCAGGCCGAATTTCTCCGCCAGTTCGCAGCCGGGATCGGAGAGCACAGGAAAGGGCAGCCCATGCTGGCCGACCATGAAGTCATTCTGCCGCTCGGTCTGCGGGCCGATGGCCACCATCAGCGCTCCGCGCTCGCGGAGTTGCCCGTATAAGTCGCGCCAGGCCTCCAACTCGGTCACGCAATAAGGGCACCACCGCCCGCGAAAAAACTTGATCACCAGCGGGCCCAGCGCCAGCATATCCGCCGAGCGCACCAGCCGCCCCGCGGCATCGTTCAGCGCAAACTCCGGCGCCAGCGCGCCCACCGGCAGAATCCGCTCCTCGATGCCGGTCGCGAACAGCTCCTCAACCGCGCGCTCGCCCACAGCCAGCCGCTCCGCCTGCACCAGCTCCCGCGTGTGCGCGGTAATCTCGTCGAGTTGGTCCTGGAGGGTGGTCATGGCTACAGCCGTCTTCCTTACCGCCCGAAGCGTTGTTTGCCGCCCATGCCCATGGCGCCGAGGCCGCCGCGCATCATCTTGCCGGCCATGCCGCCTTTGCCCATCTGCTTGAACATTTTAGCCATTTGCGCGTATTGGCGCAGCAACTGGTTCACATCCTGCACGGTCGTCCCGGAGCCCGCGGCGATCCGCTTGCGCCGGGTGCCGCTGATGATTTCGTGGTTGCGGCGCTCCCTGGGGGTCATCGAGTTGATGATCGCCTCCAGGCGCACGAATTGCTTTTGGTCGACATTCTTTGCTGCCTGTTGCATCCCGGCGAAGGGGCCGACCGAAGGCAGCATCTTCAAAATGCTCTCCATGGAGCCGAGCTTGGAGATCTGGCGCAACTGGTCGCGGAAGTCTTCCAGCGAGAAGCCGTCGCCGAGCAGAGCCTTCTTGGCGAACTCCTCGCCCTTCTTGCGGTCCATCGTCGCTTCGGCCTTCTCGATCAGCGACATCATGTCGCCCATGCCGAGGATGCGGCCAACGATGCGGTCGGGATGGAACGGCTCGAAGGCGTCGGGCTTTTCGCCGGCGCCGATGAACTTGATGGGCTGGCCGGTGACGTGGCGAATCGAGAGCGCCGCGCCGCCGCGTGCGTCGCCGTCCATCTTGGTGAGGATGACGCCGGTGAGACCGAGCCGGGTGTGGAAGTCCTGCGCCGAGTTGACCGCGTCCTGGCCGGTCATGGCGTCGGTGATGAAGAGAATCTCGCTGGGGTTGAGTAGCTTTTTGAGCTGCTCCATCTCGTCCATCAGCTCTTCGTCGATGTGCAGGCGGCCGGCGGTGTCCACGACCAGCGTATCGCAGCCCGTGTTGCGCGCCTCTCGGCGAGCCTCAGCAGCGAGCCGAGCCACCAGCGCCGGGCCGGCTACCTCGCCTTTTGGGTCGCCTTCATAGAGCTTGGCTTCAATGGACTTGGCGACGACCTTAAGCTGCTCGCGGGCCGCCGGGCGATAGACGTCCACCGAGACCAGCATAGGGCGATGGCCGCCTTTTTTGAGCCATGCGGCCAGCTTGCCCGATGTGGTCGTCTTGCCGGAGCCTTGCAGTCCGGCCATCAGGATCACCGAGGGCGGCTGCGAGGCGAATCTGAAGCGGGCCGTGTCCTTGCCCAGCAGCGTGATCAGCTCGTCGCGGACGATCTTGACGACCTGCTCGGAGGGCGAGAGCGCGGTCAGCACTTCGGTGCCGACGGCCTTGACGCGGATCTGCTCGATCAGGTCGCGGACCACGTTGAGGTTGACGTCGGCTTCGAGCAGCGCCACGCGAATCTCGCGCAGGGCGTCGCTGATGTTCTCTTCGGTGAGCGTGCCCTGGCCGCGAAGGCTCTTGAAGGCGCGCTGTAGTTTGTCGGTAAGGTTTTCAAACATGATCAACTCCAGTGTATCGCGGGGACTGGCCGTCCGGGCGGAGGGCGCTTACACGCAAAGTGGCTTCAAGGAATTTCACGTCCGATGATACGGACCTGGAATACTCGCAACATCAGTTTTTAGTATGTGATCGAAGAGGGCAGGCGTGAATTGATTATGTTGCAAGAAAGAGTTTGATAAAAACTTTTGTCTTCGCGAAGAGACGAATTTTTATAGTGAGATGCATTGGATCGAAGACCAATTCCCGGTTCAATTCGTAAAAGTCCATACGGAGATAGTGTGTTGATCCGAGCTTGGCGCGTGCAAAGGAGAAATTGCCTTGTTCGTCACTCTTTGTTGAGGCATAAACCTTTGTAAATGTCGAATCACAATCCTCAATGACTTCACCTGGAACTGGCTTTCCCGTCATATCCGTTATAATTCCGGCCAAATGGCGTGCATGTATCCCCACCAATGTGTGAGTTTGTGTCTGCGCTTGAGTAGGCAAGGCGGACACAGAAAAAGCAACGAGCAATCCAATCAACATTGAAAGCCGCCGCATTGTCATTGTCCTTCGCAACGATCTACACCTTCCAATCTCTTGACTTACTTCTCTGCCGCCAGAGGCTTTTTCGCCACCCGCGCCACCGGAAAGTACCCGGTCCGTGTGCGCACGGTGAGCTTGCCCTGGCCCTTGGCCTCGGCGGTGACCTCGACGCGGCGGAAGCCCGGCTCGGTGGTCGGCTTGGTGGAGTGATAGCCCAGCGTGTACTGGCTGCGGATGTCCCGCGCCACCTCGGCGGAGATCTGGTCGATCTGCTCGATGTTTTTGGGAAAGAAGGCCATGCCGCCGGTCTCGGTGGAGAGCATCTCCAGCGCCCGGCGCGCGTGCTTCACCTCGGAGCGGCTCATCTCGTCGCCGAAGAGCAAACCAATCGAGTAGATGACCGGCCCGGAGAGCTGCTGCACCCGCCAGATCGTCTGCTCCAGGTTTTGGCTCGAGGCGTTGTCTTCGCCGTCGGTGATGAGGATGAGCACCTGCTTGGGGCGCTTGCCGTCGGCCACCAGCTTGTCGGCCGAGGCCACCACCGCATCGTAAAGCGCTGTGCCGCCGCGGGCTTCGATGTGCCCAAGGCCTTCGCGCAACTTGCTCACGTCAGAGGTAAAATCCTGGTCGATGATGGCCTCGTCGCTGAAGTTGACCACGAATGCCTCATCCTGGGGGTTGGAGGCCTCGATCAGGTCGAGCGCGCTCTTGTTCACCGAGGGGCGCTTACGGCTCATCGAGCCGGAGTTGTCCACCACCAGCGCAATCGAGACAGGAAGATCGGTGTGCTGGAAGCTGATGAGCGTCTGCTGGACGCCGTCTTCGAGGACCTTGAAGTTCTCCTTTTTCAGTCCGGGAACCAACCGGTTGTGGTCGTCGAGCACGGTGCAGTTGAGGGCTACCTCTTCCACGTCGGTGTGCAGAACGTAGCCCTCGCCCTCTTTGCGCAGAACCGGCGGGGTGGGTGGTTCACCATCCGGCGAGCGCACCGGGTCGCGGTCTACGGTGAGCGATGGCGCCGGAAGTTGGGCCGGCGCCGGTGGCGCGGTTTGTTGCGCGGGCGCCAGGAGGGCCGCTCCGGCAAGAAGCAGCGCGAGAAGCGCGGGACGGCAAAGGCGCATGAGAGCGGGTTCAAGCATAGACAGTGAGTGCAGGCCATCCCGCTGGAGGATCGGCCTTCACCTTCACTTTACGCCACTTGCCGGCGTCCGGTCCGATTTCGGGGGCGGACGCGGTTTTCACAGCCGCTGGAGTACAATCGACGCTAAGCGCATCGCGGTCCTGGAATGAGCGACGGGAGGCTGCTGAGCGCAAATCCAACCCATTGAACGTGGAGCAAGAGCTTCCCCCATGGCACGCATCTACCCCTTTCGCGCATGGCGCTACAATCCTTCCGTTGTCCGTCTGGATGACGTGGTCACCCAGCCCTACGACAAAATCTCTCCGGCGATGCAGCAGGCCTACTACCAGCGTAGCCCCTACAACCTGGTGCGCATCATCCTGGGACTGCCGGAGCTCTTCGACTCCGAGCGCGGAGAGAGCGTGTATACCCGCGCGGCGCGCGACTTCAGCGCCTGGCGCGAGCAGGGCGTTCTGGCACAGGAAAAAGACCCCTGCATCTTCGCGTATTCGCAGCGATTCAAAGTTCCCGGAACCGAAATTTTCAAGGAGCGGCGTGGTTTCATCGCCCTCGGCAAGCTGCATGAGTACTCCGAAAAGGTCGTCTTCCGCCATGAGCAGACGCTCAGCAAGCCCAAGGGCGACCGGCTGAAGCTGCTGGAGGCCACACACGCGCATTTCGGCCAGATTTTCATGCTCTACTCCGATGCGGCCGGCAGCATCGAAAAGATTTTGTACGACGGCGCTGGTTCCGCCGACGCCGAGATTACCGACGACTACGGTGTGCTGCATCGGCTGTGGAAGGTCAGCGAGCCGAACATCATCAACCTGCTGACCACAGCCATGGCCGACAAGAAGCTGATCATCGCCGATGGCCACCATCGCTACGAAACCGCGCTGAATTATTCCAAAGAGTACGCGCCAGCCGCACCTGCCAAAACCGAGTCCAGCACCAGCCAGGCGCCGCAGCCGGCTTACCCCGAGGCCGCGGTGATGATGACCTTCGTGAACATGGACTCCAACGGACTGGTTATTCTGCCCACCCATCGTGTGGTTCATAGCTTGACCAACTTCAACCCCACAGCCTTTGCGCGCACCGCCGAAGCGTTTTTCACCGTCAAAGCACTGCGTATGGCGGAGGCTGCTGACTACATTGGCGTTCTGGCGAGCCAGAAAGGAACAGCATTCGTTGCCATCACCCGCGACGGTGAATACTTGCTGCGCGCGAAGCCGGAGCCTGTGGCCGCCGCGCTGGCCCATCTGCCCGAGCGCCAGCGTCAGCTTGACCTGAGCTGCCTGCACTCCATCGTTCTCGACCGGCTGCTGGGCCTGGACGCGGAAAAGGTGCGCGAGCAGACCAATCTGCGCTATCTGCGCGACGCCGCCGAAGCCGTCGGGCAGGTGCGCAGCGGTGAGGCCGATGTAACGTTCCTGACGAATCCGGTTTCCATGGAGCAACTCAAGGAAGTGGCCTTTGCCGGCGACGTGATGCCGCAAAAATCCACGGACTTCTATCCCAAGCTGCTCAGCGGCCTGACGATTTATGCGCTGGAGTAAGGATCTTCCGTATGAGTCGATGTTTTGAAAGGTCAAGACTTTAGTCGTTTAGTAAGGGTTGCAAAATTAAAGCGGGCTTAAGTCCAGGAGGTAGCTTTTTGTCGGCAAGGCTGGAAATTCGAACTTTTCTCCATGCCTTTGACCGGTTATCCCTTGTTCGTCTTCTTTTTATGGCGTTTCTCTCTTGCGCGGCCGTTGCGCAGACAGCCCAGCCAGCCTCCAGTAGCCCCGCAGGCACGGTTTGTAGTAGTGCTGGACGCGGCCCACGGCGGCGACGACTCGGGCGGGAGCCTCTCGAACGGCCAGCTAGAAAAGACCTTTACCCTGGCGCTCAGCGTGCGGCTGCGTTCGCTGCTGGCGGCGCGCGGCATCCAGGTGGTGACCACGCGCGAATCCGACGTGACGGTCGAGCCCGACAAGAGAGATGAGATCGCCAACCACGCTGCTGCCCAAGCCTGCCTGAGCCTGCACGCTACCGAAAGCGGCCTGGGAGTTCATCTCTTTGCCTCTTCGCTCTCTCCCGCTCAATCCATTCGTTTTACCGCCTGGAAGACCGCGCAGGCCGCCTGGGTGACGCGCTCGCTGGCGCTGGAAGGGGTGCTCAACTCCGCGCTGCAGCACGCCGGGATGAACGTGACTCTGGGCCGCACTTCCCTGCCAGTCGTGGACAGCATGACCTGCCCGGCGGTAGCCGTGGAGATTGCGCCTGAGATGGGTCCGGACAAGAAAGCCGCCGCCGGGCTGGACGATCCCGACTACCAGGCTCGCGTGGCCGATGCGCTGGCCGCGGCGCTCGTGGAGTGGCGTTCGGAGGCTCATCAACCATGATTCCTCGTCACCAGAAGCTGCTCTTCGGCATTTTGCTGCTGGCCTCACTGGTCATGAGCGTCACGCTGTGGCAGTTGCGTGAGCGCGCCCACAAGCGTCTGATTACCGGCCAGGACTCGGCGCCCACCCGCGCTCCGGAAGTGGCGCCCGCCGAGCAGGCAACCCTGCTGGTGGCCAGCGACAGCGACGGTTCCATGCGGACGCAGATTCACTCGCTTCCGCTGCCCGCCGATCCCGGCTCCCGCGCCCGCGCCGTGCTGGGAAAGCTGCTCGACCTGTATGCCGCTCCCGATGCCACCCACCCCGTCCCCGGCGGTGGAAGCTCCGTGCTCCAGGTCTTTCTGCTGCCCGTCCCGGAGAGCGGAGCCGGAGCCGCCGCAGTCGTCAAGCCGAAATCCGGCGAGTCAAGCTCCGGTGAATTCAGAGCCAATAAACCCAGCACAGCGCCACAAGAACAACCGCAAACCGGCCCGCAACTGGCCGTCGTGAACCTGACCGGCAGCTTTGCCGCCAGCCATCCTTCGGGGATCGAGACCGAAACCCTCACCGTGCTCTCCATTTGCGGAACCCTGCACGCCAACCAGCCCCGCATCACGCAGGTACGCTTTCTGGTGGACGGCCAGACCCGCGCCACTCTCGCCGGCCACGCCGACCTGACCCGCACTTACCTGGCCGGCGATGCCGTATCGACCGAAGGGACGCAGCCATGAGCTACCCTGAATGGAAAACAGGAACGACCACCCCCACCATCGGTGTCTTCGATTCCGGCTTTGGCGGGCTCACCGTGCTGCGGGCCCTGATGGCCCGTCTGCCCGGCGCGCGCTTCGCCTTCTTCGGTGACACGGCCCGCCTGCCCTACGGCTCCAAGTCTCGCCGGACGATTGCTCGTTATGCCGTCCAGTGCGCGCAGTTCCTGGTCCGCGAGCAAGGCGCGGAATTCCTGGTGATCGCCTGCAACACGGCCAGCGCGCTGGCTTTAGACGCCATTCAGGACGCGGTTCCGGTTCCGGTGCTGGGCGTAATCGAGCCGGGCGCGGAGGCCGCCCGCGCCGCCTCGCGCACCGGAGACGTGCTGGTCATCGCCACCGGCGCCACCGTCGAGAGCCACGCCTACGCCGCCGCCTGCCGTGCACGGGGACTGCGCGCGCTGGAAAAGGCCTGCCCGCTGCTCGTCCCGCTGGTCGAGGAGGGGTGGACCGATCATAAAGTCACCGCCGAAGTCATCCGGATTTATCTGAATGAACTCAATGCCGAAGCCGCCGCCCTTGGCATGAATCCCGACACACTGGTCCTCGGCTGCACACATTACCCGCTGCTGCGCCCGCTGATCGAACGCGCCGTGCCCATCGGAATGCGCGTCATCGACTCCGCCGAAGCCGCTGCCGAGGCTGCCGCGCTCCTTTTCGACGGCCACGTTCAAGCTGGCAATGAGGCTGCCAAACCGGGACAAATCCGCTGCTTCGCCACCGACTCCGTCGAGAAGTTTGAGCGCCTCGGCTCCCGCTTTCTCAACCAGCCCACCGGAAAGGTCGAGACTGATTGACCTTGGAGGCTGATACTCTATTAAGGTAGGTCCGGTCTCCCCAAAGCACGGGCCTTGGAGGAAAGAAGCAAGAATGATCAATCTGGCGGGTAAGACAGCCGTCGTCTTCGGGCTGGCCAATAAGCGTTCCATCGCCTGGAGCATCGCCCAAAAACTTCACGAGGCCGGCGCGACCCTGGCCATCTGCTACCAGAACGAGCGCATGAAGCTCGAGGCGCAGAGCCTCATCGACGAGCTGCCCGGAGCCAGCGGCTTCCAGTGCGATGTCTCCAACGACGCCGAAATCGACGCCGTCTTCGCCACCTTCAAAGAGAAATTCGGCAAGCTCGATATTCTCGTCCACGCCATCGCCTACGCGCCCGCCGAGGAGCTGCGCGGACAGTTCATCGACACCACGCGCGAAGGCTTCCGCATAGCCAACGACGTCAGCGTTTACTCGCTGATCGCCGTCACGCGCGGCGCGGTTCCGCTGATGACCGAAGGCGGCAGCATTATGACTTTGAGTTACTACGCCGCAGAAAAGGTTGTTCCCAACTACAACGTAATGGCGATCGCCAAGGCCGGCCTGGAATCCACGGTCCGCTATCTCGCCTATAACCTAGGCTCAAAAAATATTCGCGTCAATGCGATCTCCGCCGGTCCTGTGAAAACTCTGGCCGCGCGCGGCGTCGGCGACCTCAGCGAGATGATGCGCTCCCACGCCAATCGTGCCCCGCTAGGCCGCAACATCGAGCAGGCGGAGGTTGGCGGCGCAGCGCTGTTTTTAGCCAGTGACTTATCCAGCGCCATCACCGGCGAGATCCTGTACGTCGATTGCGGCTATAACATCATGGGATTCTGACAACGGCTTTGGTGGTCATAAGCCGCGCTGTGACGACGGTTACACGCGAATTTTAGGACCTGATACCACAACTTGACGATCATGCAATAGAATAACGCCATGCCAGTAGTCTTTCGTGAACGCGGCTTCCGGTTCTTCTTTTATTCCAATGAAGGATCGCCACGTGAACCGCTCCACATTCATGTCGAGAGGGACAACGTGGAGGCGAAATTCTGGTTGAAACCAACAGTGAGTGTGGCCTACAATGATGGCTACGATGCGAGGACTTTGCGCGAGTTGCAGAGATTGGTAGAAGCGAATCTAAATCGGATTGGGAGGGCATGGAATGAGCATTTCGTATAGTCCGATGCGTGTCCGTTTTGACGAAGACAGCTTTTGGGTCGATTTGAGCGATGGCCGGGTTATCGGCGTGCCGCTGGCCTGGTTCCCACGTCTGTTGCACGGCACGGCGGAGCAACGCGAGCAGGTCAGGATCAGCAGCCGCGGCCTGCATTGGGATGCTTTGGACGAAGATGTCTCCGTTGCGGCCCTGCTTGCCGGCCTGGGCGATCAGACCGCGCCGAGCAAGACGTTTGCGGCATAAACATGAATTAATTTGTAATGTGTAATTGACCAGGATTTGCATCAGGAGCCTTGTCCTTCGGCGCAGGTTCAGGAGGAATCAGCAGTGACCAGCCTTTATGTCTGAGAACATAGCATGGCATGGTAGCGATGGGTGGAATATCTTTTATATTGGTTCCGGGAACCGGAATAAACCGCGAGATATGACTGGGCCCGATGGTTCCGTTCTTGCGTTCCTCAAATTGCCACACTGAAGAGTTACATCCACCCGACTCTTCGCTGTTATTTGCCGGAATGAATAACTGAAAGCTCCAAAAAGAGCCGTCGCCATTGAATGCTTTTCGATCGAGAATTTCATCAGGCGAAGCTGGGGGAGCATCAAAACCCCACATGGGCCTGTACGTGATTCGCACATAGGGGATTCTTGTGTCATTGGTGCGAAGAATGAAATCGTCCGTTGCCGTACTTTCATGAATATATGGGTCATAGAGCACAATCTGTCCGACAATAGTGCTGTTGCCAGAAGGCTTGGCGAAAATTGCCAACGGATTCTGTGCATTGAGTGGAATCCACCCTGCAACAACAAGAAACAGGAATGCTAAATTACGCCGCAACTCATTCCTTCCACCTACCTCGTCTCACTCCGTGCCATCGCCTTCTCGGTCAGCACCTTGTGGGCGTGGTCTTCCAGGGCCTGGGCTTCGGGCAGGAAGGTGAGCGCCTTCTGAATCTCCGGGTCCCATTCCGCGCGGGTGCGCATCCCCTGCAACTCGCCGAACTGGATGGTGAAGATTTTCTCCTTGATGTTGATCTTCACCCAGTCCATTACGCTCATTCAGATCGGCGTCAGTCCAGGGAATGTTCTGGCTGGTGAGGTACTTTTTGAACTCCGCCAGCACCGCCGCGTCCACCTGGAAGTTTCTATCCACGGTGCGGTTGGCCAGATACACCGGGGCGAAGTGAAAGAAGGCATCCTTGTAAATCAGCGTTTCCTGGAAGTGGTTGTTCTTAGGGCTTTCGATCTTCTCATCCGGGGTGATGCCGCCGCCACCGTAGACCGTCCGCCCGGCGTCGGTCAGCTTGACCTCGCGGCTGGCCGTATCGGACGGTGCCGTGCCGCCGTGGCTGTAGTAGTCGTAGAGCGAAACGCCGGAGTAGTTGCGCTGGATCAGCCGTCCCGAGGGCGTGTAGTAGTGATAGGTGGTCAGCGCCAGGCCGGTGTTCTCACTCAGGTTATAGACCGTCTGCACCAGGCCTTTGCCAAAGGTTGTCTCGCCAACGATGAGGGCGCGATCGTGGTCCTGCAAGGCTCCGCTGACGATCTCTGCCGCCGAAGCCGTCCCGCGGTTGACCAGCACCACGATGGGAAAGCTCTTGCCGCCGTTGCCGTGTGACGCCGCATAATTCCTGTCCGGAAAGGCGCGTCCGCGCTGGCTGACGATGCTCTGCCCCTTGCTGAGCAGATGGTCGCAAACCTCGACCGCCTGATCGAGCAGCCCGCCGGGATTGAACCGCAGATCGAAGATCAGCCCCTTCAAGTCGCCAAAGCCGTCGATGGCCTCGCTCACTTCGGCGGCCGTCGTCTCCTGGAACTGCGTCAGACGGATGTAGCCTATGCCCGGGCGAATCTCGAAAGCCAGGTCCACCGAGGGATGGGGAATCGAATCGCGAATCAGATCGAAGACCAGCGGATTGGCCTGGCCCTCGCGCAGGAAAGTCGCCTGCACATGCGTGCCCTTGGGGCCTTTGAGCGCCTTGGCCACCATGTCCGACGAGGTCAGCCCGTCGGGAATCTTGCCGTCGATGGAGACGATCTTGCCGTCCACCGCGTAGATGATGTCGCCGGGATGAATGCCGGCCCGGAACGACGGCGTGCCCTCGAAGGGATAGACGACATAGACCTTGCCGTTCTGTTGCTGGATGGTCATGCCCACGCCGTAGTAGCGGCCATGCTGCTCCTCGCGCATCTGGGCGTAGGCCTTGGGGTCGTAGAAGTTGGAGTGCGGGTCCAGCACGCGCAACATGCCGGGAATCGCCCCGTCGTAGATGGCCGTGTCCGCCTTGTCGCCTTCAATCGGCTCGGCGTAGTTCTGCTCCACCAGCGCGTAGACGTTGGTGAAGGTCTTGAGGCTGTCGCGGAGCTGGCTTTCGTCGGCCGAGGACTGCGCCCCCACCTTGCGCTGCAAAACGCTGCCGGCAACGGCGCAGACGGCAAAAAAGAGAACCACGGTGAAGAGCGCGCGGCGGGCGCGGGGTGTCATAGGCGGGAAACCTCCGGACTGCGGCGCGGCAGGACGCTGGGAAACGCCTGAAACAGCAGTCTTAGGGCTAAAGTATAGCACTAAGGCGTTGGACTCCCGGCGAGGCGTTCCGGTAGCAATACGTAGTGTTATGTGCCTGTTGCTTGGTTCGC
>CAWFZU010000251.1:0-6000 GCA_963820195.1 uncultured Acidobacteriaceae bacterium | reverse complement strand
CGTAACGAGCATTGCTCCCTGGCCGTTCAACAGCGGCGGCATCAGAGTGCCCACCATCAGAGTGACACCGATGGCGACGCCGACGCCCAGGGATATTCCCAGATGGCGCATGGTGAGTCCATAACTCACATTGCCGACGCCCCACATGGCTCCAAAGAGAGCGACCTTCAACAGTAAATGCGCACTGAAGATCGCATAAAAGGCATGAAAGTTTGGCAGAAGCAGGTAGCTTACGGAAATCGGTAGCAGTATCCAGGAAAAGATCCCGGCCACGGCCCAAGTAGTTTCCCAGGACCACTTCTTTACTTTGCCAATCGGCGCATAGAAAGACGCGGCAAAGGCCGCGCCAACAACGTGCCATCCGATTCCCGCGAGGATTGTCACGATTGATTCTCCTGTTCGAATGACAAACTCTGGCAGAGTAGCGCGGCCCAGCGGCGGATGGCCTCTGGGTCAAGCGGTTGAGCACGAGCCTCGCTGGCGGCTAACTGTACAGCAAGATTGCCGATGGTGGAGCTTTCGGGCTGGCCGCATTCGACGGGCAGGCCGGTGCGCAGCGCGGTAAGCTCCGTCAGCAGCTTGTTACGGCTGCCGCCTCCCAGGATGTGAATGCGTTCCAGCTTGCGGCCCAGCATCCGTTCGAGTTGGGTTAGGGCCTGGGCATAGCGGCTGGCCAGGCTCTCGAAGATCAGCCGGGCAAAGATCGGCTCGTTGCCGGCAACATCCGGAATGAGTTGCTGACCGCGAGCTTGTAACTCGTGGTTGATGCGCTTGGGCATCTCGCCGTCGAGCAGCAGCGGCTCAGCATCAATGTCGATGGCGGCGGGCGGCGGCGGGCAGGCAGCGGCTTGGGCGATAAGATCTTCGATTGTCCAGGGGCGGCCTTCCGCGCTCCAGCTGTCCATGCATTGCTTCAGGGTCCACATGCCGTTGACATTGGTGTGGAAGCAGAATCCGCCGCCGGCCGCGCCCTGATTGGTATAGCGCGCATTCAAGGCCTCGGAAGTGGTGACAGGAGCGGGCAGGAGCGTGCCCCGACCAGCGACCAGGTGCCGGAGCAGATGTAGGCGGTGGAATGCAGGCGCGCAGGAATGCCGGCGATGGCCGAGGCGGTGTCGTGGCAGGCGGGCGCGATCAACTGCGTCTCGCGAAAGGCGGAGAGGGCGGCCAGCGGCCCTTGCAGGCGGCCCAGGATGGTTCCGGCGGGAACGATGGACGGCGCGGCGTCGAAGGGGATTCCGAACAGTTCGAAGAGGTCACGCGACCAGCCGCCGGTCTCGATGTCCACCAGGCCGGTGTGAGAGGCGTTGGTGTACTCGGCGACGCGGCGGCCACCCAGCCAGTAGAGAATGTACTCCGGCAACAGGAGCCAGGGAGCGTGAGGATTGACTCCGGAGGCGGCATCGGCCAGCAGTTGGTAAATGGTGTTGATGCGGAGCGGCTGCGCGCCGGTGCGGCGGAAGAGCATCGGGGGCGAAGCTAGTGTATCGACAGCCAACTTGGCGGCGATGGTGCGCTCGTCGCGGTAACAGAATGGTTCGGCGAGGGGCTGGCCGCTGGAGTCGAGGCGGACGTAATCCACGGCCCAGCCATCGACGGCGATGGAGGCAACGCCTTCGGGAGCCGATTCGGCGGCCTTGCGCAGACCCTCTTCCAGGCCGGCGAGGATGGTTTCCAGCGGCCAGCAGAGCGACGCGCCGCGATGCACGGGCGCGTTGGCAAAGCGATGGATGAGTTCAATGGCGGGCTTGCCGCGCTGCCAGCGCAGCAGCGAGAGACGGCAGCTTTCAGCGCCCAGATCGATGGC
Source organism: uncultured Acidobacteriaceae bacterium (assembly GCA_963820195.1). Taxonomy (GTDB): domain Bacteria; phylum Acidobacteriota; class Terriglobia; order Terriglobales; family Acidobacteriaceae; genus Telmatobacter. The sequence continues at coordinate 4,193 of CAWFZU010000251.1, read as the reverse complement.
AATGCGGGCAGGTTCCTGCCGGCCGGCGGGCGCATCCACGATGCGGTTCATCGCAGATCATTCTCCGCTTCGGTGATCAGGGACTCCGGGGTGAAGACACGGTGGCGGACATAGTTATACGGGGGCACAGCATGGCCGCGCAAGAGGGCAATGCCGATCTGAATGAGGCGAGGTCCGTAGCTTTCCACCTCATGCGAGATCGATCCGATTATCGCGCTCTTGCCGGAGCGCATCTCCTCCATCACCTCGGGAATGCAGTCCTGCCCGACGATGGCGAAGTGCTCTTCGCGGCCTGACTGACGGACGGCATCGAGGACTCCGAGGGCGCTGGAATCGGTGGCAGCTGCCACCAGAAAGCGCTCTTCCAGGGGATGGCTCTGGAGGAATTCGGCGACCGCCAGACGGCTTGGCTCGCGCATGCCCCGGCCCTCAATCTGCACGAAGCGGTCAGCGGGAATCTCATTGAGGCGCTGGCGGATTGCGTCGAATGCGCCGGTGATGCGGCTCTGAACAAAGCTGCCGGCCTCTGCGAATCCCAGGCCCAGCACGTAATCCGCTTTGCCTTTCCACTGGCGCAGGGCAAACTGAGCCAACACCGAGCCGGCTTCATAACCTACCTCGAAGTTATCCACGCCGAAGTAGGTGGCGTTGGGGTGAGGCACGTCGATGGCGACCAGGGGAATGTCGGCACGTTTGAAGATTTGCGCCACGAGCGGCGCTGCCGCCTCTTCGACCTGGAACTCGAGCGCCAGGTCCACGTGCTTGGCGACAAACTCTTCAGCGTTCTGAATGGCGACATGGGGATCGTAGCGGTTGTCGAGCAGCATCAGCTCCACGCCGGACGCGGCGGCGGCGGCGGTGACGCTCTGCACCACGGCCTGCGAGAAGGGCATCTCCGCGCTCTGCGCCGCGAAGCCAAAGCGCAGACGCCGGGGGCGCGAAACCAGCCGGTAAAGGCCGTTCTGCGTCTGGGCGACGTAGCCGCGATGCACCAGCGTCTTGAGTATGCGATAGACGCTGGTCTTGGATATCCGCGTCTTCTGGAAGACATCTTCCAGAGAAATCGGGGATTGGTTCTCCTCCAGCAGCTCGATCACGTCGAGGGCCTTGGAGAGAATCGGAATCAGGTAGAGCCGTTTGATCTTCGCTTTGGGCAAGGTTTCCTTTCCGCGCGTGACCTTCCGCAAGAAGGAAGGCCGCTGATTTGAATCGCCTCTTCAAGCGTAACTGACAGCGGCCGAGCGGCGGCTGGTCCGTTCGCGGGCAACGCGCTCCACGTAGCCGCCGGAGCGCAGTGCGGCCATCGGATCGGCGGGCAGGCCGCGCGCCTCACGCCAGGCCGCGGCGAGCGGGCGCACATCGCTCCAGAATGCGCCGCGGAAGAGCTCCTCGGCTTCCACTAGGTCGCAGGATTGCTGAAAGAGAGCCAGTTGCTTGCGATTCACGAGGGCGGCCTTGAGCCATAGCTCCTGCGCGGTGACCACGGTCTGCACCGTGGCTTCGATCTTGCCCTTCAGATTGTGGCTCTGATCGACCGTGAAAGCGATTCTGCAGCCCAGACCCTCGTCCAGAGCGGTATGAATCTCGTGGAAGATGCGGAAGATCTGGTAGGGATCGATGGAGCCCATGGTGAGGTCGTCGTCGGCATAGTGGTGGTCGTTGAAGTGGAAGCCGCCGAGCAGGCCGGTGTGCAGCAGCCAGGCCACAATCTGCTCGATGTTCTGGGCGGAGAAGGTGGTGGCCGGTATCGACCAGGACGCGGGCCTGCGGACCGGCGACGCGCGCCAGGTGCGAGGACATTCCCCAGTCGGCAATGTCGGTGTGATAGAAGGCCGGCTCGAAGGGCTTGTATTCGATCAGCAGCCGCTGCTCCGGCTCGAGGTGGCCGTGAACGGCGCGTAGAGCCTCTTCCAGCCAGCCGATGCGATTGCGGATGCTTTGCGTGCCGGGGTAGTTGGAGCCGTCGGGCAGCCATAGCGAGAGCTCGCGGGAGCCGAGCGCCTTGGCGATCTCGATGGAATCGAAGACGTGGCTCAGAGCCTGCTCCCGAATGGCCGGCGAAGGATTGCAGAGCGAACCGAATTTGTACTCCTGATCCTGAAAGAGGTTGGGATTGATGGAGCCGGCGCGTACGCCGTACTTTTTCTCCAGAGCCTGCACCTCAGGCACCTCCGCGATGCCTTTGGGCAGATCCCACAAGACGTGCAAAGCCATAGTGGGCGTGACTCCGGTGAGGCGGTTGACCTCAGCAGCGTCGGCAAACTTCTCCTCAATGGTGGAAGCGGCGGCAGCCTGAGTAAATATGCCAAAGCGAGTGCCGGTGTCGGCGAATCCCCAGGAGGGAATCTCGATCTGGAAAGAATCCAGAGCTTGCACTGCCCGGTCGAAAACCGCAGATTCCGATGCTGCCATGATGGTTTACCTCACCTGAACCGAGCCGGTTTCCGCTGGTCTCACATCCGGATTCGCTTCTTCATCGTTCTTCGCCGACAAACTCTCATCGCGCACCGCTCTACCTGTCTCGGGGTAGGGGGTGTCGTTAGAGCAGGTGATAAAAGGCGAAGCGCGCATCACTTCCCCCTATGGCCGCAAAGCCAAAGCATGAAAAGGAATAATATTCGATAGAAGTACAATTTGTCTATTGCATGGCATGACTGAGTGGCCCAGTTCCCGATTTTGGGACCCGAGAAACCACGAACCTTAACCGGTCACGTCCTCAAGCGCGAAAGTTGCGGATAATCGCCATGTACTCGCGCGCGGTTTGGGTGATCAGACTCCCGGCTTGCCATCGGCGATGGCCTGCGGATTGACCAGGTCGCCGCCCACGCCCAGGGCAAAGGCTCCAGCGGCTAGAAACTCCGCCGCGGTTGCCAGCGAAACTCCCCCGGTGGGAATCAGCTCAATCTGCGGGAGCGGCGCTTTGAGCGCCTTCAGGTACTTTGCTCCACCCAGCGCGCTGCACGGAAAGACCTTGACCACATCGGCGCCGGCCTCCCAGGCAGTCACCACCTCGGTCGGCGTCAAAGCTCCCGGCATCACCGGCACGCTGTAGCGGCGGCAGATCTCGATCGTTCTCACATTCAGCGACGGGCTGACGATGAACTCCGCGCCGGCCATCATACAGGCGCGCGCGGTCTCCGGGTCGAGGACCGTGCCCGCTCCGATGAGAATGCGTCCCTGGGTCTCCCGCACCAGTTGGCGGATGACTTCAATCGCCCCCGGAACCGTCATGGTCACTTCGAGGGCGGTAACTCCTCCAGCCTCGATGGCCGCGGCAAGAACCAGCGCCTCTTCGATTGAGCGAGCGCGCAGCACCGGCAGCAGGCCTATCTCCCGTATGCGCTTCAGTACATCTTCCTTCTTCATCATCATTCCTTTATTCTCCGCGACAATGGCTCATGCCGCGTGTTGAGCGATCATCGCGAGATGCGCGCCGCTCCGCCGCCCATTACGCGGAGCACTTCGGCAAGAGCCGCCGTGCTGGTATCTCCGGGCGTGGTCATGGCCAGAGCGCCGTGCGCTACACCGCATTTCATCGCCCACTCCATTCCGTTGCCGGCCAGCAGGCCGTAGATCAGTCCGGAAGCAAAAGAGTCGCCGCCGCCAACGCGATCCAGTATCTCCACATTGCGCTGCGGCACCTGCACGATGCCGCCGCTATAGAGCGCTATCGCTCCCCATGCGTTCTCCGACGCGGAGTGTGCGGTACGCAGTGTGGATGCAATAACCTTCAGGTTGGGGTAGGCGGCGGAGAGTTCGCGCAGCATCTTCTCGTAACTCGCGATGGGAAGCTCGTCGAAGCTCTCGCTGACTCCTTCCATCTTCACACCCAGCACCGCGGAAAAATCCTCCTCGTTGCCGAAGAGAACGTCCACCTTGCGCACTAATTCACGATTCACCTCCTGCGCCTTGGCCTTTCCGCCAATCGCCTTCCACAGCGATTCGCGATAATTCAAATCGTAGGAGACCACGGTTCCCGCCGCTCGCGCCGCATCCATCGCTTCGGCCGCAACGCTCCTGGTGGTATCGGAGAGCGCGGCAAAGATGCCGCCGGTGTGCAGCCAGCGTGAACCCATTTGTGCGCCGAAGATTTGCGGCCAATCATAATCGCCGGAGGCAAGCTGCGAGACCGCGGTATTGCCGCGATCGGAGCATCCCAGTGCGGCGCGGACGCCAAAGCCGCGCTCGGTGAA
>CAWFZU010000250.1:0-3027 GCA_963820195.1 uncultured Acidobacteriaceae bacterium | reverse complement strand
GTTATGTACATCTATTCGTTCGGTTATGTTGCAGCTCCTTCGTTCAGAGACTACGTATTGCTCCAGAATTTGTCGGCCGCAGAAACCTTATTGCGGATTTCGAGTTCATTTGGCAGCGAATGGTACCCCGTCACTGTTGGTTACACGATAGCTCGCACGATGTTTGAGGTTGATGTGACAGCCCACTACATCACTAACGCTCCGATGGAGCGTGTTCCTCAGTACATCCAATTCACTGCGGTCCTAAACAAGCGTGCAATGGATGCATGTAAGAAACATCGCGGCAGTAAAGATTTCCAATGGCGAGAGGCGATGGACCTTCTTTGGCAGAATCACTGGGCGCAGCGAGAGAATGAGGTAGTTAGAAAATTCAGCGCTGTTGCTCCTCAATTCACACGTATGAATAAGAATGGAAAGACTTCCGAGTTCCAGAACTGGTCCGGTAAAACGATACGTCAGATCGCTTCCGAAGTTGGTCATGAAGAAGCCTATGACATCTTCTACACAGAACTTTCCTCTTTCACTCATGCAGACGTGCATCTCGCCGATCGCTATCTTCAGCTTCGTTCTGATGGCCCTGTCTGGTCGCAAAAAGCAAGCGAATATGATGTCGGAAACGTGTTTCGACACGCAGCGTCCTTTCTGACGTGCAATTTAGAACTGTTCGGAGGCCAATTCAAGACTTGGACAGAGGTAGAAGTCTCCGATTGCTGGAGGGACAGATCGAGCAGAGCATGATATATGGAACGGATGGGAGATCGGGTATGATCGAGCGCATCGCCATCGTCGGCACGGGACTGCTGGGTACATCAGTGGGTCTGGCGCTGCGCGCGTCGGGCTTTCGCGGCGCGATTGTGGGCTGGAATCGCGGCGCGGAGGGCGCGCAGGCAGCGCTCTCCATGGGCGCCATTGATGCGATTGCCGTAGACCCCTTGCAGGCGGCGCGCGAAAGCCAGGTGGTGCTGCTGGCCGTGCCCATCTACGCAACGCTCGACTACATTGAGAAGCTCGCGGGCGTTCTCGGCTCCGAGCACCTGGTCACCGACGTGGGCAGCACCAAAGGACAAATTACCGCAGCGGCCGGCCGCCTCTTCAACACGCCTGAGCGCGCGGCCTTTCTGCCGGGCCATCCGATGGCGGGCAAGGAGCGCGGCGGCGCGGCGCTGGGCGATGCGGAGCTCTTTCGCGGCGCGGTATGGTTGTTTACGGACGATGCTAGCTGGCAGCGGTCGCCGCGCTCTTTGGAGTTGGTCAAGGGCTGGCGGGAGTGGGTCGCCACCATGGGCTCGAAGTGCATCGATCTGGACCCCGCGCGTCACGATGAGCTGGTGGCCTGGGTCAGCCATCTGCCACAGTTTGTGGCTACGGCGTTGAGCGCGCTCTTGCAGGATGAGGTCGGCGACGCGCCGGAGCTGAAAGATGTGGGCGGACGCGCGCTGAGGGAGATGACGCGGCTGGGGGCGAGCCCTTATTCGATGTGGCGCGACATCGCCTCCACCAACACCGAGGCTATCCAGGTGGCGATCTTCGCGCTGGAGCAGCGGCTGGCCCATCTGCGCGAGAACCTGCGCACACCAGAGTTGCGCGCGGAGTTCGAGCAGGCCAACCGCTTTCGGCGGGAGTAGGGATTGTTGAGGCAACGGTACCACTATGCGGGATACAATTCAATTCGGACTGGCGCTGTCCAGAATGGTGTGCTACTTTGTACCTAACGGTTCATTCTCCGGCACACAAGGCCGGAGCAATGCAGCGGCTTCCCCCTCCCCCAGACTTTTCACAAACTGTATTTTCAGTGAATTACAAAATTGTGTGACGGTCAGCTCCGTGCGCACATCAAATAAACGCCAACCAGGCAAGGGAACGACGAATGGCGCAAATATTTGACCGCAGCTCCAACGCCTTGGCTCGTGCGAGCCTGGTTTTGACGGGGCTGATCGTGATCGCTCTTGGGGTGACGCTGAATGAGTTGCAGCGGTCGCCTTGGGTGACGCGCCAGGGCCAGCGCCCCGACCAACCGGTTCCCTTCAGCCATAAGCATCACGTGCAGGGGCTGGGCTTGCAGTGCCAATACTGCCACGTCACCGCGGAGACCTCGAGCTACGCTGGAATCCCGCCTACCAAAACCTGCATGAACTGCCACGCGCAGATCTGGACCAACGCGCAACTGCTGGAGCCGGTGCGCCAGAGCTGGGCTACGGGCCAGTCGATCCCCTGGATCAAGGTGCATGACCTGCCCGATTATGTCTATTTCAGCCACGAGATTCATGTGAACAAGGGCATCGGCTGCGCCAGTTGCCATGGGCGCGTCGACCAGATGCCGCTGATGTACGCGCAAAACACCTTGCAGATGGAGTGGTGCCTGGACTGCCATCGCAATCCGGCGAAGAATCTGCGGCCGACCAGCGAGATTTACAACATGGCGTGGGAGAAGCCCGCGAGCGGACAGGCCGGTGTGGTGCGCGGTGGGCGATGAGAAGAGCGGCCTGCCCACGGCGCAGAGCGTGAACTGCGTGACGCAGGAGCCGGGCGTCGAGGTTGCATCGCTGGGAATGCCGGCAGTCGGCGTGCTTCTGGGGCGAAGTACGAAAAATTCACCAGCCAGGACGAGTTGGGAAATTTTCTTGTGGATCATTACAAGATTCGCACGCCGAATGAACTAGCCAGTTGCGAGGTCTGCCACCGATGAGCGAGAAGAAGAACGATCTGGTGACGACGATCAAGCCGGTGGCAATGACGCTGGAGCAGGTGCGCGAGAAGTTGAAGAATGTTCACGGCAAGAAATACTGGCGGTCGGTGGACGAGTTGGCTAATACGCCGGAGTTTCAGGCGGCTGTGGAGAAGGAGTTTCCCGGTTCGCCTCATGGGTGGGGCGATGAGGTGTCACGGCGCGGGTTTCTGAAATTCATGGGTGCGTCGGCGGCGCTGGCGGGCCTGGCCGGTTGCACCAAGCAGCCCGACGAGCCGATCTATCCCTACATCAAAGCGCCGGAAGATTTGATTCTCGGCAAGCCAATTACTTTGCCAGCA
>CAWFZU010000249.1:0-5296 GCA_963820195.1 uncultured Acidobacteriaceae bacterium | reverse complement strand
CCCGTGAAGCAGATTCTTACAACCAAACCCACCGTCGAAGGTGCGGGCGTGAAATTGCAGAGCGCCTTCGGCTTCGGAAAGAGCGCCGACTTCGATCCCTTTCTGCTACTGGACGACTTTCGCAGCGACAATCCAGCAGACTATATGGCCGGATTCCCCTGGCATCCCCACCGGGGAATCGAGACCATCACCTACGTGCTGGCCGGCGAGGTTGCGCACGGCGACAGCCTGGGCAACAAGGGTCGTATGACCGCCGGAGACGTGCAATGGATGACTGCCGGCAGCGGAATCCTGCACCAGGAGATGCCCAAGGGCGACGCCGCGGGCCGCATGCACGGCTTTCAGCTTTGGGCCAACCTGCCCGCCGCGCTGAAGATGACCGATCCGCGTTACCAGGACATTCCGGCCAGCGCGATTCCGGAGGTGACCGAGGATGATGGGAGTCACGCGCGCATTATCTGCGGCGAGTTCTGGGGCCAAAAGGGGCCGGTCGAGGGCGTGGCGACCGATTCCAATGTGGCTGCGCGCTATGTGGACATCTCGATGCCGCCGGGCAAGCGCAAGCGCATCGCAGTGGAGACGACGCGCAACGCCTTCGCTTATGTCTTTGCGGGTGCGGGCAGCTTCCGCGACGCCTCCGCGCCCCAGGCCGTGCTGACCGAGTCGGCCGTGGACCCGAACGCAATCCCGATTTATGACGCCAGGAACCACTCGCTGGTGCTCTTTGATCGCGGCGACGAGATCGTCGTCCAGGCCGGCCCTGAGGGCATCCGCTTCCTGCTGGTCTCGGGCAAGCCGCTGGAGGAGCCGGTGGCCTGGTACGGACCGATCGTGATGAATACCGAGGAGCAACTGCGCCAAGCCGTGAGCGAACTGCACAACGGCAGCTTTATTCGACACAAGTAAGGCTGGCAGCTAGAAGCTTTCCAGTGTGCGACGTGGACCAGGAGGTCCACGCTACAGCCGGCCAGCCACCCCCAACGAGCAAAGACCGCTCGTTGGGGACCCCGGCCGGGAGGCCAACGATCCATTCATGCTCCCTTCCAGAGAAGAGTCTTTCGGTTCCGAACCGGCTGCTCAGAATGTACAATTAGTGAGTCCAAAACGAAGGAAGGAGTTGTCTTCCAAAATGATGCTTCCGACTCAGAATTCTTCTCGTCTGCCCCTGACAACTTTCGATTCCCGCACAATTCGCCGAGGTATTCGTCTTGCGACGGCCCTTGCGCCGACAGCGCTGATCGCGATGTTTTGCCTTGCCCTGCCGCATCTTTGGGCACAGGCGGCCGCTCCAGCCGCCCGCTCCGCGGCAACGCACGGCATTGCCGTCGCCAACATGGATCTCTCGGTCAAACCGGGTGATGATTTTTATCGCTACGCCAACGGCGCCTGGATCAACCGCACCGAGATTCCTCCGGACCGTCGCAGCGTCAACGTGTTCACCGCTCTTGACGATCTAAGCCGCAAGCGGACCGCCGAAATCATTGAAGAAGCGGCGAAGTCCAATGCGCCCGCTGGCTCCGATACGCGCAAAATGGCCGACATCTACAACACATTCATGGATGAATCCGCCATCGAAGCCAAAGGACTCGATCCGCTCAAGGAGCAGCTTGCCGCCCTCGCCGCCATTCAGGACCGCAAGCAACTTTCTTCGGCTCTTGGCAGGACCCTGCGCGCCGACGTCGATCTGCTCAACAACTCCACCTACCATACCGCAAATCTCTTCGGCTTATGGGTTGCTCCCGGCTTCCGCGATTCGGACCACTACGTGCCCTACCTTTTGCAAGGCGGACTCGAAATGCCCAACCGCGATTATTACCTCGCCGGCAGCGATCGCATGAAGGAGGTGCGCGCCAAATACGCCGTCCATGTGGCCGCCATCTTCCGGCTGGCCGGCTTCAGCGATGCCGAGGCGCGTGCAGCCCGCGTCATTGCCCTCGAGCACTCCATCGCCGAAGCCCAGATCAGCATCGCTGAGATCGAGGAGATTGCCAAGGCCAACAATCTCTGGAAGCGCAGCGACTTTGCCGCCAAAGCTCCCGGTCTCGACTGGGACGCCTACTTTGAAGGCGCAGGACTAGCCAGGCAGCAGGAGTTCATGGTCTGGACCCCCACCGCCTTCACCGGCGAGGCTGCCCTGGTTGCCGCCGTTCCGCTTGAAACCTGGAAAGACTGGCTCGCTTATCATCTCGTCGAGGAGTATGCGAATTTCCTGCCCAAGGCGCTGGCTGACGAGCGTTTCAGCTTCTTCGGCAAGACGCTTACCGGGGTCGAGCAGCAACGCCCGCGTTCGGAGCGCTCCGTGATGCTTGTCGATGCACTGCTTGGCGACGCGGTAGGGAAGATTTACGCGCAGAAGTACTTTTCTCCCCAGGCCAAGGCGCAGGCCGAAGCCATGGTCGCCAATCTCATCGCCGTCTACCATAAGCGACTGGCCGAATTGCCTTGGCTCGCGGCCTCCACGCGCGCCGAGGCGCAGGCCAAACTCGACACGCTCATTGTCAACATCGGCTATCCGGAAAAGTGGCAGGACTACTCCGCCTACGAGGTCCGCGCCGGCGACGCCTTCGGCAATGCCTGGCGTTCCGACCTCTGGTACTTGCATCACGAAATCGCGCGCATCGGCAAGCCCGTCGACCGGCATGAGTGGTGCATGGAGCCGCAAACGGTGAATGCCGTCAACTTGCCGCTGCACAACTCGCTGAGCTTTCCTGCCGCCATTCTGCACGCCGCCCTTCTTCGATCCCGATGCGCCGGCCGCCGACAACTACGGCGCCATTGGCGCCATCATCGGCCACGAGATCAGCCACACCTTCGATCAGGAGGGCAGCGCCTTCGATTCCAAAGGCCGCCTCCGCAACTGGTGGACACAGGCTGACAGCGACCACTTCAACCAGGCTTCAGCCAGCCTCGCGAAGCAATTCGACGCCTACGAGCCATTCCCCGGCGTCCACGTCAACGGCAAGCAGACCATCGACGAGAACATCGCCGACCTGGGCGGAGTGGCCGCCGCCTACGACGCCTACCGGGCTTCACTGAAGGGCAAAGAAGCGCCCATCCAGGATGGCTATACCGGCGACCAGCAGTTCTATATTGCCTTTGCACAGAACTGGGGTTCGAAGGTGCGCGAGGCCTCGCTCCGCAGCCAGGTGCTCACCGACCCGCATGCTCCGGGCCAGTACCGCGCACTCACCGTCCGCAACTCTGACGCCTGGTACAAGGCCTTCAACATTCAGCCGGGAGATAAGCTCTATCTGGCTCCCGCCGACCGCGTGAGAATCTGGTGATTTCTGTATGTGAGTTCCGAGCCCGGCGGTAGGTTTTTGATACTACGACTAGCCGTCAGACCTCCGTCGGTAGCTCGGCCGAAAGAATGTTCATTGGCGTGAATCCCCGCTCGCGCAGTACGCGCATGCTGAGCACGTCGTGGCGCTTGGCCAGCCGTTTGCCGTTCGAGTCCACCACCAGCCGGCAGTGGAACCAGGCTGGGTTCGCGAAGCCCAGCGCACGGTTGAGCAGAATCTGCCGCGCCGTGGACTTGACAAGGTCCTCGCCGCGCACCACCTCGGTGATGCGCATGGCTGCGTCGTCGGCCACGCAGGCCAATTGGTAACTCGGAATGCCGTCGCGCCGCCAGACGACAAAATCGCCAAAGTCGCGGCCCGCAACAAAGCGCTGCGGCCCGAGATTGCCGTCCTCGAACTCGACCTCCTCGCCGTCGGGAACGCGGAAGCGCCAGTTGCAACCGATAGGTTCTTCCATCCCGCTCTCCGCTACCTCTCGCGGCTGCGGTGTGCTGCTTTTTGCGGGCCTGCACGTTCCGGGATAAATCGGCTCATCGTCCAGCGGCTCCTGCGCATCGCCTTCATGCGGCGCGCTCAGCGCGGCCTCCAGATCGCTGCGCGAGCAGCGGCAGGGATAGATGAATCCGCCTTGCAGCAGCTTGCGCCACGCCGTCAAGATAGACCGCCCGGCGTTCGCTCTGCGCGTAGGGTGCATAAGGCCCGCCCAAATCCGGGCCTTCGTGCCAGCAAATTCCCAGCCAGCGCAGGTCTTCGAGCGCGGCTTCGGCATAGTCGGCGCGGCTGCGGTCGGGGTCCAGGTCTTCCATGCGCATGACCAGCACGCCGCCTGCGTCGCGCGCCCGCTCGTAGGCTGTCCAGAAGGTGCGCGCGTGGCCCACGTGAAGATAGCCGGTGGGCGAGGGCGCAAGACGGCCGCGATACGTTGGCGGCGATGAAGGCAAAGTGGCCATGCTGGTTAACAGTGTATCCACCTGCGGTGGGGCAGCCGCGCTTACGCGCATCAGGATCGTGGTCTCCCTAATCCGAGAATCTGGACCTTAAGCACATTACGTTCTGCCACTCAGTGTTTGCCATCGCCGTGCGGCGTGTGCTGCACGCCGCCGAGAACGCCCAGCGAGCCCAGCCCGTCAAGGCCCTTCAGCTTGCCTAGTTCATCCATGCGGATGGGTCCCAGGATCAGCACGATGCTGATCTCCTTCGGCTCGACATCGAGGATAAGCAATCCCTTGGAATTGCCGTTCACCAGCTTGACCATCACGTCGGTGGACTCGCCGGTCTTGCGTTCGCGTTCACGCACGATCGGCGCCCACTCGCTGGTCTCGTAGTACTTGCGCAACTGGTCGGCCTCCTCCGCGGTGAACTGCCCCTCTTTGTCGAACTCGTAATCGCGGACGTAGATGCCCTCTAGCCCATTGATCAATTGGAGCGCTGAGGCTTCGTCATTGTCGTTCTTGTCATTACCTTTGTCTTTCATGAACGCCGAAGCGAAGGCCAGCATATTCTTGCCCAGCGTGACCTCATCGACATTGGCGGCGCGCGCGGCCAGCTCCTTCTCGATGGGTGCTGGGGTGAGCAACGGCGCGGACGACGACGCGGTTTGCGCCAGTGCGGGCACGGCCACCACGGCCGCCGCAAAAATGAAAGCAATAATCCGTTTCTTCATGAAAATCTCTCCTTATTCGTGATGGGCGTGGCCGTTTGCCGCGAATTGCCTGTTCATGTGATCGAGCGCGTGGTTGGTGATGCGCAGAGCGAGCAGCACTTGTTTGCGAGCCTCTTCTCCCTTGCGGCGCTGCTCGGCCTGGTTCGCTGCAATTCCGCCGTACAGTGCGGCAATGACACCTGCTAAGAGACACAGCGACACGGCCACACGCACCGCGAAGGGAAGCGCAAACCACTGCGGACGCTCTGTGCGGCGACGCCGATTCTCCATCAGCCTGCGCTTCAGATCAGGCGGCGCCGGCCATCGCTCGAACGAGCGCCTCAACTCCTGT
>CAWFZU010000248.1:0-37750 GCA_963820195.1 uncultured Acidobacteriaceae bacterium | reverse complement strand
AGATGCCGAAGGGCTGGTGCAGGCCCTCGGCGAAGACCGAAACCTGTGCAGCTTTGCCGTCCGCGCCCACGCCGCGAAAGACTTTGATCTTGCCGGTCTCGCTCTCGGCCAGAAAGAGGTCGCCGTTGGGCGCGGTGCGGATCAGCCGTGGGTTGTCCAGGCCGGTGGCATACAGCTCCACTTTGAAGCCTTTGGGCGCAATGGGCAGCACGTTGGCGGGCCGGGGAACAATCGTCGGCCCATTGTCCACCGACTCTTGCTGCGCCGGGGCGGGCAGGTCAGCCGCCGTGAGGTGGCGGCGGATGCCGGGCGACTCGTGCGCCGCATCGGTGAAGGCGGCCTGGCCGGTAAGAACAGAGTGCCGATTGGGTTGCTGGTGCGTGGCGCTCGCCGGCCTTTCGGCAATCTGGAGAATGAGAAAGGCTACGAAGCCGAGGGTGCATAGAAGGGCAGCAGTCCTGGAGGACGGATCGTAACGACTCATAAAACCTCCGCGGGGATGGCGGTACGTTTCAGTGGACGATGGAGCGGTACGGAGGGACGCAAACCGCCCCCGTTCGTTGCTGTCTACTTGGACGCGCCGGAATCTGAAGAGGAATCAGCCGGCCCCTTCTGAGCCGCAAGCAGACCGCTGAAAAGCGAACGATCAACCGAGGCCGTGACCACCACGCGCTCGCGCTTCTGGGTGATTTCAGCGGTCTTCAACAGCTCTTTCAGGCTATTGTTTTCAGTGTTTCCGTTCAATTGAACAGTAAATCCGCGAGCCAGCGTGACCAGCGTTTGCAGAGCCGCGGCCTGGCGGGCAGCTACCGCCTCGCTGGGGGCGATCTCCACCACTCTCAGAGAGCCGGTCCAGCCGAAGCTGGCGATGATCGTCGAGTCGGCTTCCAGCGGCAGCTAGAGGCCAAAAATGCTGATGGCGCCGCTCTCAGTGAAGGGCAGCCCGATCTGGCCCACGCCCCAGGCCAGCGAGAGCAGCGGCACCTCGTGGTAGTGCTGGCGCAGCAGCGTCGAGCCGGCAAAGGGCCACGCGGCGGTCGCGTGCCGGTCGAGCATGGAGTGAATCTGCTCCGGCGTCGGCGTGTTGGAGACGGCCACCATGTCGTAGCCGATCTGCGCCACGCGCACGGTCCGCCCTTCGGAGGGAATCGAGTAGACGGTGTGGCCGGCGTAGGACTCGCGGCTGGTGGCGTGCGCGTCGAGCCATGCATTCAGCCGCTTGCCGGTAATCTTGCCCACCAGCACCATCGAATACGCCACCGGGCCGTTGGGTCCGTTGGGGTCCGCCATGCGGTGCAGCGCGATAGCCGCCTCGTCCAGGTCGCGCTCCGGGTCGATCCCGACGGCGTCGATAAACTGCTGGTACTCGGCGGCGTGCTGGGGCGGCTTCAGATCCTTGTGGAAGAAGGCGCGCACCGGCTTGAAGTTGATGTAGAGGATGCCGTCCGACTCGGGCAGCAGGCGCGCGGCCTCCGGCGGAGCCTTGGAGCGTAGGAAGACGGCCACGGCCAGGACAACCAGTACCGCGGCCACAATCCAGAGCGTTCTGCGCGTGCGTCTGTTCATGAAAGGCCGTCAGAGATACGGTATCACCTGAGGCCCGTTTGTCCCTGGGAGCGTTCACAGGTAGATCCGAGCCGGCTGGTTGATCAAGATAGGGAGGAATGTCAATTTTGTTCTTCGGAAGGAGCATTGGCGGAAAAAATGGCAGGAAAGCAATCGAATCTGTAAATAGATTTGCGTTTGGTAGCACTATATGCAAGTCTGCTTAAGTTTGGATGATAGGCGCTCAAGCGGCCATAAGATTGATTTTGTATGGGCCGTGCGCAGTGGCAATCCCCTGGCGATCGAATGCAAATGGTCTGCCGATAACTTTGATGCCTCGAACCTTGAAGCCTTCCGGAGGCAGCATCTCCAGGGAGACAATCTTGTCCTGGCGGCGGACGTTAAAGCCGCCTTTCAGAGGAACTATGGTGCGCTCAAAGTCCGCTTTGAAGGGCTGGATGCCTTTGTCTCGCGTCTGACGGAAGGCTGACAGGGCACCCCAGGTCCCAAAAGCGGGACCAGGGGCACGCGGCACCTAGCTAATTGGAGTCGACGCCGAAATCGTAGATGACAACTGTGGTACCGGTCGCACTACCCGCCCTCGGGTGGCCATGATGAATGCGTATTCGCCGGATTTCAGATCCTGCTTTGGCGTAACTTTGTACATTCCGGAGCGGATTCGCTCCGAAGTGAACATGATCTCTCTTTTTTCATCGGCCCCCATATTCGAACTCGCAAATCCCATCTTGGCAATCTCTGTCTCGCGGCGTTCCTTCTTCTCTTCTAGAGAAAGTAGCGTGAACTGATTCGGACTGGAAATCATATCGGTTCCACCAAAACTGCCCAAGCCGCTCATCTCAGGAAAGTACATATAGAACACCGGGCGCACATCCTGCGTCCGAGTGGGAGCGTGCGGACCCGGTATCTCGGCTTTCAGCTTGGCTTTGGCGATGCCGTAGGAGAACGCCATCCCCGCAACATTGGCAGTCTTCACACCCGCTTCTCCGGCCCTGTCGATGAAAACCATCTTCTGCTTTCCATCTGGGCCCTTCAAGAGGATATAGACGCCAATGTCGTGCTTGGTCATTGGATCGTTTGGGTCTTCAGCCGCAGCGGGAGTTGTAGAGGCGGCTGCCGTGGCAGCGGGTGCAACCGGGGCCGAGGCTTTCACCACAATCGCAGCAACTAATTTGTCGCTGGCGCCTGCCACCTTGAGCGCAACGAGGGAATCTGCGGAGATACTGTAGGTTCCCGACTGAGCATTGATCGTGGCAATAATCAAGTCGTCTGATAGACCGGCCTTGATCATCTTGATGATGGAGTCATTGTTCATTACCTGCTGGGCAATTAGTAGGAAGGGACAGAGGGCTAAAAATACAACCGCGAGAATGTTTTTGCGCACGAGGCTTCTCCTTACTAAAGTCAAAACCGCCAAAACTGTTTAAGAATGGCAAGAGAATCATCCACCCAAACCCCGCCTTTTTGCAAGAAAAATTTTAGAGGGGTAAAAAAGCCGCAGGGCCAGCTCCGTTTCCGGAGTGGCCCTGCGGTTTGCTGACCTGCAATGGGCGGGCTCAATGTGTCGGCGGCTGGTTCTAATTGCCGGCGCTCAGGCAATAAATCTTCCAGTTCCCGCCCTCGGAGTCATCGCGCGGCTTGGGCGCGAGTATTCCATACTCGCCCCTTCCGATGCCGGAACTCAGGGTGATCTGGTAGATGCGCGGCGCTAACTTCTCTGAGGTAATCATCACCGCATCCTTGTCGATCTCATTGTCATTGCTCCCTTTGGAGATCAGGCTGGAGGAGATGTGGAACTCGCGCTCGCTGGATTTGACCAGCAGGCGCATGAGCCGGTACTCGGCGATGGTGCGGCCCTCCGGCACATAGACGGCGAGCGAGACAGGAAGGGGTGCGCTCACGTGGGCCCTGGCGCCGAGAATATGACCCTTGATGGAGCCAACCTTATTATCCCCGACGGAAAATCCCGCGGACTTTTCCGTCACAATCTCCGGGGCGATTGGCTGCCATGCGCCGCTGCTGTCCTGATAATAGACGCCCACCAAGTCAATGCCGGGCGGACGGGCGGGCACGGCAGCCGCGGGCGGAGGCGGGGGGGCGGGCACAACAGCAGCGGGCGGTGGAGGCGGAGGGGCGGGCACAACAGCAGCGGGCGGTGGAGGCGGAGGGGCGGGGATACTGGGCATCGGCGGCGGCGGTGGCGGTGGAGGCGGCTCTGGCGCGGGCATGGGTGCGGGCGCGGGCGGTGGAGGAGCAGCTGCAGCGGCCTTGGCCACGATCGCCCCCACCACCTTGTCGCTGGCGCCGGCGCTCTTCAGTGCAATCAGCCCTTCTGGAGTGGCGTCGTAGCTTCCCGGCATCAGACTGATGGAAGTGATGATCAGATCGTCCGACAGGCCGGCCTTGACCATCTTGATCACAGCTTCATTGTTGAGCGACAACTGGGCGAAGAGCATGGGGCTGATCGCCAAATAAACTATTGCGAGAATGTACTTGCGCACGGGTCATCTCCTTACGATTCAAAACCGCCAACACTTTCAGAAAAAGGCAATAAAATCATCCTCCTGCAACCCTGCCTTTCGCAAGTAGTTTTTTGGGGAATGTCGAATCTTCACAGAAAATCCAGGTCCGAAGATTCGGACCTGGGCACCCAAATGGGATGTGATTCTGGACGTTTGTTTAGCGGCCGACGACCAGGATGGTGAAGCTGCCGGGGACGATGGCGGGGCGGGGGCGGGGATTGTCGGCGGTGGGCGCGGCCATGGGGCCGAATTCGGCGGTGGGCAGATAGAGGCGCCCTGAGACGGCGTCAAAAGTCATGGTGCGCGCGCCGCGCTGCGTGGGCAGCGATTGGAGAGTGGGATAGCCGGGCGCGCCGGCGTCGATCACCGAAAGGACTCCTTCGCCGCAGGAAGCGAAGGCCAGCTTGTGGGCGGCGTCCCAGCCGGCGCCATCAGGGCCATTGCCGATCTCAGCTGTTGCGAGCACCTTGCCGGTGTTGGAGTCGATCACGCCCATCACCTTGTTGTGACAGACCGGGAAGAGTCGCGCGCCGGCCACGTCGAAGCCCAGGCCGCTGGGTCCGTCGCAGCCGGTGAGCGGCCACTCGGCGGTGACCTTGAGGGTACGCGCGTCGAGGCGCGCGATTTCGCTCTTGTCTTCTATGTTGTCGAAGACCGTGCCCTTGCCATCGACGGTGGCGAACTCAGGCCTGCCGGGCAGCGGAATCGTGGCGATCACCTTATTCGTCGCGGCGGAGATCACGGTTACGTCTTTGCTGCGGCCGTTGAAGGCCCAGACGGTCTGCGTGGCCGGCTCAAAGACAATGGCATCGGGACCGGTTCCGGCGGGAATGGTGGCCACCGTGGCCAGGGTGGCGCGGTCAAAGACGACGACCGCATTGGCACCGCCGTTGGTGATGTAGCCGAATTTACCCGCGTTGTCGAGGGCGACGCCGTGCGTGCCGTGCAGGCCGGAGACGGAGCCGATAAGTTTTCCCGTTTGCGTATCGACGGCATCGACGCGCGGGCCGTGGGTGAGATAGAGGCGGTGAGCCTGCCCATCTGCGGTCAAGTCATCCCAAAAGCCATCTCCACCGATCTTCCAGCTGATCAAGGACTTTGTAAGGCTGCTGCGCGGAGGCGGGACGAACAGCGGCCACAAGGCCGCAGAGCAATGCCGCGGCCGCGAAGGAGCGGGCAACAAGGCGAAGGGTGTGCTGCATGGACATGGATAGGCTCCTGGTACAACAGGGAAAGAATACCATCGTTGGATGGCGGCGGAGTGAACCACTCCTTGATGAACTAGACGAACACAGGTGGGCAAAAGTTTAAGCCATCGACAGCCTGTAAACTTGCGCTTAGCGCGGAGAGCGCATAAGCAAGCTGTCTGTTTCGCTCATTCCTTCAGCGTTTGGTCCGTCGCGATAGTGTTCACAGACTCGAAACCTGAACGGCATTCCTACCGTGAGGGTTGACCATAGCCCCGATGCGTTACCCTCATAACAGCCGGCCACAAACGGCTCAAGGACTTCACCTTGCGCATTGTTCTTTCGAATATCGGCACACTCGGCGACACTAATCCGCTGATCGCCATTGCCCTGGAATTGAAGCGTCGGGGCCACACGCCGGTGATGGCGCTGCCGGCGGTCTATGAGCCGAAGATTCGTCCGCTGGGGTTGGAATTTCACGCCATCCGGCCGGACATCGATCCCACCAACACCATCCTGGTGGAGATGGTCTACGACGTCAAGAACGGCACCGAGCATGGGCTGCGGGATTTTCTCTTTCCGGTGCTGCGCCAGACGTATTCTGACCTGCTGGATGCGGCCACCAAGCCGGAGCGCGCCGATCTGCTGCTGCTGGGCGAGCTGAACTACGCCGGGCCGCTGGTGGCCGAGGTGACCGGGATTCCCTGGGCCAGCTACGTGCTGGCGCCGCTCTCGTTCTTTTCCGCCTTCGACCCGCCGGTGCTGCCCCCGTACCCGCGGCTGGCGCGCGCCGACAAGGTGGTTCCGGGCTTCGGACGGGTTATCCGGCGGGTGGCGCGCTTTGTCAGCCGCAAGTGGCCGGAGCCGATCTACGAGCTGCGCCGCGAACTGGGGCTGCCCAAAGGCGCGAATCCGCTCTTCGACGCCAAACACTCGCCGTCGCTGGTGCTGGCGCTGTTCTCCCGCATGCTGGGCGTGGAGCAAAAAGACTGGCCGGAGCACACGCTGATTACCGGCTTCTGCTACTACGACGCCGACTCGGGCAACCAGGCGCTGCCCCCGAATCTGGAGAGGTTTCTGGCCGCGGGCCCGCCACCGGTGGTCTTTACGCTGGGCTCGGCGGCGGTGCTGGCCGCGGGAAACTTCTACGAGGTTTCGGCGAAGGCGGCCATCCGGCTGGGAATTCGCGCGGTGCTGTCTGATCGGAACTGATCCGCGCAACCAGTCTGAAAACCTCGCTGCCGGAGTCGATCTGCGTGGCCGAGTACGCGCCTTACTCCGGAACTCTTCAAGCGCGCGGCGATGGTGGTGCACCAGGGCGGCGTGGGAACCACGGCGCAATGCCTGCGCGCCGGCAAGCCGATGCTCATCATGCCCTTCTCGCACGACCAGCCGGACAACGCCCGGCGGATGAAGCGGCTGAAGGTGGCGCGGGTGATCCAACGCGGCAACTACACGCCATGGCGCGTGGCGCGCCGGCTAAAGGCGATGCTCGCCAAGCCGCTGCTGGCCCAGCGAGCCGAGAGCGTGGCGCAGCAACTGGCCGGCGAGGACGGCGTGCGCACGGCCTGCAATGCGCTGGAGGAACTCGAGCGACGGTCAGGGACTCACATTGCCTTGTTATGTAGCTGAATGCGGGGAGATTCCTGGGAAGGCGTTTACGCGGTCAGGCGTTCGAGCTGGTCGGGCTTGGTGATGGTCAGGCTGGAGCCTTTGATGGTGATCCACTGGTCGCGGCGGAACTGGTTGAGCAGGCGTGTAACGGTCTCGCGCGAGGTGCCGGCCATGTTGGCGATCTCCTCGTGGGTCAGCGCCATGGTAAAGCGGATTTCGTGCTTGCCGTTGCTGTTGTTGGAGTTGCGGCCCCAGTCGAGCAGCAGGCGGGCGAGGCGTCCCGCGGCCGAGCCGGAGAGCGCCAGCCGCTTGGCGTCGTGGAAGACGGTCAGGTATTCGCCGGAGAGCGATTGCGCGGCGTGCATGGATGCGATGCCGTGACGGCCGAGGAAGTCGACGAACTCTTGCTTCCGTACGGTCTTCACCTGGCAGGGTTCGATGGCCTCGGCTGTGACCTCGTGGGGAACATTGGCCAGCACCGCGCTCAGGCCCATCACATCGCCGGGGCCGGCTATTTTGAGGATCATGGTCTTGCCGTCGCGCGAGGTGGACGAGATTTTCACCTGTCCGAAGCAGATAACAAAGACGTTACGCGCCGGGTCGCCCTCGGAAAAGAGTTTGGCGCCTCGGGCATGGCTCATCATAATGCCAATGCCGTCGTAGTCGGCGAGAGCTTCGGGGGTCAGATTGCAGAACATCCTCAAATGCCGATGTTCACAATTCACGCAATCTTCCGGGAGGTGATGGGGATGAAATGTAGCCATGTGCTCGCTGGCGTGCAAACTGAGTATAGCGCACTTGGGCGGGATGCAGGGCAGGGATTTTCCCAGAATCTCCGCTGCAGCCCCGAAAAAGTTGCGGCGAGGAGATTTTGCAGGCTGCAAATTGCCACCCCGCAGCCAATCAGGCCGCGTGGCTTCCCTTGCGGAAATTCATGGCGTGGCAGAGGCAACACGTGTAATAGGCGCGGGAAACCTCGCGGGCCTGTTCCTCCAACAAATGCATGCGCAACGGGGAATAGCTTTGAAACGCCTCTCTGAGCGCTTCCATGGGCAGCATCAACAGTGTACCGGCGGTCTGCGCGGTGAGCGTGTAGGTATGCGGGACATCCCCCAGGGCGGCCGCCAGTTCCAGCAGGTCTCCGGCGCGGGCCGGGGAAAGCTCCAGCCGCGTATGAAGCCGCTCGGTCTGGCGCAGGAACCGGCCCGAGACGACCAGGTAGAGCCCCCGGCACTCCTCGGACTGGCGAAAGACCACATCCCCGGCGGCAAAACTTATGCACCGGGCCGAGCCGTTCAGCAGCATCCCGATGGGCGCGGGGCACTCCAGCAACTCGGCCACGGGATGCGCGCGGACGGCATCGATTCGCCTTGACCTGGACTCACGTTGCATGCTTCCATCTCCCTTTGCATTCGCCCTGCTGTCGCGGCGGGTCGAGGATGCTCCCCATTTGCCGGCCGCTTGCGGGTGAAGGCTTTTGGTGATGCGAGTTTGAGAGGAACCGAATTCCATGGACGGATCACCGCTCCTCAGGAACAGGGCTGGTTGAGGTTTGATGTATCCCAGCTACCAAATCGGGAGCTGGGGCACCCATCATTTGCGTCACCCGGCCCCGGTATTATTCCGGCGGTACGCAGAGAACCGGCACACGCGAGCGGGCCAGCAGGGCGAAGGCGGTGCCATGCGGCCCCGGCGTGCCGCTCAAGCGCTTGACGCCGGCCACCAGAATGCACGGATGATTCTCGGCAATTCCCTCGACGATGGCGTCGGCCGGGTTGCCGTCTTTGACGATGCAGCGCACCGGGAAGTCTGCTTGCGACTCGCGGGCCAAACTCCTCCAGCGTGGCCGCGCAGGGGTCCGGATTCTCCGCCGCCTCGGCCGGCGTGCGCGCATGAAGCACCAGCAGCGGGCGCTCGAAGACACGGGCCAGCGAGCTGGCCGTGGCCATTGCCGCGGCGGAAGCCTCGTTGCGCTCCATGGCCAGCAGCACCGGCCCGCCCGGCGTGGGGCGAAATGCGCCGGCATTCCAATCCGCGGCCACCGCCAGCACCGGGCACGGCGACAGCCGCACCAGCTGCTCGGCGATGGCGCCCACAATCACCGGACCGGCGCCCTCCATGCCCTTGGTGCCGATCACGATCAGCCCGGCCTGGTATTGCCGGGCCACATCCAGCAGCATCTGCGCCACCGCGCCCTGGCGAATCTCCGAGTGGCTGTGAATGCCCTCGCGCAGCAGGTCGCCGGACAATTTATCCAGCACCGCGCGCGCCTCCTCGGTAAGCCCTTTCAGAACCCGGCCGGGAACCGCATCCACCGCGGCATATTCCATGGGATCGATGCCGTGAGCCAGCACAATGCGCGCGCCATAGGCGGCGGCCAGCTTGCGGGCATACTCCAGAGCCGCTTCCGAGCGGCCGGTCAGCTCCGTGGCCACGACGATGGTCTTCAAACCGCTGGCAAAGCTCATAATGCCTCCCGGCGCACCGCGGCGCCGCATGGTTTTCCCTCTATAGGATTCCGAGTCTGCGCCCCCGGAAGGAGCAATGGCAGTGATACCATTCACCCCGGGCTGTGACTCGCGTCACAAGTTCTGCATTCAAGGAAGGACGAAAGCACGTCGCAGATGCCCGCTCTGCAACCGGTCTCTCAATCGGGTGTACGCCGGAATGCCCAATACGATAGGATTTTGATGCTATGACAAACGCAAACAACCGCACTACACGCAGTTATTCTTTGGGAATCGCGGGCCTTGCTCGCGATTCTGCTCTGTGGCGCGCATCGGCGCCTCCGCCCAGGCGCCCGCGCCGGATTCACCCGCCATTGAGGCCAAGGCCCATGCCCTGGTGGCCAAGCTCACGCTGGAACAGAAGATCGAGCTGCTGGGCGGCGTGGACAGCATGTTCACCCATGCCGTGCCTTCGATCGGCCTGCCGCGCTTCAAGATGTCCGACGCTTCGGTGGGCGTGCGCACCTGGGGACCGACCACCGCCTATGCCGGCGGGGTTGCGCTGGCCGCCACCTGGGACAAAGAGTTCGCCCGCAGACTGGGCGAGGCTCTGGGCAGGGATGCCCGCGCCCGCAGTGTGAACTTCCTGCTCGGCCCCGGCGTCAACATCGCCCGCTCGCCCGTGGCCGGCCGCAACTTCGAATATCTCTCCGAGGATCCCTTCCTGAACGCCGCCCTGGTGGTTCCCTTCATCGAGGGCGTCCAATCGCAGGGCGTCATCGCCACCGTCAAGCACTATGCGCTGAACAACCAGGAGTACAACCGGCACAACGCGAGCGTGGAGGTGGACGAGCGGACCATGCGCGAGATCTATCTGCCCGCCTTCGAGGCCGCCGTCACCAAGGCCCATGTGGACGCGGTGATGAACTCCTACAACCTGGTCAACGGCGTCCACGCCACGCAGAACGAGTTTCTGAATCTGAAGGTGCTCAAGGGCGATTGGGGCTTCCAGAGCATTCTCATGTCGGACTGGGACGCCACCTATGACGGCGTGGCGGCGGCCAACAACGGCCTCGACCTGGAGATGCCCAGCGCGCGCTTCATGAACGCCAATGTTCTGCTGGCCGCGGTCAAAGCCGGCACGGTGAAGGAATCCACCATCGACGACAAGGTGCTGCGGCTGCTGCGCACCGTGCTGCGCTACGGCTTCCTGGACCGTCCGCAGTTCGATCCGGCTGACTCGACCTACTCAGTGGCCGATCGCGCCATCGCCCTGGACGGCGCGCGAGAGAGCCTGACCTTGCTCAAGAACGACGGCCACCTTCTGCCGCTCGATGCGAACAAGATCAAGACCATCGCCGTCATCGGCCCCGACGCTTATCCGGCGGTTGATCGGCGGCGGAGGCTCCTCCGAGGCACAAGCCTTTGAGCCGGTCAGCATCCTCACCGGCATCGCCAATCTCGCCGGACCCAATGTGCATGTGCTTTATGCCCGCGGCCTGCCCGATGAGGACGAGTTATTTCACAGAACCCGCTGGGAGGGCTCCGTCCAGGTCGATGATTATCCCAACAGGGACTTCACCGGAACGCCGAAGAGCAGCAACCGTGCGGGGCATCACCAGTTGGCGCGAGAGCGGCTGGGAGCCTGAGGCCACAACGCCGCACGGCATCCGTTACACCGCTCACTACAAGGCGGAGAAAGCCGGCAAGTATATGGTTCTGGCCGGCGCGTCGGGCTGGGGCGGAAATGGATTCAAGGTGCTGGTGAACGGCAAAGAGATACTCCACCAGGAACGCGCCGAAGGCCAGGTTCCGCAGTCGGCCATCGTTGAGCTGGCTGCCGGAGAGACCGCCACTGTGGTCGCCGAGCTTCAGCCTCGCGGCGCATACGCCCCGCTTTGGCCTGGGCATTGCCTATCTGCCTGAGCTGATCTCCGCCGAGGCCCGTGAGATGGCCGCCAAGGCCGATGTCGTGGTCATCGCCGCCGGCTTCAATCCGCAGACCGAGGGCGAGGGCCATGACCGCACCTTCGCGCTGCCCTGGGGCCAGGACGCGCTGATCGAGAGCCATCGCGGCGATCAATCCGCGCACCATTGTCACCCTCACCGGCGGCGGCGGCCATGGACACACGCGGCTGGCTCGGCAAGGTTCCCGCGCTGCTGCACATCTGCTATCCCGGCCAGGAGGGCGGCACGGCCGTTGCCGAGGTGCTCTTCGGCAAGCACAATCCCGAAGGCAAGCTGCCGGTCAGCTTCGAGCGCAGTTGGGAGGAGAGCCCGTCCTTCGCCTACTACTATCCGATTCCGGGCGCGGATACCTCCCTGCACGTCACCGAAAACGGCCGCCCGCCGGTCGATTACGTCATCCCGCACGTGAAGTACGAGGACAAGCTGATGGTCGGCTACCGCTATTGGACCACCACCGGCAAGCACCCGCTTTTCCCCTTCGGCTTCGGGCTGAGCTACACCACCTTCAGCTTCGCCAATCTGCAAGCGCCCGCGACGGCCGCCTCCGGCTCGACGGTTCCGGTCAGCTTCGACGTGACCAACACCGGCAGCGTGGCCGGCGCGGAAGTGGCCCAGCTTTACGTCTCCGATCCTTCCGCCAACCGTCAAGCGCCCGGAGCGCGAGCTGAAAGGCTTCGAGAAGGTGCGGCTGGCTCCCGGCGAAACCAAGCACGTAACTCTCAACCTGGACGCCCGCGCCTTCAGCTACTGGGACGAAGCGGCCCACAAGTGGACCATCGATCCCGGCAAGTTTGTCGTCCGCGTCGGCGACTCCAGCGAGAACACGCCGCTCAGCGCGGAGGTCACGGTGAAGTAGTATTTCCTGGGATTTGGGCGCTCCATTCTTCGCGGCTTTTCGAGGAACAATTGCGGAGGGTGGGGCCCCAGGGATAAGATTCCGACGGGAGAGAACTCTTCATGCGCCTTGGTGTCTTCACGCCGCTGCTCTCGCAGCTTCCGCTCGCTTCCGTACTCGACAAACTAACAATCCTTGGCATTGATACGGTTGAGCTGGCCACCGGCAACTATCCCGGCGACGCGCACTGCAAACTCTCCATGCTCGAGGAGAGCTCCGCCCTGGCCGAGTTTCAGAAGGTGCTGGCCGATCACGGCGCATCGATCAGCGCGCTCAGTTGCCACGGCAACGCGCTGCATCCCGACAAGGCCCGCGCCCAGCACGATCGCGAGGTCAGCCGCAAGACCATCCTGCTCGCCGAGAAGCTGGGCATTCCCGTGGTCGTGGATTTTTCCGGCTGCCCCGGCGACTCGCCTCACTCGACCGCCCCCAACTGGGTCACCTGCCCCTGGCCTCCCGACTTCCTCAAGGTTCTCGACTGGCAATGGAATGAAGTGGTGACGCCTTACTGGATCGAGCACGGAAAGTTTGCCGCCGACCATGGCGTGAAGATCGCCATCGAGATGCATCCCGGCTTTGTGGTCTATAGCCCAGAGACGATGCTGCGGCTGCGCGCGATTGCCGGAGCGAGCGTGGGATGCAACCTCGATCCGAGTCATTTATTTTGGCAGGGAATCGATCCCATCGCCGCGATTCGCGTTCTCGGTGACGCGATCTTTTACGTTCATGCCAAGGACACGCAGATCTACACGGCCAATCTACCGCGCACCGGCGTGCTGGACACCAAACCCTACACCGAAGAGCGCGAGCGCGGATGGATCTTCCGCACCTGCGGTTACGGGCACGGCGCTGAGTGGTGGAGCGAGTTCATCTCAACTCTGCGCATGTTTGGCTACGATTACGTGCTCTCCATCGAGCACGAGGACAGCCTGCTCAGCGCCGAAGAGGGCCTGACCAAGGCGGCCAGCTTCCTCAGCGGCATCGTGATCCGCGAGCAGGCCGGCGCTGCCTGGTGGGTCTGATGAAATAACAAAAAATGGTGAAATGATGAAACCAATCAGGACAGCAATCTTCGGCACCGGCTTCATGGGCCGGGTTCATCTCGATGCACTCAGGCGGCAGGAATCCGTCGAGGTCGTGGCCATCGCAGGCAGGAATCTGGAGGTCGCGCGGAAGTTGGGCGCCGGCTTTGGCGTCACCGTGATTACGAACGACTATCGGGAGATTCTGCGCGATCCGGCCGTCGATGCGGTCCACATCCTCACCCCCAACGCGCTGCATTATTCCATGGCCAAAGAGGCGCTGGAAGCGGGCAAGCACGTGGCCTGCGAAAAGCCGCTGGCCACCACGGTCGGAGAAGCGCGGGAACTGGTTGCTTTGGCGGCGCAAAAAGGATTGCGCAATTGCGTCTGCCACAATCTGCGCTACTACCCCATGGTGCAGCAGTTGCGCCGCATGAGAGAGGCCGGCGAACTGGGCGAAATTCTCTCCGTGCAGGGCGGATATTCGCAGGACTGGCTGCTCTACGAGACGGACTGGAACTGGCGCATCGACTCGCAAACCGGCGGAACGTCGCGCTGCATGGCCGATATCGGCTCGCACTGGTTCGACATGGCCGAGCACGTCACCGGCCTGCGCGTCACCTCGCTGGTCGCCGACTTGCAGACCTTCCACGCGACCCGCAAGCAGCCCAAACACTCCGTCGAGAGCTTTGCCAATAAGCTCCTCGGCCCAGAAGATTACAATGTAACTCCTGTAAGCACGGAAGATTTCGGCGCTGTTCTGTTTCACATGGGCGATCGCGCTCGTGGCAGCGTCGTCGCCAGCCAGGTCTCCGCGGGGCGTAAAAACCGGCTGCACATAGAAGTCTACGGAAGCAAGGCCGGGGCGGCATGGGATCAGGAACGGCCCAATGAACTCTGGATCGGCCACCGCGATACGGGCAACGAGATCATTCTCAAAGATCCGGCGCTGCTCCGGCCCGAGGCGCGCTCTTACGCCGATCTGCCTGGTGGCCACACGGAAGGCTACGACGACGCATTCAAGCAATTATTCCGCCGCTTTTACGCCTCCATCGGCACGCCCGGCCTCGCTCCGGAATATCCGCAGTTCGCCGACGGGTTGCGGCAACTGATCATTCTTCAGGCAGAGCTGGAGAGCCATAAAACGCACGGCTGGATAGATATTCTCCCATAACAATGGGGAGGTCTGGGATTTGGATTTAGGCCGCCACGTACCGTTCGATGGAGATGTTCTTCGCGTACTCCCTAGCCTTGGACACGTCATATGCGAGTTGCATGCGAAGGAGATGATCCATCTCCGGCCCGAGTGCTTTCTCGATGCGCAGCGCCATGTCGGGTGTCAGGGCGGATTTGCCGTGGAGAAGATCGGAGAGTGTAGCACGGCGCACCTGCAAAATCTCCGCGGCCTTGGTCACGCTCAGGCCAAGCGCTTCGATAACTTCCGCCTGAATCAAGATGCCCGGATGGGGCGGGTTCTTCATGGGCATTTCAGCCTCCTCAGTGTTAGTCGATCAGGTCAATCTCACTCCTGCCTTTGGACACACGGCCCACTACGCAACCGATATGGTTAGTTCCTTGCCGAGGACATGGAAGGCTTCGGCGATGCGGTCCACTTTGGTGGCGTGAGAGAGAGTGGTCAGCCGATTGACCTCCTGCTTGCTGGTCTTCAGGCGCTTGGCCAACTCCGCCGGGCGCACATCCTGGCGAATCATCTCATTGAGCAGAGCACACTTGAGCGAGAGGCTCACAGGCAATGCGATGAGGTATTCTCCCTTCCGTTTAGGGGTGGGAGTGGGAGCGACGCGGCGCTCGTCGAGATAATGCTCCAGCGCCAGTTCCAATGCCTCAGCCGCGTATTTGAGCGCGTCTTCCAGCGTTTCACCCTCGGTGATCGCCTCGGGAACATCGCGGAACGTCACCGTATAACCACCCTCTTCCGGAAGGCCAGGAACCAACTTGGCAGCATATTGCAACATCACTTTTCTCCCTTCAGGCCGAGCTGGCGCTTGATGCTCTCAACCGTGCCGGTGCGCATCTCAGTGCTGTGCGTAGGCATCACGGTGGTCTTGCCGTTCAGGGTGACGTATATGTGGGAACCCTTGCCCCGCGAGCGGTCGAACTTTGCGCCCTTGCTCTTCAACCACCGTTGGAACTCGGCACTGTTCATTTATCGATAGTATACATTTTTGTTTACCATGTCAACCGCCTGCGGGCACCTGCGGTGGGGCCAGCGGCCTTCGGCTTGGGGAACTAAAGGTGACGATTTACCACCCTCGGTTTATCGCTTGATCAAGAACGAGTACCTGGCACTTTGATAACTCTGTATCGCTCGTGCCTCAATTCGATCAATTCCTCGAGAACAGATTTGGCTCGCCTCAATCTCTTGACTTCTTCCACTTCCAGTTTGCTGATAATCTCGAATGCCTTGTCTCGTTCAACTTCAAACTCCTGCAATTTATCAATGAATTCTTGTTCAGTGGGAAGTTTCTTGTATTTCTCGTACCATCGTCGAGCGAACTGGAGAATGGGTGCTACGTCACCACTCTTTGTTTCATTGCATCCTCGTGGACCTGCTGCCCTCGGCTGCTTCCCACAACATGGCAAGACTGAATCCCAAGAGTAATCTCCATTATCTTTGCGGTCCAATCCAGCTGCCGCTGTCGGAAGCGGATTACCGCAGTAGAAGCATCTTCCAGATGCCACTATCGCTGCATATTGCTGGAAACTTAATTCCCACTTGTGATTGTTGAATTTAGCTTGAGATCGGCCATAAGTATATCTTCCTCCCAATGTCCGTGATCTACCCTTTGTATGTTCGTTTTCACATGACCGGCATCGGCCATAGCCGGTATTTGCTACAACATGTGAGGCGTTTTCTAATGTCAATGGTTGCTTACATTGACTGCATTCACCTTTCATCTCTTATTGCTCCTCAGCGACTAATTTCCCATCCTTGCGCCTTTTTTCTGGCGCAAGGATGGGAAACCAGGGATTCAGGTGGCGCGAAGCGCGCCCGCCTGAACGGCGAGTCCTACCGCAGACTCTTCAGCGCCGGATAGAGTTTGCGCCACTTGGCGTAGCCGAGCTTGTAGGCGGCCAGATCGGCCTGGTCGGGCTCAATGCGCTGGGCTACTTCGATTCCCTGCGCGCAGGCTTCGTCGAGATTGGCCCAGTGTCCCGCGCCGACGCCAGCCATCAGCGCACAGCCAAAGGCGCCGCCCTCTTCAGCGGTGAGCACCTCGACGGGCAGGCCGTAGATGCCGGCCTGAATCTTGCGCCAGAGCGGTCCGCGCGCTCCTCCGCCGCCGAGGCGAATCGCGCTCACCGGAATGCCCAGCTCGGCAAAGAGCGTGAAGGTATCTTCCAACGAATAGGCCACACCTTCCAGCACGGCGCGGACAAAATGCGCTGCGGTGTGGTTCGATGAGATGCAGGCAAAGGCGGCGCGGACTTCGGGGTCGAGGTGCGGTGTGCGCTCGCCGAGCAGGTAGGGCGCCCACTCCAGGCCCTGGCTGCCCGCCGGGATTTTGCTCGCCGCGGCGGTCATCTCGTCATAGTTGTGACTGGGGAAGAAGGTTTCCTTGAGCCAGCGCAGGCTGAGGCCCGCCGACTGCGTCACGCCCATCACGTGCCAGAGGCCCGGAACCGCGTGGCAGA
Source organism: uncultured Acidobacteriaceae bacterium (assembly GCA_963820195.1). Lineage (GTDB taxonomy): Bacteria > Acidobacteriota > Terriglobia > Terriglobales > Acidobacteriaceae > Telmatobacter. Next base: position 20,875 of record CAWFZU010000248.1, on the reverse strand, counting down.
AAGTGTGTAGACGGCCCCTGGGATCCTTGGTGGGGGCGGCAGTGGCGGCAAAGACCACCCCTGAAGTACCAATCGTTGCCGAGACCGATCCCGGCTGCAAGATACCCATGCCCACCGCGCCCGCGCCCTGATCGCCGGCTCCAGCGACGACCGGCGTGCCGGCGGCAAGGCCGGTCAGCCCAGCCGCCTTTTCGCTGATGCGCGCGCAGACCTCGGGCGACTCGTAGACCTTGGGCAGCCAGCTCTCGGGAATCCCCGCCGCTTCTGCCACTTCCTTCGACCAGCAGCGGTGCGTCACGTCCAGCAGTAGTGTGCCGCTGGCCTCCTGCACGTCGATGGCGAACTCGCCGGTCAGCCGGTAGCGCACATAATCCTTGGGGCACATGATGTGGCGAATCTTGGCGAAGATCTCCGGCTCATGCTGCTTGACCCAGAGCAGCTTGGTCAGCGTGAAGTTGGGCAGCGCCGGGTTGCAGGTCAGCTCGATCAGCTTTTCGTAGCCGATCTTCTCTGTCAGCCAGTCGCACTGCGGCTGGGTGCGCGTGTCGCACCATATCAGCGAGGGGCGCAGCACCTGTCCGGCTGCGTCCAGCATGACCGCGCCGTGCATCTGACCGGTCAGGCCAATGGCGGCAATCGGCTGATGCGGCTTAGGCGCGGCATTGATTGCGCCACGAATTGCTTCTTGTGCCGCCCGCCACCAGTCTTCCGGATCCTGCTCCGCCCAGCCCGGATGGGCCGTCGTGAAGGGCGCATGCTCGCTCGATGCGCCGCTGATGAGTTTTCCCGCTCCGTCCACCACCACGGCCCGCGTGCCGCCGGTGCCTACATCCATTCCTAAAAACCACATAATTGCTCTCTCCCTTGCCAACAATCCTTAATGCCAGCGAAGGCAGAATACCATTCCGGACCGTTGCGTGGACAGGGGATTCAGAGACCTGGGACTTATGCAGAGTCTCCTTAGCTCCCCCCAATTTACCGATTGCATTGATAACATTCAATCTCAGGATATTCCGGTTGGCTGTTGAAATTTGCGGCGGGCGCGCCTTTCAGATATTCGTCGAAGAAAGTGCTGACGCAATGTGCTGTCACTTCCAGCTGACGGCGGCCATCGAGGCGTACGATGTTCAGTTTGCGCATCGTGCTGAGCACAAGGGGAATCTTCAGTAGCGCTCCGTCATCGCTGAACCTGAAGTGGCTGGCGCCCCGGATGGTGATTCGCAACCTGCCATTGCTGGGGAGCCGATCGTAAATGGAGCGGATGTTGGCGTCGATGCGAAGGCTGTCCACATCGGACTCGCCGCCATGATCGCTCAAGAGAAACAGGAAGGGTTGCGTAACACCCGCGCCGACAACACTGCCGAGTGGCTCTCCATCGATGTCTATGCCTGCCTTGCAGCGCGCATCGTCGTGGCAGAAGAGCAAGGCTGTGGCGCCGCCGAGCGAGTGGCCGAATACTCCGACCCGCTGCATATCGAGCCGATTGAGGAATCTGCCCGAAGGGTCGGATGCGTTCAGGCGTTGAAGCTGATCGAGCGCGAAGGCTGTGTCAGCGCTCCAATTCTGAGCAAGTTTGGCGGCCAGTTGCTCCTGCTGCGGCCCGCTTACCAAATCGGCGTTATACTCAGGGGCTCGCGCAATCACTCTTCCATCCGGGAAAACCACTACAGAACTTCGATACGGCTCGTCGAAACCAACAACTACATAGCCGTGACTCGCCAGGTCTTCAGCAAGCGCAGTATAGTCCGTCGTGAGAGTCGCTAGCCCCGCTCTCATCAGGATCACCGGGTAGGAAGACTGTTGAGGCGATACACTGGCATCTCGAAAGCTATGAGCGCGGACTCGCGACAAATCCCGCGTCATGAAGTGAGTGATGAATGTACCACGCTGGCGTTCAACAGCTGTTCGCCATGGCGCGGGCAAGTAGTCCCCGAGCGCCGCAGACGGCTGTGCGGGATACCAAATCCAGGCGAGGAGTTCCCTTCCGCCACCGGGTTGCGGCACGAGTGTATCCACGTTTCCAGTGTCGCTCCAATCGCAGGCCGTGCGCCCCACAGCGAACGGGCCGGTGAGTGGAGGCAGTGTTGTTTCTCTGCGGTGATCAAGCCATAGCGCACTCAGAACAATCCCAAGTCCAAGGACAATGAACATCGCCAGCATCGACGCAATCTTCATCAGGCGCATTTTCTTGGGCCTCGCCATAACTTTACATATTTAGAATAAGAAGCGATACTCATTTCTGCCGTTGGAAACAGCCAACCACCCGGTGACAGCCATTACCCTGCCGCCGTGCTGTAAATCCCGCCATACGGTACGCCGACTCGGCTTGTGACCTTAGGCACAGTCGATATTCCCCCGTTTGGCCGACAATGATTACGTGAGGTCGCAGTCCTTGCTACTGCCCCTGGAGAGAGTGAATATGAGTGATCTTGCACCACTGGCAGAATCCGTAGCCGTCGACCCGCTGGTCAGCCATCCCCCCGACTACCACGTCTTTCATCAGTTTCTGGAGCGCTGCAAGGAACTGCCGGCCATCACCACCGCCGTAGTCTGGCCGCTCTCCGGCGTGGCCCTGCGGGGCGCTGTCGAAGCCGCCCAGGAGGGACTCATCAAGCCCACGCTGATTGGCGACGAAGACGAAATGAAGGCGCTGGCCGCCAAGATCGGCGTCGATATCAGCCCCTACCCGATCCTGCAAGCAGACACCGAGCGCAGGGCCGCCGAGCTGGGCGTGGCCATGTGCCGCAGCGGCGGCGGCGCGCAGGCGATGATGAAGGGCAGCCTGCACACCGACGTGCTCATGAAGGTGGCCTTGAAGGGCGACACCGGATTGCGCACCAGCCGCCGCATCAGTCATGTTTTTGTGATGGACACGCCGGCCTATGCGCGGACGCTGCTGATTACCGACGCGGCGATCAACATTGAGCCGGAGCTGGAAGACAAGATACACATTGTGCAGAACGCCATTGACCTGGCGCACGCACTGGGGATTCCCGAGCCCAAGGTGGCGCTGCTCTCCGCCGTGGAGACGGTGAATACCAAGATCAAGTCCACGCTGGACGCGGCGGCGCTGTGCAAGATGGCCGACCGCGGCCAGATCACCGGCGGCATCCTGGACGGTCCGCTGGCCTTTGATACCGCGGTCAGCGCGAAGGCCGCCAAGATCAAGGGGCTGGTTTCGCCGGTGACCGGGCAGGCCGACATTCTGGTGGTTCCCGATCTGGAGAGCGGCAATATGCTGGCCAAGCAGCTGGAGTACCTGGGCGGAGCGCAGTTGGCCGGCATCGTGCTCGGCGCGCGCGTTCCCACCATTCTCACCAGCCGGGCGGATTCGGCGGAGACGCGGCTGACCAGTTGCGCCGTGGCCGTGCTGCTGCACTATGCCGAGCATCCGCTGGGAAGTTAGGTCTGCCATCGGAATTCAATTGTTTTGAAGGGGCGCGGCTTTCAATTTAGCTGCGCTTCATTTTTGCATACTGCTTAAGAGCCTTCTTCGCGGCGGCCTTGCGGCGCTTGATCTCTTCCTCCGAGTACATGGTGCCGCGGCAGTTCTTTGCGCCGCAGTTGCACAGGGCTTCGTCTTCGCCGCCGTCGTAAAGGCAATAATCGTAGGTGATCTCCTCGCCGGCTGCGATGGGCCGGATAGCCTTGATCCAGACGCGGCCCTTCTCCTCGCTGGTCTCGCAGTTGGCGTCGCAACTATGGTTGATGAACATGGCGGCGCAGTGGCCGTCGATGACTACCGAGCCGTCGCCGAGTCCAAAGAGATAGGTGATGGGCGAGGCTTCATAGGCACGGTCGGCCTCGGCTTTGGTCAGCAGGTGGCCGGTGTACTCGGCCACGCGCGCGCCCTTGCGGATGGGCGTAGTGGTGTAGCAGCCGGCGGCGTGGATGGCGGAGGAGCGGATGATCAGTCCCATGCGAGTGTGCGATGCTTTCCTTGGAGCGGTATGAATCGCATCGTAACAGAGATCAGGGTTCAGAGATCAGGCGGATGAAGATGAGATGGATGGTTATTGTTGCTCTGCTGTCGGCGGGCTGGCTCGCGGCGGCTCCGCGGCTGCTGGCGCAGGCGCCGGCTGGGGGCGATGCGCCGGCGACGGGGCAGAGCAAGCCGGCGGACGAGGGCCAGAAGCCGGCGGCGGGCGCGGCCCAGCCGGGCAAGACATCCAGCGCTAATCCCTTTCCTGAGGATACGAGCACGGTTCCGGTGATGCCTTCAAAGAGTGCGCCGGCGCTGCCGGAAGGAACGTATAGCGAGGAGAACGCGGGGCTTCCGCTGCCCGGAGTGGATATGGACCCGGTGCGATCGCCGGACGACGTTGCGCCGGAGGCGGCAAACACTCCGCAGGAGGATTCGAGTTCCAGCCTCACCGGCCTGGAGAGTCTGCTGCCCAAGCCGGAGGACGACGAGTCCGGCAAGAAGAGAAAACTCTCCGTCAAGGAGCCAACCCACCAGGAGGCCGCCTCCAAGGACATTGAGGTGGGCGGCTTTTATTTGGATCAGAAGAACTGGAGGGCGGCTTTATCGCGCTTCGAGTCGGCGCTGGTACTGGACCCGGAAAATCCAGATGTTTATTGGGGCCTGGCCGAGGCGGATCGCCACCTGGGCAATTTAGCCGACGCGCGCGCGAATTATCAGAAGGTGGCCGAATACGATCCCGACAGCCGCCACGGCAAGGAAGCAATCAAGGCGCTCAAGGATCCGGAGATTGCCCATGGAAAGAACGCCGCGCCGGCTCAGCCCACGGCGGAAATGGCGAAGTAAGGATTAAAACCCGGCCCAGCGCAGATAGGCGGCGAGGATGGGCTGGCCCCACAGGCTGCTGACGATGCCGCCGATGCAGAGAAATGTACCCAGCGGCAGCTTGCTCATCACCCAGGTTTCCGACTCCCGCCGCGCTGACGGAATCACCAGCAGAACGGCGGCGGCCAGCGCACCGAGCATAATCCCAATTCCAAAAGCCAGCAGCGCTTGCGGCAAGCCGAGCCACGCGGCCAGCAGAGCCATCAGCTTGGCGTCGCCCAGGCCGATGCCTTCGCGGCGGCGGACGAGCCAGTAAACCCAGCGGATGAGCAGGATCAGGCCGGCGGCGGCGAGGATGCCCAGCTACAAACTTGAGCTGCGGCCCAAGCAGCAATGGCCGCAATTTGTCCATCTCCTAAATACAATGTCCAAAAAACTAGTGGCGTCAGATAAACAGAGAATCCCAGTACGATCCCTGGCACAGTGATGCCAATCCGGCAGCCATAGTGTTCGGCATCGAGTGCCGCGAGAGCGACCAATAGCCAGATAAGAAGCAATTCCAGAACAGTATGAGACTGTCTGTCGGTATGGGTAAGGCATCGAAAATGTATGGGAACAATACGCCAGCAGAGATTGCCAAGCGGTAACGCCCACAGCGCCCCCATCGCCAGCTCCACCAGCGGATACCGCCAGCCGATCCAGGCGCGGCAGGTGCGGCAGCGGCCGCGCAGCGCCAGCCAACTGAGCAGCGGCACATTCTCCCACCAGGCCAGCGTGCGGCCGCACTGGCGGCAATGGGAGCGCGGCTGGACGATGCTCTCGCCCGCGGGCCAGCGGCTCAGGCAGACGTTCAGAAAGCTGCCGAAGGCCAGCCCCAACAGTCCCGCAAAGATCGTTCCCAGAATGCGAATCATAGACGAGGTTGAGTATATCGGCCGTGCACCTCGCGCAAAGTAGACTGAAACTGCATGGACCACACAGCCCGAAACCTTCCTCCGCAGTCTCAACCCACCGCTCGACCCGGCGCGGGCGGCGGCGTTGTTTGAGCAGTCGGTGGCGATCATGGCGCGGCTGCGCGCTCCCGGCGGCTGCCCGTGGGACCGCGAGCAATCCTTCGACTCCATTCGCAAATACACGCTGGAGGAGACCTACGAGGTCTTCGACGCCATTGAGCGGCGCGACTGGCCGCACCTGGCCGAGGAGCTGGGCGACCTGCTGCTGCAAGTCCTGTTTTATGCCGAGATGGCGGCCAACGACGGCCACTTCACCATTGCCGATGTGCTCGACCACCTGAACAGCAAACTGATTCGCCGCCATCCGCACGTCTTTGGCGAGGAGGCTTCGCGGGCGGCGGGCAACCGCGCCGATGTCGATGCCGCTGTGGAAGGCTCTTCGGCAGCGGTGCTGCGCAACTGGGACGAGATCAAGGCCGCCGAGAAGGCATTGCATGCAGCGGACGCGCCTTCGCGCGCAGAATACCTCCAGCTGTCGAGGTTGGATTCCGTGCAGCGGGCGATGCCGGCTCTGGCCGAGGCCGCCAAGCTGGGCGCCAAGGCGCGCAAGGCCGGCTTCGACTGGCCGGAGTGGCGCGATCTGCTGCCCAAGCTGGTCGAGGAGACGGCGGAGTTGGAGGCCGAGGCCGCCTCGGACGATCCCGCGCGCAAGCCCGCGGTCGAGGCCGAGCTGGGCGACCTGCTCTTTACCGTCGTCAACCTGGGCCGTCATCTGGGCGTGGATGCGGAGATGGCGCTGCGCGGCTGCAACCGGCGCTTCCGCGCAGCGCTTTCGCGCGATGGAGCTGGCCAGTGAGCGGCCGCTTGAAGAGCTTGCCCCCGCCGAGCTGGAAGAGTTGTGGGCGGCGGCGAAACGGAAGCTGGGCGGAAGACCTACGACTTAGCTTCAAGCACGGGCGGATGAGTGAAAAAATCAATCTCCGCCTGGAGCTTGCTCGCGCAGAGTCATGGGCTCTGCCTGTGCGCTGCCCGGCGCGGATAGATACCGAATATCGTAGATGCGCCATTGACCGTCTTCGGAAACGAACTTGATTTGGATAGTGCGCAGATCGTCAGACGGCCGGCCTTGGGGTGCGTGAATGGCGAAAGAAACCGTGGCTTGCGCCTGTTTCGAGCTCTCCATTTTCAGATCCTTCTTGAGAATCCAGAGTCCGTCCCACTCTTGACAGGCGCAGAAGAGATCGCTGCCGAATGCGCCAGACAACCTCGAGCCGGTGGCTTTGATGTCCGCGTCGATCAGCGCAGTCAAAGAAGAATGAAGATAACTGCTGGAATTGCCGACGCCTTTTCCGCCCTTGTCATAGAGCCGGAAGATCGATGTGAGAAATGAATTGGCCGAGGCCGCATCCTGCGCCATCGTAAGGCTGGGCGGAAGCAAACCAGCGGCAAGCAACGCAATTGCCAGGGGAAATTTGACACGCATATTTTTGTTCCTTGGGGATCAATTTTGAATTGCAGTTAGTATACGGTCTCAGGTCGCTGAAACGATATCTTTTTTCTTGGCTTGTTTCGGCACGGCGAGGAAGGCTCCAACCGGATTTTTCCACCCGCCACGCTCCCAGTCCGGAACGTTAGAATCTACCATAGGCCGTCCAGAAGCCGGGCGGCCCTGAGGAGCGGGTTCGCATGGGTTACCAGGTTCTAGCCAGGAAATACCGTCCGCAGCGCTTTGCCGACGTGGCCGGGCAGGATCACGTGACGCGGACGCTGATGAACGCGCTCTCGCAGAACCGCATCGCCCATGGATACATCTTCTCGGGGCATCGCGGCATTGGCAAAACCACCATCGCGCGCATTGTGGCCATGGCGCTGAATTGCCGGACGGAAATTGGAACGATAGAGCGCCCCACGCCGGAGCCCTGCGGCGCGTGCGTCTCGTGCATCGAGATTCGCCAGGGCAACGCGGTGGACGTGATCGAGATTGATGCGGCCACCAATCGCGGCATCGACGAGATTCGCGAGCTGCGGGACGCCGCCCGCTACGCGCCGTCGCGCGACCGCTACAAGATTTACATCCTCGACGAGGCTCACCAGATCACCGACGCGGCCTTCAACGCGCTGCTCAAGACGCTGGAAGAGCCGCCTGCGCACGTGATCTTCATGATGGCGACGACGCAGCCCGAGGACATTCCGCAGACCATCCGCTCGCGCTGCCAGCACTTCAGCTTTCACGCCGTCAAGTTCGACGACATTCTGGCGCAGTTGAAGATGATCGCCGCGCACGAAGAGGTGGTTGCCGAAGAGGCCGCGCTGGCTCTGCTTGGCCGAGGCCGGCGACGGATCTATGCGCGATGCGCTCTCCATCATGGACCAGGCGATTGCCTCGGCGCCGGTTGAGAACGGCCGGGCAGTGCTCTCGGCCGCGCAGATTCGCGAGCTGATGGGCGCGGTGCCCAATGCGGTCTTCGAGCGCCTGCTGGAGGCGGTGGCCGCCGGGCAGAGCGCGGAGCTGATGGAGCAGTTGAATCTGCTGGTGAATGCCGGGCACAGCCCGTCGTCGCTGGCGCGGCAGATGGTGCGCTACCTGCGCAACACGCTGATGGCCAAGCTGGGCGGCGAGCAGACCGAGCTGCTGCAGATCAGCGGCGACGAGCGAGCCCGAGCCGCGCGCACGGCGCTGCTGTTTACTGAAGAAGAGATGACGCGCAACCTGCAGATTGTGCTGCGCACCTTCGACGATCTGAATTACCGCCAGGAGCAGCGCTTTCATTTGGAGTTGGGCCTGCTCAAGCTGATTCATGCGCAGCGGCTGCTGCCGATTGAGGAGCTGCTGAGCGGCGCTGCGCGCACGGCGGCGGCATTACGCCGGTCTCTTCGGCAGCTTCGGCTCCGGCTTCGCGGCCAAGTGCAACACCGGCGCGTCCGGCTGCGCACCAGTCTGCTTCGGCCTGCCGCGCCTGCGCTTTCGCCCTTTGGGCCATCGGGCGGAGGCTGGGGATCGGGAGCGAAGATGGAGTCCGGCGCGCAGCCGGGCTCGTCCGCTTCGCCTGTGGCTACGATGGAACTCGCGCCGGCTACGGTCAGCGCGTTTCAAGGCGCCACGCCCTTCCCTGCCGCGACGGCTCAGGCCACCGGCTTCGCTTCAGGAGATACACTGACCGAAGGCGCGCTGGCCGTGGCTCCTCAAGCTGTCGTCGCAGCGACAAGCCCGCCCAGCATCGAGACGATCCGCCACGCCGTTGGCTGTGCGCTGGTCGATGGCGGCCACGTTTCGGCGGCGCAGTTGCTGGGCGCGGGCACGTGGACGCTGGACGGCGCCAGCCTGCGCATCGAGGTCTGCGGCATGGGCAAGAAGATGCTCGCCTTGACGATCAATGCCGCGGCGGAGAAGATCATTCGCCAGGAGCTGCAACGGCTGGGCGCGCCGAGCCGCTTTCTGGTGGTTCCCGGCGAAGGAGCAGCGCAGGCCGCCGCGCCGATGGCCGCGCCTGCTGGCCGGCAGCATTCAGGAGGCCGCGCTGGCGAATCCTTTGGTGCAGCGGGCCCAGGAGATCTTCAAGGCTGAGGTGCGCAGCGTCGTCGATCTGCGGCAGAAGTAAACGTACACGGCAAATGAGGTATAAGAACCATGATCAACCCGCTCAAAATGGCCGAGATGCTTTCGCAGGCGAACCAGATGCAGGAGGAGGTCCAGCGCAAGCTCACCCAAACGGTGGTCGAGGGAACCAGCGGCGGCGGAGCCGTGACCGCGACCATGAACGGCAAGAAGCAGTTACTCAAGATTCGCATTGAACCGGCGGCGGTGATTGGTCTCAGCGGCGACAAGCCGGATGTGGAGATGCTGGAAGACCTGGTGGTGGCCGCGGTTAACGACGCCGGACGCAAGGCCGATGAAGCAATTCAATCGAGCGTCAAGGGCATGCTCGGCGGTCTCAATCTGCCGGGGCTGGGATGAGATCTCGTGAACAGAGCCGGCTGGGGTTCGAGGTATCTCACCCTAACTGTAAAAACAAGAATGCGGCGAGGGTGGGGCGCCCAAAGTTTGTGGATTCCCAGGTCCCAAACGCGGGATCTGCGGCACCCAGATCATGTTTGACGATTGAGTTTTTTCACTGTCCACTGTTCACTGTCTCCAGGAGGCGCATTCGTGACCCGCTATGCCGAGCCGATGGCGCGGCTGATTGAAGAGTTGAAGAAGCTGCCCGGCGTGGGCACGAAGAGCGCCCAGCGCTTTGCCTTCCACATCCTGCGCTCCAGCGACGAGGATGCGGCGGCGCTGGCCGAAGCGGTGCGCGGACTCAAGGCCAATCTGCGCCTGTGCTCGGTCTGCAACAACGTCACCGATGTCGATCCCTGCGCCTACTGCGCCAGCCCGACGCGCAATCACCGGCTGATCTGCGTGGTCGAGGAGCCGACGAATATCGGCGCTGTCGAGCGGACGCGCGGCTACCAGGGCGTCTATCATGTGCTGCACGGCACGCTCTCGCCGCTGCACGGCGTGGGGCCGGATCAGTTGCGCACCCGAACGCTGCTGGCCCGCGTTGAACTGGGCGAGGTGGATGAGGTGATCCTGGCGACGAGTCCCACGCTCGAAGGCGAGGCCACGGCCCACTGGCTGGCGGGTGCATTGCGCGGATTTCAAGTCCGCATCACGCGCATCGCGACGGGCGTTCCGGCCGGCAGCGACATCGAATACGCCGACGAGGTGACGATGGCGCGGGCGATGGAGGGACGGCGGGAGCTTTAACTGCCTTATTAGCGCAGCCTCGCCAGTAAATCCTGGGGATGGACCGGCTTGGCGAGAATCTCGAATTCGTGGCCCTGGGCGCGCGCCTTTTCCAGCAGATCGGCCGTAGCGGCCTGCCCGGAAAAGAGCAGAATCTTGACCTGCGGAAACAGGGCGCGAATCCGGATCGCCGCCTCGATGCCGCTCAGGCCGGCCATGATGACGTCGGAGATGAGCATGTCCGGCTTGAAATGCACGGCCAACTCGAGCGCCTTCTCGCCCGAGTAAACGGCGCGTGCATCAAATCCGCTCTGGTTCAGAATCATGGCCAGCGTGTCGGCGATCACACGTTCGTCGTCGGCAACCAGAATCCTCGGGTTTGGCTGTTTCCGTCATTTCTCTCCCTAACACACGATGGAATTGGCCGCGCAACGTGCCGCCGTGCATCGGGGCAGGTTCCGCCCCGGCGGTGACCGATGAGAATCCCATTGCTGGCAAGATGCTTTGTTTGAATGATACGCTCAGTTTGGGCATTTTTTTCAACAGAGATTTTGCCGCAAGCCAGCAAAGAGACCGGCAGGCGGCTGCCAATCGGCTCAGCAAACCCGGCTTCCGGCAGCGAATGCCGATTCATCTGAGTGAAACCGGGCCTGACTACACTCAAAGACAAATACCAGCCGCGGCTTCTGGCCGGGCGCACCGGAGAACCAGCCATGCAGGAAGCCGCCACATCCACCCCGATCCAGGAATCGATCCCAGCCACGCCCCCAACCGCGGCCCCGGCTGTGGAAGCCATCATTCGCGCCGAAAAGATCGAGAAGTACTACGCGCAGCCCAGCCAGAACCGCATCCAGGTCATCTCCGCCACCGATCTGAGCATCGTGCCCGGAGAGATCCTTGCCCTGCTCGGCCCCTCCGGCTCCGGCAAATCGACCATGCTGCGCATGTTGACCGGCCTCTCCACGCCCACCGCCGGCCAGGTCTACTGGCACGAGAAGCCCATCGCCGACGCCGAGATCAACGTCTCCATCGTCTTCCAGAGCTTCGCGCTCTTCCCCTGGCTCACGGTGCTGGAAAATGTCGAAGCGCCGCTGCAGGCCCGCGGCGTCGCCGCCGACGAGCGCCGCGACCGCAGCATGAAGATGCTGGACACGGTCGGCCTGGACGGCTTTGAGGCCGCCTATCCCAAGGAACTGTCGGGCGGCATGAAGCAGCGCGTCGGCTTTGCCCGCGCCCTCGTGGTCGAGCCGGAAGTCCTCTTCATGGACGAGCCCTTCTCCGCGCTCGACGTGCTGACCGCCGAGAACCTGCGCAGTGAACTGCTGGAGCTGTGGGCCAACAAGACCATGCCCACCAAGGCCGTCTTCCTGGTCACCCACAACATCGAGGAAGCGGTGCTGCTGGCCGACCGCATCATCGTGCTGGGACGCAATCCCGGCCACATCCGCACCGATTTCCAGGTGCAGCTCCCGCAGCCCCGCGACCGCAAATCAGAGCCCTTCACGCAGTTGGTGGACTACATCTACAAGGTGCTCACCAAGCCCGATGTCGTCCCCGCCGAGGCGCCCGACCAGCAAGCCGAACCCAGGTCCGCGACCAGCGCCAGATGCACTACCAGATGCTGCCCCACGCCCGTCCCGGCGGCATGGCCGGCCTGCTCGAACTGCTGCTCGACAAGGGCGGCCGCGACGACATCTACCGCCTGGCCGACGACCTGAGCCTTCGAGATCGACGACCTGCTGCCCATCGTGGACGCCGCGCAGCTGCTCGGCTTCCTCAAGATCGAAGAAGGCGACGCGGCCATCACCCCGAGCGGCACGGAGTTCGCCAACTCCGAGATTCTCCGCCAGAAGGAGCTGTTCCGCGACGCCGCCATGGCCAACGTCCTGCTGCTGCGCCAGATTCGCCGCGCCCTCGAAGCCAAGAGCGACCACACCGTTCCGGAGGACTTCTTCCTCGACATGCTCGACGAGCAGTTCAGCGAAGAGGAGTGCCAGCGCCAGATGGAGACCGCCGTCACCTGGGGCCGCTACGCCGAGCTCTTCGACTACGACGCCGGCCGCCGCCGCTTCGTGCTGCCCGATGCGCAGGACGAAGAGATTGCCGCCAGCGAGGACAGCAAGTGAAGATCCAGCATCCGCTTGGCCGCCCGCTGGTCGCCAATCGCACCTGGCCGTTTCTCATCGATGCGACGGTGATCCTCTGCGGCGCTCGCCTTCTTCTTCGCCATGATCCAGCACGGGCACCTACTGGATGGCGCAAGCCGATGCCGGAGGTCGCCCATCTCCCACTCCGTCCGCGCGCTGCCGCTCTACGCCTTTTACTCCGTCGTGCGCATCGCCATCGCTTACTTTCTCAGCCTCATCTTCGCCGTCTCCTACGGCTACATCGCCGCCTACAACCCCCGCGTCGAAGCCTGGATGATCGCCGTCCTCGACATTCTGCAATCCATCCCCGTGCTCAGCTTTCTGCCCGGCGTGATGCTGGCCATGATGGCCCTGATTCCCGGCCACCAGCTGGGCATCGAGATGGGCTCCATCCTGCTCATCTTCACCGGCCAGGTCTGGAACATGGCCTTCAGCTTCTACTCCTCGCTCAAGAGCATTCCCCGCGAGATGATCGAAGCCTCGCGCATCTATCGCTACTCCGCCTGGCAGCGCTTCTGGCAACTGGAGATGCCCTTTGCCGCCATCGGCCTGATCTGGAATTCGATTGTCTCGGTCGCCGGAGGATGGTTCTTCCTGATCGTCTGCGAGATGTTCACCATTCAAGGCGAACGCAACTTCCGCCTCCCCGGCCTGGGCAGCTACCTGCAAACCGCCGCCGACGCCGGGGACATCTGCATGCCCTGCTCTGGGGACTCGTCGTCTTGGTGCTCATCATCGTTGCCACCGACCAGTTGATCTGGCGGCCGCTGATTGCCTGGAGCGACAAATTCAAATTCGAGCAGACGGAATCCGCCACCCGCGTCACCTCGCCCATCCTTACGCTGCTGCAACGGCCCAGCGCGCTCACACGTCTGCCCGCCCGCGTCTGGGGCAGCATCGAGGAAGGCGTCTATCGCCGGCTCTCCAAATCCCGCGAATGCCGCACCGTCCAGCCCATCGACGATGATGCCGCGAAAGGCAGCCGTCTGCTCCCCATCTTTCTCGGCGTCTTGGCCGCTCTGGCCATCCTCTGGGGACTCTCTCAGGCCATCCGGATTGTCCACGGCGTCACCTGGGCCGACATTCGCCTGCTGCTGCTGTGCGCCGGCGCTACCTGGCTACGCGTCAACACTGCCATTGCCCTGGCCGCTTTGTGGACCATCCCCGTCGGCGTCACCATCGGTTCCAATCCGCGGCTGGCCCGCTATCTGCAACCGATTACGCAGGTCGTAGCCTCGGTCCCGGCCACCGCGCTATTTCCCGTGCTGATGCTCGGGCTGATTCGCATTGGCGGCGGGCTTGGCTTCGGCGCGATCGCGCTCATGCTGATGGGAACGCAATGGTACATCCTCTTCAACGTGATCGCCGGCGCGATGGCCATCCCTTCCGACCTGAAAGAGGCCGCCGCGGTCTATCGCTTCACCCGCTGGCAGCGCTGGACCCGGCTGATCCTGCCGGGAATCTTTCCTTATCTCGTCACTGGCATGATCACCGCCTCGGGCGGCGCATGGAATGCCTCGATTGTCTCCGAATACTTCCACATCGGCGGTCAGACTCTGCAAACGCTGGGCCTGGGAGCGCAGATAAGCGCCGCAAGCGACAGTGGAAATTTCTCGACGCTCTTGCTGGCCACCGTGCTGATGGCCACCATGGTAGTTACGATGAACCGGCTGGTCTGGCGGCGCCTCTATCGTCTCGCTGAGACGCGGTATAAACTCGAAGGCTAGTCGTATTTGTTCTTTATGCGGCGGCGCTCTTGCCGGCGTCCGCGAAGACGATCCTCACGACCTTGGGCCGCTTGCGCCGCGCGGCGTGCCACAGATCGTACTGCTGCTGCAAGTCGAGCCATACCTCCGGCTCTGTGCCCAGCGCATCGGCAAGCCGCAGCGCCATGGGCGCGGTAAACGACGTGCGTCCATTCAGGAGCCGCGACAGGGTAGACCGCGCCACGCGGAGATGCTTCGCCGCTTCACCAACCTGCATCGTGCCGAGATATTCCCGGAGAAGTTCGCCGGGGTGGGGCGGATTGTACATTCGTGTCATTTTGCCTCCTAGTGATAGTCCCGATAATCGACGAGGATCGCGTTCTCGCCCTCGAACCTGAACGTCATCCGCCAATTGCCGCTGACTTTGATTGACCAGTGATTCGCAAGATCGCCCTTGAGCGGATGCAGTTCCCAACCGGGAACATTCATGCGCGCAACATTAGGTGAAATGTCCAGCGTGCCAAGCTGAATCGCCAGCTTTCGGGCATGAGCGGGCTGGATTCCGGCTTTGCTGCCGGTGTAGAAGAACTTCTCCAGACCCGCGTGCCGGAAAGATTGAATCATGTTATTAATGTAGCCTGTAATGCGTCATGCGTCAAAGAAAAACTTCAGGAAACTTTCTTGCTCCCCGGCTCCTTCTCCACCAGCGGCACCCAGAAGCGGAAGCAGGCGCCCTTTCCCGGAGCGCTCTCGACCTCGATGCCTCCGCCGTGCGCGGCCAGGATGGCGCGGCTGATGGCCAGGCCCATCCCCGTCCCCTTGCCTTTCCTGGAGCCCTTCTTGCCGCGGTAGAACTTATCGAAGATGAAGGGCAGATCGACGGCGTCGATGCCCGGGCCGTCGTCCTCAACACGAAACTCCAGTCGGCCGCCCAGGCGCCGGCTGCCGAGCAGGATGCGGCCGCCCGCCGGGGTGTGCCGCGCCGCATTCTCCAGCAGGTGACGCAGCACCCGGCCCAGCAGATGCGGATCGAACCAGGCTGGATTGTCTTGCCCGCCGGGCTCGCCTTGATTGCTCTGCCCTTCGGCGGCGATCACCACCCGATGACCCGCCAGCGTCTTGCGCGACTCCTCGACGGCTTGATCCAGCAGCGCGCGCGGATGCTGCGGCACAGGGCGGACCTTGACCATGTTAGAGTCGATTTCGGCCATCTCGACGGCCTCGCCGATCAGACGGTCCAGATGCGTGCTCTCCTCATCGACGATGGCGGCCAGCTCCCGCCGCACGGGTTCATCCAGCCCTTCGCCCGCAACCAGCGTGCTGGAGGCGGCGCGGATGGCGGTCAGCGGCGTGCGCAGCTCGTGGGTCAGCGAGTCGATCAGAGCGGCGTGCAGCCGTTCTCCCTCGCGCGCCGCTTCCATGTGGGCGGAGGCCTCGACCGCCGTGCCGCGAGTAAGCGCGATGGCCACCTGCGCGCTGACCGCCGTGGCCACCTCGTAGGAAAGCCGCGCTGGCCTCAGGCCCAAGGCACCCACCGGCCTCAGGCCCATCATCAGCGTTCGCACCGTGAAGGCTCCCGGAATGACCTGGGTGGGATTCTGGCCCAGGGTCATCGCCCGCAGACTGGCCTGGATGCTCATCGGCAGATCCTCGGTCGAGGTGTAGAACTGGTCCTGGTCGCGGACGTAAAGAACCACCCCATCCAGCGCGAAGATGCGCTCGATCAGCCGCGGCAGGTCGCGGATCAGGCCGGCGGCATCCTCTTGCAGCATCATCTCCTGTGAGAGTTCGTAGAGCCGCTCGACGTCCTCGCGGCGCTCATCGGCCTGGCGTGCCTGGCGGCGGGCTTGCTCGGCCACGCGGCCCACCACCGCGCAACTCAGCAGGAAGGAGATCATCGCCACCCATGCCTGTGCGCCCTCCAGCCGCATGCGTGCCCACCGGGGGAAGAAAAAAGTAGTCGAAGGAGAGCGCGCAGAGCAGAGTGACATACAGCGAGAGCCGGATTCCCGCCTGGGCGGAGACCCACACCACCAGCACCAGAAAGACCATCCCCGCGGTCGTCGAATTGGCGCCCAGCCAAACCATCAACAGGGTAGCCGATGCCGCCATCAGCGTTCCCACAAACCAGTGTAGAATTCCACGCGAGTCGGAGAGCCCGTCCATGATCTTCATGCCAAAAATCATACCCGGCCAGCCCGGATGATGTAATCTTTTATCGAAAGAAGAAAGCCATGCCCGGCAGAATTCTGGTGATCGACGACGAGCCGCAGATTACCCGCGTGCTGCGCGCCTCGCTCTCCGCGCAAGGCTTTGACGTGCGCACCGCCAACGAGCCGGAGGAAGGCCTGCTGCTCTTCAAGGAATGGCCGCCCGACCTGGTGGTCACCGACCTGATGATGCCCGGCCTGAGCGGCGTTGAGGTCTGCCGCGCCATCCGCGCTCAATCGGCAGTTCCGATCCTGGTGCTCTCGGTCCGCGACCACGAGCGCTCCAAGGTTGAGGCTCTGGACGCAGGCGCAGACGACTACGTGACCAAGCCCTTCAACATTCAGGAGCTGCTGGCCCGGGTCCGCGCCCATCTGCGTCGCGCCCCGGAGCGGACGACCTCGGCCATCGAGGCCGGCGACTTCGTAGTGGACGCGGAAGCGCACTCGATTACCGTGCTGGGCAAGCCCATTCACCTGACGCCCAAGGAGTTCGACCTGCTGCTGCACCTGGCCCGCCACGCCGGCAAGGTGATGACCCATCGCGTGCTGCTGACCACCGTATGGGGAGCGCAATCGGCCCATCAGCCGGAGTATCTGCGCGTCTTCGTCGGCCAGTTGCGCAAGAAGCTCGAAGCCGAGACCGGCAAGCAGTACATCCAGACCGAACCCTGGGTTGGCTACCGCTTTGTCCCCGAAGGCTGGACCGGCAACGAAGAATAAAATCCAACAAATAAATTGTGCATAAATAGGTTTAAATTCCCTCCACCATACCGATCTTCCACAATATTCTCGCCCCGCGCCCCATTCCTTACGCTTTATTTAGGAAAGATTTTCGATACTCTAACGAGGCGAGAGCCAGAATCATTCTTGAGCAGGCGGCTTCCCCAACGGCTTGCTCATCGAAATGCGAGGATGCAATGCGATGCAAGATGTAGTGATGTTGCTGTTCACGGCAGTTTTCTTCGCCCTGGCGTTTCTCTACGTCATGGCCTGCCAGAAGCTGAGGTAACCCATGCAAACCGACATCATCACCGCAGTTGCCCTGATTCTGTCCGTCCTGCTGTTTGGTTACCTGACCATCACCCTGCTCTTCCCGGAGAAGTTCTGAGATGACCGCCAACGGCTGGTTGCAATTTGCCATCTACTCGCTGATCCTTCTCGCTACCGTTCGTCCGGTGGGCGCTTATATTGCGCGCGTCTTCGAGGGTGAGCGCACCTGGCTGGACCCGGTGCTCCGTCCCTTCGAGCGGCTCATCTACAAGCTATGCGGCGTCAACGCCAAGGAAGAGATGAACTGGCGCGAGTACGCCTATGCATTGCTCGGCTTCTCCGCCGTGACCATGCTCCTGACCTACGCCATCGAACGGCTGCAGAACTTCCTGCCGTGGAATCCGCAGCACCTGGCCGCGGTGGGACCCGATCTGGCCTGGAACACAGCCGCGAGTTTTACCACCAATACGAACTGGCAGTTCTATACGCCCGAGTCAACCATGAGCTATCTCACCGAGATGGCAGGCCTGGCGACGCACAATTTCTGGTCCGCGGCGGCAGGCATTGTGGTGGCGGTGGCGCTGATCCGAGGTATCAAGCGCACCAGTTCGCCCACGATCGGTAACTTTTGGGTGGATATGACCCGGACCATGCTCTATGTCCTGCTCCCAATCTGCCTGGTCTATGCGATAGTGCTGGTCTGGCAGGGCGTTCCCCAGAATCTGAGCGCCTACACCACCGCACACACGCTGGAGGGCCAGTCGCAGACGATCGGACAGGGGCCCGTGGCCTCGCAGGAAGCGATCAAGATGCTTGGCACCAACGGCGGTGGCTTCTTCAACGCCAATAGTTCCCACCCGTATGAAAATCCCACGCCATTGTCGAACTACATTCAGATTCTCTCCATCTTTGTTATCGGCGCGGGACTCACCTACACATTAGGCAGGATGACCGGCTCGCCGGGCCATGGCTGGGCGGTTTTTGCGGCCATGTTTGTGCTCTTCGCCTCCGGCTTCGCCGTTTGTTACTGGGCTGAGTCGCATCCCCATCCGATGATTCATGGCGCGGCGCAATATCGGCAGCGCGACCGCTCCGGCCGGCAACATGGAGGGCAAGGAGGTGCGCAACGGCATTGCCGAAAGCGCCCTCTTCGCCACCATCACCACCGACGCCAGTTGCGGCGCCGTCAACGGCATGCACGACAGCTTCACTGCGCTGGGCGGCATGGTCCCGCTGGCCAATATCATGCTCGGCGAGGTGGTCTTTGGCGGCGTCGGCTCCGGTCTTTACGGCATGCTGATATTTGTTGTGCTGGCGGTCTTCATCGCCGGCCTGATGGTGGGCCGCACACCGGAGTATCTGGGCAAAAAGATCGAATCCTACGACGTGAAGATGGCGATGCTCTACGCGCTGATTTTCCCGTTCATCATCCTCACGTTTGCCGCAATCTTCGTGCTATTGCCGGTTGGACAGTCGGTGATGGCCAACCCCGGGCCGCACGGGTTTTCTGAGGTCCTGTACTCGTTCGTCTCCGGAGCCGGCAATAACGGCTCCGCCTTCGCCGGCCTGGGCACCAACTGGTGGTACAACGTGGCGATGGGCTGGGACATGCTGATCGGGCGGCTTTCTGATGATGATTCCGGCGCTGGCCCTGGCCGGCAATCTGGCCAGCAAGAAGAGCGTGCCGCCCTCGCCCGGAACCTTCCCGGTGAACACGGCGCTCTTTGCCGTGCTGCTGATCGGCGTGGTATTGCTGCTCGGTGCGCTGACCTTCTTCCCGGCGTTGAGCCTAGGACCTATTTTGGAACACCTGCAGCTTCATACGGGCCAGCTTTACTAACAGAAATCACATCAGGACAACGCGAAACGGACTGTCATGCTTGAAAAAAAGAGTCTCTGGAATACGGAAATCATGGCCCAGGCGCTTGTGGACTGCATTCCGCAAGCTCGATCCCCGTGGCATGGCCAAGAACCCGGTGATGTTCGTCGTCGAGGTGGGCAGCGTGCTGACTACGGCGCTGCTGATCAACAACACCATTCACCACCGTGCCGGCTTCGGCTTCAACCTGCAGATCACCCTCTGGTTGTGGTTCACGGTGCTCTTCGCCAACTTTGCCGAGGCCATGGCCGAGGGCCGCGGCAAGGCTCAGGCCGACACGCTGCGCAAGGCCAAGGGCGAGACGATTGCACAACGGTACAGAGCAGACAGCAGTTTTGAAGAGATTGCCAGCGGCCTGCTCCGCCTGGGCGACGTGATCTACGTTGTAGCTGGGAGTTACATTGCCGGCGACGGCGAGGTGATCGAAGGCGTAGCCTCGGTGGACGAGTCCGCCATCACCGGCGAATCGGCCCCTGTCATCCGCGAGGCCGGCGGCGATCGCTCGGCCGTCACCGGCGGCACGAAAGTCTTGTCGGACTGGATCAAGGTACGCATCACATCGAATCCCGGCGAAACCTTTCTCGACCGCATGATCGCATTGGTCGAGGGCGCAACCCGCCAGAAGACGCCCAATGAGATCGCGCTCAGCATTCTGCTCAGCGGCCTTACCATTGTCTTTCTGCTCGCCGTGGTTACATTGCAGCCCTTTGCCATCTACTCCAAGGCTCCGCAGACGGTCTTTGTGCTGGTTTCGCTGCTGGTCTGCCTGATCCCCACCACCATCGGAGGGCTGCTCTCGGCCATCGGCATCGCCGGAATGGACCGCCTGGTTCAGTACAACGTGCTGGCCATGAGCGGACGCGCCGTGGAAGCCGCCGGCGACGTGAACACGCTGCTGCTCGACAAGACTGGAACCATCACACTGGGTAACCGCCAGGCCACAGAGTTTATCCCCGCGCCGGATGTGAGTCACGAGCGGCTGGCCGACGCGGCGCAGCTCTCCTCGCTCTCCGACGAAACTCCCGAGGGCCGCTCCATTGTTGTACTGGCCAAGGAGAAGTACAATCTGCGCGGACGCGACATTGGCGGCATTCACGCCGAGTTTGTCCCTTTCACCGCGCAGACCCGCATGAGCGGCGTCAACCTGCCTGGCGCGCGCATCCGTAAGGGCTCGGTGGATGCCATCGCTCGCTTCCTTGAAGAGCAAGGCTCATCGCTGCCCAGAAAGGTCGCTGAGCAAGTCGAAGAGGTTGCCCGCCAAGGCGGAACGCCGCTGGTGGTGGCGGAAAACTCGACGGCGCTGGGCGTGATTCACCTCAAGGACATCGTCAAGGGCGGACTGAAGGAGCGCCTGGCGCGTTTGCGCGCGATGGGCATCCGGACGATTATGATCACCGGGGACAATCCGCTGACCGCCGCGGTGATCGCACGCGAGGCCGGCGTTGACGACTTTCTGGCCGAGGCCAAGCCCAAGGACAAGATGGACCTGATCAAGCGCGAGCAGGCAGCAATACATC
>CAWFZU010000247.1:0-6812 GCA_963820195.1 uncultured Acidobacteriaceae bacterium | reverse complement strand
CCTTTGCCCAGCCAGGCAAGGAAGCGCTTCCACGCCGAGCCCGCCGGTGCTCGTTCGGCTTCCGGGATCGCCACGGGAGCATCGGGAGCGTTGACGGGTGGGCGATTGATCTGCGCGGCCAGGAATTCCTCCCGGTCGTTGTGCAGAATCTGCCACAAAGCTGTGCCGTTGTCCTCCCAGTCCGAGTGCCCGCAGCTATCGCAGAGATATTCGCGAATATCCCGGCCGGAGGAGGTGTCCTTCTCCGTCATCCGCATCTCTTCGCCGCACTTGGAGCAGATCAAAATCTCCTCCGCAACACGTCAGGCAGACTGGGCCAGGCGATTGTAGAGCCAGCCGAAGATCGCCCCACCGATCAGGCCGTCCGCTGTCGCGTAGAGCGTCACGATGACCACTTCGACGACGCTGTGGGTTGCATGGTAGCCAGGATAGAACGACGCCAGCAACTCCAGGAAATGCTGGGCATAGCCGGCGCAGACCAGGTTAGCCACGCTCACCACAAGGACGCACCCTCCCCACAGAATGGCGCAGGCCAGGGCCAGGGCTTTGATGTTGAACTTCATGTTTTCTCCTCGCACACGAATTTTACTCCAGCGCGATTGCAATGGTCATGGATGCAGTGAAAGCCGTATTCAGCAGATGAAAAAAGGCCGATCCGGATCTTACTGCACCGTCCCTTGCGGCCTGAGCCGGCGCAGGTCCAGTGCGCACTCGACGGCATTCTGCGCTTGTATACGCAGGTTGTCCGATGCGGCCCACAACCACAGGCGTGAGACATGACTGGAATTGCGCGCGTCCAGTTCGGGCCGCAGGCGCACCAGCACATCGTTCTGGCCGGTGGCGGCCAGGTTCGAGGGCGAATCGGTCTCTTCGAGGACCAAGTCAACGTGGCCGCCGCTCAGAGCCTCTTCCAGGGTGGCAATCTCCACTGGCCGCTCCAGCTCGATGGCAATCGAGAAGGTGTGGCCGTGAAAGACCGGCGAGGAGACGACTTGCAGAGCCAGCGCGGGCCATCGGCCCTGGGAGAGTGCGGCGTAATGGCGGCGAATCCGCGCATCGACCGCGCCCAGGCTTACCTTGGCGGCTTCTCCCAGGCCGGCCAGCAGGTTATAGGCCGCCTGGGTGTCGTAGAGCTCGCGCGGAATCCCCTGGAAGCTGAGCAGGCTCACGGTCTGCTGATGCAGCTCGTCCAGCGCGGCGCGGCCAAACTCGCTGGCCGGCAGCAACAGCGTGGCAAAGGCGCTGCGCACCGGGGCGGCCTGCTGCAGCCGTTCCAGCAGCAGCGCCACCGCCAGCGCCGCGGGGTTCGCCGGGACTACGGCGGGGGTAAACAGGTCGACGGCAGACGCCTCGGAACCGAGCCAGGGAGCGCGGACGATCACGCCCGTCTCCTGGTCGAGAGCGCCGCTCAGGTCAAGAACTGTGGAACCCGCGCGCAGCGCCTCGCGCCAGTGCTTGCGGGTCAGGTCCTCGGTGCCGCAGAAGAAAGTGAAGTCCACGCGGTCAAAGGCGTCTGGTGCGATGGCCTGTACGAAGGTGATCTCGTCGCCCACCTGGTCCAACTGGCCCTCCGCTTCTTCCTCGTCCAGCAATACGAAGTTGGCCGCCGCCAGAGGCGACTCCGACAGGGCTTCCTTCAACTCCCGGCCCACCAGGGTTGAGGCTCCGGCAATGGCGATCTTGTACACAGGCATTCCTTTGGTTTGATTTGTCCGATAGCGAAGACTACGACCCTTCAGTTGCTTAGGGCTGAGGGGCATCCGCGCCCGTCGACCGCCAGCGCCGCCGCCGCGACCACGAGTACGCTGCCCGCGCCCAGATGCCGCTGAACATATAAACCAGAGCCAACGTGAAGAGCACCCCCTGGGAATACCTGAAGACCAGGAAGAGCACAATCGAAATGAAAATCAGGATCTGGTAGGGATGGCGGCGGGAGAAGCTGAGCTCCTTGCCGGACCAGAATCTCCAGGTGCTGACCATCAGGAAGCCGCTCGTGCCTACAAGAGCCAGCCATATCAGCGCAACCCACCAGTACTCCACCGGATAGCCGCCGCAGAAATGGACGCTGGCGGCCAGCAGTCCCGCCGCCGCCGGAATGGGCATGCCCACAAAATACTTGCGGTCCGGCCGTCCCGGATTGCGCGGCTGGGCGTCGTGGCTGATGTTGAAGCGCGCCAGGCGCGAGACCCCGCCGATGAGAAACAGGAAGCAGATGAAGGCGCCGGCGTGAATCAAGTGCTCGTGCAACTGCGGATTCATGGTATCGGACAGAAAGTGGAAGCCCCAGATGAGCGCCAGCAGGCTGGGCGCCACGCCGAAGGTGATGGCGTCGGCCAGCGAATCCAGCTCCTTGCCAAACTCGCTGCAGGTGTTGGTCATGCGGGCGATGCGGCCGTCGAGCGAGTCGAGGGGGATGGCGATCATGATGGCGATGGCCGCCCAGTCGAGGTGCGTATGCACATCGCCGATGCCGGTGAGGGCCGCCATGGTCTCGGTGATGGAAAAGTAGCCGGCGGCGATGTTGCCCACGGTGAACAGCGAAGGCAGCAGGAACATTCCGCGGCGCAGCCGCGCCTGTGCTCTGACCGGCGAGTGAGGCATCGGTGTGGTTCATGGGCGGTCTCCTTGGGGTTCACCGGGCTGCACGCTGGCGCTAATGGTCTTCTTCACGCTAGACACGAACGACGCCAGTTCTGTGTCTGCCATGGCGGCCAGTACGCTGAAGCCGCCTTTGACGCGCTGGCCCACCTTCACGCGCAGTTCAGCCTCTGCCGGCAAAATCACGTTCACGCGTGAGCCGAACTTGATGAGGCCCACCCGCTGGCCGCGATCCACCCAGCCGCCCTCCTTGAGGTTGAAGACGATGCGCCGGGCCAGCAGGCCGGCGATCTGCTTGAATGTGACTTCAAATGCCACTCGCCCCGCACAGTCACGATGTTCTGCTCATTCTGGTCGGCCGAGGCCGGGTTCATCGCGTTCAGGTACTGGCCCTTCTGATAACACACGCTGGCAAGCACGCCGGCGATCGGCGAACGGTTCACGTGCACATCGAAGACGCTGAGGAAGATGCTGATCCGCTGCCGTGGCCCCTGGGGGGTGTCAATGATGGCCGTTTCGGTCACCAAGCCATCTCCGGGCGAGACAATCAGCCCCGGCCCCGAGGGAATCGTCCGCTCGGGATCGCGGAAGAACCAGAGAAAAAACGCCGCCAGAATCACCGGCGCGATGCTCCACGCCCAGTTACCCGTGGCCCATGCCAGCACAACCGCCACCGCCAGCAAGCTCACACCGTAGATGTAACCGTCACGAACCATAGTCCCAGACGATTATACGGCCACTTGGCGCGTATGCAGACGTAGCAATGCGCGGCTCGGGTGGCACACTCCACCACTCGGAGGCCGCGCAGGGCTGGCGCTCGGACAAATCGCCTGCGTTCAACGTTGCCGAAAAAGCCTAAGCAGTGACCGGTAATCTGCGCTCCAGGGAGAAGATCAGGTCCTTGGCGTGCAGCTTTAACTTCTTGAGCTTGATTTCCTCGATCTGCTCCTCTGTGGAGAGATACGGCTTTTGCAGCAACTCTTCCAGCCGCTGAGCGTAATGACGATGTTCTGCATGCAGGCGGTCAATTTCTGCGCTCAGCGTGGAATCCTGTACTTCATCCATCCGGCACCTCCGTTTATTAAGGAACACTTACATATATCGTCTTCACATCGCAAACCGCAAGCCAAAAAAGAACCTGAAGTAACCCCCGGCTGTGGAATTCAGCGCGGAAAGCCACCTTGCGTGACGGCAATCACCACCTGTTCCGTTAGACACGCGGAATCAGTCTTCGGTCAGCCTGAGGCGTGGGGCACTCACAGCCGGAGGCGCATCAGGATCGCATCTTCAACCGGATCATGGTAGTAGCGCGGCCTGCGGCCGGTTTCCACAAAGCCCAACCGCCGGTAGAGCTCAAGAGCCGGCTTGTTGTTGGAGCGCACCTCCAGCATAATCCCTTTTATGAACGCCGTGTCAAATTCCGCAATCAGTGCCTCAAATAGCCACACCGCTAGTCCCTGCCGCTGGACCGCGGGTGCAACCGCGATGATCTCCAATTCCGCCTCCGGCGGCATCAGACTGGCCATGGCAAAGCCTGCCACCTGATTGCTCTGGCCCATTGATTCTGTGTGCCCCACCCTCGCGGCGTCTTTGTTTTTGTCGCTAGGGTGGGATTCCATCGCCCCGGATGGATACTCAGCCACCAGCGCAATGCGGCGCGGCGCAGCATCGGGCTCCAGCGCGGCCAGGTAGGCGGAGCGGGGCCATTGGGGCGCCTTCTTCAGGCTCCCGGCGATCTCCATCACCCGGTCGAGGTCCGCCGGCGTCATGCGGCGGACGAGAGCGGAGGAGGAAAGGGAAGTCATGGGCGTTGCGGCTCCGCCGTGGCCGGCTCGCCGAAGATCTCCGCATCTGAGCGGCGCAGGTAATGGCCGTCCAGCAGTGCCAGATCGACGAACTCGCCGGCGGCGACGCGCAGCGCGCAGAGGATGAGTGCATCGGCGGCAGTGGGCGCGGCGGTGCGCACCAGTTCCGCCTGCGGCCAAGCCGAAGCCAGCAGCAGGGCGGCCGCCTCGTCGCAGATGGCGATCCGGAGGGGCGGCGGGTCGATCGTTGCCAGCTCGTGGGAGCCGGCCAGCAGTTCCCTTCCCTGCTCAACCCGCATACCCAGCCGCAAAAAAACTTCGTGGCGATGCGCATCAAGAGCCGCCGACAGGGTCACCCGGCCTTCGCCGCCAGCACTTCCAGCCGCGAAACCGCCACCACCGGAATCCGCGTCCGCCTCGGCCAGGCCCTTTACGGCGCTCAAGCCCACGCGCACGCCGGTAAAGCTGCCCGGCCCGTTGACGGCCACGATTGCGCCCACTCCTCGCAGCGTCACGCCGCCGCGCGCAAGCAGTTCGCCGACAGCCGCGACCAAAGTAGAGGAGTAGCTGCGCCCTTCGAGCTCAATCTGCCCAAGAATCTCAACAGTTGGCCGTCCCAGCGCCCCAGCGCCACCGAGCCGGTAGGCCGCAGGTGTCGATGCCGAGTAGAAGCGTCGATTCAGGCATGAGCCTCCTACACCGCCGCCAGTGCCTGCTCCAGGTCGGCGATCAGGTCTTCCTTGTCTTCGATGCCGATCGACAGCCGGACGCAGCCCCTGCGTGATTCCCATCGACGCGCGCACCTCTTCGCTCACCGAGCCGTGCGTGGTCGTGGCCGAGTGCGAGGCCAGCGATTCAACTCCGCCCAGCGACTCCGCGCTTAAGAAGATTTTGATCGCCGCGAGGAACCGTCCCGCGGCCTCGCGCGACTCAACCTCGAAGCTCATCATCGAACCAAAGCCTTTTTGCTGCTTGACTGCCAGATCGTACTGCGGATGGCTCTTAAGTCCCGGATAAGCCAGCTTGCTTACCTTGGGATGCGTGGAGAGAAACTCCGCCACGGCGCGGCCATTCTCCTCGTGCTGCTTGATCCTGAGCGGCAGCGTCTTGATGCCGCGCAGCACCAGGAAGCACTCGAAGGGCGACATCACGCCGCCGGCCGCCTTCTGCACCAGCAGAAACCGCTCCTTGTGCTCGGGCTTCGAGCCGATCAGCGCCCCACCCAGCCCGTCCGAGTGGCCGTTTAGGTACTTGGTCGTCGAGTGCATCACGATATCCGCGCCCAACGCCAGCGGGCTTTGCAGCACCGGCGACAGGAAGGTGTTATCCACGCTGACTTCGATGCCGCGTGCATGGGCGATCTGGCTGACCCCGGCAATATCGGTCAGCACCATCAGCGGATTGCTGGGAGTTTCAATGTGAATCAGCTTGGTGTTAGGCCGGATCGCCGCGGCAACCGCTTCGAGGTTGCTGGTGTCCACGTACTCAATCTCGATGCCGTAGCCCGATACGATACGGTCAAAAAGCCGTACCGTCCCGGCGTACACATCCTTGGAGCAGATCAGGTGGTCGCCCGCGCGCAGCATCGCCACCAGCGCCGAGATCGCCGCCATTCCGGTGGTAAACGCATGGCCGCTCGTGCCGCCTTCGAGCGCCGCCAGCGCCTCTTCCAGCCGGTCGCGCGTGGGGTTGCCGGCGCGCGAGTAGTCCCAGCCCCGGTCCGTGCCGATGCCGGTCAGCTCAAAGGTCGAGGAAAGGTAAACGGGCACATTCACGGCGCCCGTCAGCGGGTCCGGGTACTGCCCGGCATGAACGGCAAGGGTCGAGTATTTGTATGGGGAAGTGGACATGATTCGCGCTTGATCTCCTGATTCCAGCTTATCTCATCGCGTGTTTGCGGGCTTTCGGCTCGCTACCGGTTCACGTACACCGTCTGCTTGTCGGTCTTGAAGGTGAAGGCGTTGGCGGGCAGCGGCTGGTTGGTCTTGAAATTGTAATAGAAACAAACCCTGTACTGGCCGGGGCCTTCTTCGAAAACCTGTTTCAGACTCACTGCCCGCTCGGTGTCCAGCCAGATTGTTACCTTGGGAATGTTTTTCCTCACCGCCGGATCTTTGGCTACCAATTCGAGCTTATCGGTCTTTACGCCATCAATCACTTCGGATCCCAGGTACTTGATCTCCCATTTCTGTTCGAGATCCTTGCCGCTGGCGCCAAAGCCCAGCATCAGATAGCCTTCATATTGGCTTGCTTTGCTGAATCGAGTTACCTGGTTGGTCAGCTTTTCATACAGATTGAAGACTCCGCTCGCGTAGGAGTAAACCTTCGAAGCAATTTTTCCGTTCAGTTCGTGGATGTGCGCGGCCATCTGGAAGGAGTTGCCCTTGCGCTCGTAGTAGACCGTGCCCT
>CAWFZU010000246.1:0-14202 GCA_963820195.1 uncultured Acidobacteriaceae bacterium | reverse complement strand
TATGTTTATGTTGGTGGCGCGCCTTTAAACCGTACCATTTTATTGCTCACGCGAGTGGAGTTGATAGTCAATGCGTGCGGCAAGGAATTTTAATGAAAAGTGTGCCTTGAAGGGTACTGGCGGGGTGGGAACTTGCCGGTGGCTTCGGCGCAGGGCTGAAAGCAGGCGCATTGACCCGCCGCCTGGTTTCCCGTAAACTAAGAACTTGCGAGGGATGCGGCTCAAGTTGCATTCTGTGACCGCATTATCCCTGAGATTTAAGGATCATCAATGGCAAACCATGTATCGTCGCTGAAGCGCGCCCGCCAGACCGAAACCCGCACCGCGGTGAACCGCGCCAATCGCAGCCGCGTGCGCACCAGTCTCCGCGAACTGCGCGAGGCGCTTGTCCAGGGCGATGTGAAGGCCGCCCAGGCGCAGTATCGCTCCACCGTCTCCACTCTCGACAAGAGCGTGCAGAAGGGCATTTTGCACGACAACACCGTCTCCCGTTACAAGAGCCGCCTGAATGCGCGGCTGAAGGCGCTGGTTCTGGCCAAGGCGTAGCGCGGAATCCATCAAATCTGAGACAGACGGCAGCAGCCGGGAGAACCTCCCGGCTGCTGCTGTTTTTACGTGCGAGGAAAGGAGAGTCCGCGGACGGGAACCATTTGAAGCCTGTTGGTGTCAAAGAGGAGAGGAGGTAAGGAAATGTTGCCGCCAGAGACAATGGCTCACACTGACGATGCGGAGCTTGTAGCTTCACTTGCCAAGTTATGGCCGCACAGAGAGCACGAATCGAACGCCGTCAAGAACCTGTTTTGCTCTGTTGGCATGCACAGGTGGCGGTCGCTGGATTTGAGTGAATTGCATCCGGAGAAAGAAGTGCGGTATTGCTTCTGGTGCTCGAAGATCAAGGTCGATGGGGTTATCTATGATCCTTGAGCCGCAGCCGTGTCCCCGGCCTGCCCCCGGATGCGATGATAAGAACAGAGCTCCCGCTCCCACTCTCGCGCGCGGCGCGAACACCAGGGGAAACGCCATGCGTCGTGTCGCGCTGATTTACAATCCGGCCTCCGGCCAGCACTCGCGCGGCCGCTGCGCGGCCATAGACAAAGCGCTCGCCGTCTTGCGCGAAGCGGGCGTGGAAGCCGAAGCGCTGGAAACCATCGCGCCGGGCAGCGCCGGTATTTTGGCCGGGGAGGCTACTCGTCGCGGCTGCGACACCATCATTGCCTGCGGCGGCGATGGCACCGTCCATGAAGTCTTACAGAGCCTGGTCGGAAGCCAGGTGGCGTTGGGCGTGGTGCCGCTGGGCACCGCCAACGCGCTGGCCGCCAACCTGGGCCTGCAATCCTCTCCCGCCAAGGCGGTTCGCAAGCTGCTTACAGCGCTCCCGGTACGCCTCCCCGTAGGCCAAATCTTTTATCAGGACGCGGCCGGCGAAACCCGCTCGCGCTTTTTCACCGTAGCCGCCGGCGTGGGCACGGACGCACACTTTTTCTCCCGGCTCGACCCCGCCCTCAAACGGCGCTTCGGCTACTTTCTCTATGTCGTCGAGGCCTTTCGCGTTTGGGCTACGCACTCTTTCCCCCTCTTTGAAGCGGCCTTTATCGAGGGCGCGAGCACCCAGCCGCGCGTGGAAGAAATCTCCGAGCTTCTGGTGGTGCGCATTCGCAACTTCGGCGGCGCTCTCAACAACTTCATCCCCGGCGCCACCCTGCATAACAAACGCCTGCGCCTGGTGGCCTTCAGGACGCGCAGCCGCCTGCGCTATTTTTGTTTCCTGATCTCCGCCCTCTTCGGCCAGTCCCGGTCTACGCGCGCAATTGAAATACTCGACGCCGTCTCGGTTGAGTGCCGTCCCCGCAATGGATCCTCGGCGCGCATCTTCGCAGAGGCCGATGGAGAGATTCTGGGGCATCTGCCGGTCCGCATCGAGATTGTGCCCGATGCTGTCACGCTGTTGATTCCACCCAGCGCCAAGCCCTGAATTCGCGCGCGATCAAGCCTTAACTCTTCGCAGCGAGTCAGTCTGTTGCTCATGAACAATCCGCGACAGTGTGAGCGCCGCAGTTCCTCTACCGGACGACGCTGTGCTAGAGTGGTACGCATTGAAATATGAGTCCACCGAAGAGCATTGGGCGGTACGAAATCCTCGATGAGTTAGGCCACGGCGCCATGGGCAGTGTCTTCCGCGCGCTCGATCCTGCCATGGGCCGTGTTGTCGCGCTGAAGACCATCCTTGCTGTGGCGCTCGCCAGCGAGCAGGGCGACGAGTACCGCCAGCGCTTCTACCGCGAGGCGCGCGCCGCGGGCGCTCTGGCTCATCCCGGAATTGTGCCCGTCTTCGACGTCGGCGAACATGAAGGCGTTCCGTTCCTGGTGATGGAGTTCGTCAAGGGGCAGACCCTTGAATTTGCCATGAAGAAGGGTGAGCGCTTCTCGCTGGAGCGGGTCTGCGAGATCGGAGAGCAGATCGCCGAAGCCCTCGGATACGCGCACCACAATGGCGTAATTCACCGCGACATCAAGCCGGCGAATATTCTGCTCACCTCGGCCGAGGCTTATGGGAGCGAGCGGCCGAAGATCACGGATTTTGGCGTCGCCAAGCTCATCAGCGGAGGGATCACCAGCACCGGCCAGCTTTTGGGAACCCCTGCGTTCATGGCGCCGGAGCAGTTTACCGGCGCGCCCATCGACGGCCGCGCCGACCTGTTTTCGCTGGGCGTAATTCTCTATTGGATGGCAACCGGAGAGCAGCCCTTCCCCGGCGCAACGATGACCGCGGTCTCCTACAAGATTGTCCACACGGAGCCGGTTCCGCCCGCAAAACTGAATCCCGCCATTCCTGCCAATATGGAGAGCATGATTCTCAAGTGCCTGGCCAAGAATCCCGCGAACCGCTATCAAACCGGAGAAGAGCTTGCTCAGGATCTGGCGCTGCTGTGCGCCGATTCCAAGGCTTCGAGCTTGCAGTCAACCGCGCCGCTGGCCACAGGAACAGGAAAAACATCGGAGGACACCTTCGACCTGAATCCCACCTTGCCGCCGAAACCCCTTCCGATGACCGAAATCACTGCAATGGAAAAGCCGTCTCGGCCGGCAAGAAGGTATGGCGTGCTGCTGGTCGCGGCGGTGGCTCTTCTCGTCGCAATGGCCGCGGGCGGCGGGTATCTACTGCTGCATCACAAGCAGCCTGCCGCGCAACCGCCGGTAACGGCTCCCGCGCAGCCGGAGTTTGCACCGCTGCCGGAGCCCGCAGTCGAGCCGGAGACGGCTCCAGTGGTAGCAAAAAAAGCTGCCGGAGGACGTCTCGCACCGCCGGCAGCATTGCCCGCGCCCCTTGCCCAGACCCCCTCCGTGGCCTTCGATCCAAAAGCTCTTGATCCAAAGCAGAACACTCGTTTGAAGCTGGAATTGGATCACTTTCCGGCTGGCATGGCCTTCACCATCGCGATGAATGGGAAGACCTATTTCAAGGGCTCCGCGGGTGACAAGGCGCAGTATGAAAACCTGTTTGTTCCGCCGGGGGTGCATGAATTCCGTGTCACGGTCCACGGCGGCGGCGTGCTAAAGGCCTCGAATATCGTGAGTGCCGAGTTTTTGGCAAACAAGCGCATGGTCTTGAAGGTTGAACTCAGAACTCCGGCCAATGGCTCTTCGGGAACTTCGCCGGTCCTCGATCCCGCCGCGCAGATCGTTGCTTCCCTCAAGGCAGAGGGATTTTTCCGGTAACAGAAGTCAACACAAGTTAGCGCATGCGGATGAAATCGCAAAGATTCATAGCTCAGGCAGCGACGCGCCCGATCGATAGAATACCGCTCTCGATACACCCGCCGAATTGAAAGCGAATCTGATTCACTCTGCCTTTTTCTTCATGTGACTAATGGAGATTCTCGTCTTGCCTTTGTCCAGCGACGAATTTGCTTTAATCGTCACCTGAACGGATTCCTTCTGCGCTACTTTGAGTTGGATCATGGTAGTGCCGAAGATACTGGTGACGGAAGCGCTGGCGCCCAGCTTGTCTTTGTAGAAGGCAGTCACCTGAGCGGGCGAGTCTGAGGTGAGGAATACTCCCGTTACTCCTGTGGTGTTGGGCATTTCCATCTTCATGCTGCCTTTTGTGCTTTGCGCGCCGGGATAGATATCCACTCCCAGATCGGATGCGCTGAAGTTCTCCGCCGGAGTGGCGACGATTGCGCCGGCTGGAGTGTTCATCGTCACCCTGCCACTGGAATCGACATGCGTATTTTTGACCATGCGATAGCCCATGTAACCGATGGCGCCCAGACCGAGGATGCCCAGCCCGACGATGACTGCGATGATGATCAGGATGATCTTGATCGTGCTGCTACCGGATTTATCCGACGCATCGGTAGGCGGAATAAACTCCGCGACCGCTTCTCCAGCGACGGTCGTTGTTCCACAGGATTTGCAGATTAGGTCGTTGGGGGATAATGCAATACCGCATTTTGCGCAGAAGCTTGCCACAATGATCTCCTTATCGTTGGTCATTTTTCCGGAATTTTCAGTTCGTGTTTAAGACTACAAAACAATATACGCCAACCTACTCACGCCTGGCACGATTCTTCCATTTGCATTCTTCACAATGGTGGGCACTTATAGGTTGCGCATGTGTAGTAAAGTGAGTGCATGATCGTGCGCTGGCTCCGTGATGTTGTTGCCGTCGGGATGGTGTGCGCAGGCGTTTGCATCGCCCTTTGGCTGCTCTCCGGCAGTCTTTCAGCACAACAGCCAGCGACGCCGCAGAAGGCCGACTCGATTCTGATTTTGAAGAAAGACCATGTGATGGAGCTGCTTGCCGGGGGCAAGGTGATCCGCACTTATAAAGTGGCGCTGGGGCGAGGCGGCCTTGCGCCGAAGGAACGCCAGGGCGACGGGCGCACGCCCGAGGGCCATTACATTATCGACGCCAAGTACGCGGCCAGCCAATACCACAAGGCTCTACACGTTTCCTATCCCAACGCCGAGGACCGACAGCGGGCGGCGAAGCTGGGCGTCTCGCCGGGCGGGTCGATTATGATTCACGGCCTGCCTAACGGCAAGGGATGGATCGGCGCGGCGCACCGGCTCTACGACTGGACGCTGGGCTGCATCGCGGTGACCGACGAGGAGATCGACGAAGTTTTCAAGCTGGTTCCGGTGGGCACGCCGGTCGAGATTCGGCCGTAGTGAAGTCCATTTTGCGAGCCTGCATTCCCTCAGGGGCTAAAGCCCAGTTCATTTTGAGCCATTTACGGCACGACTAAAGTCGTGCCCTGACGCTTCTGGACTCTTTATCGAGTATTTCCGCAGCCTGTGAAGTCGTGCCCTGACGCTTCTTGCAACTCTGAATGCATTTCTCGCAACCTGAAGTCGTGCCCTGACACTTCTTGCAACTCTGAATGCATTTCTCGCAACCTGTGTAGCCGTGCCCTTTCAAAACCAGATTATGAAAGATCTTCTAATCATTTATCATTTGTGCGGCTTCAGGCGGCGACTCATCGTCCGTTAGTCAGACTTGCCGCTCGCCCCGGTAACGAAAGCGGTATGATTCGGAGAGATAAAGGCGCGCTAACCGGGCCGGCAGACGAACGCCTGTCCATGAAAGAGGTTGCAGAATGAAATTCGTTGGTTTTGTGGGGAAGATGGCTCTGACCGCGGCAGTTGCTTTGATTCTGCTGCCGGCGGCGGGGATGTACGGTCAGGCAGGCCTGTTCCAGAGTCAAGGGCCGAAGGGACCGTGGGCGAACAAGAGTCTGTCGCCGGACGAGCGGGCCGACCTGGTGATTGCGCAGATGACGCTGGACGAGAAGATTCAGCTTCTGCACGGGATGGGCTGGCAGACGATCATGGCACAGCCGGAATCGGGGCCGGCGACGCGCGCCATTTCGACGCTTGGATTCATTCCTGGAGTGCCGCGGCTGGGGATTCCGGATCTGCAGATGTCGGATTGCGTCGAGGGCATCTCAGGTGCGGGAGTGAAGGGACGGTATGCGACGGCGCTGCCCTCGGCCGAAGCGATGGCGGCGGCGTGGGACCCTGTGCTGTCGTATGAGATCGGAACGATGATCGGCCACGAGATGCGGTCGCTCGGCTTCAATATGTCGCTGGGTTCGGGAATCAACATGATCCGCGAGCCGCGCAACGGACGGACATTCGAGTACAAGGGCGAGGATCCGCTGCTGGCCGGAACGCTCGCGGGGCAGGAGCTGAAGGCGGAGAAGGCGCTTCACCTGATCACAGACGTAAAGCATTTTGTGGTGAACGACCAGGACGTGGGGCGGACAACCGTGAACTCGGTGATCAGCAAGCGCGCCCTGCGGGAGAGCGATCTGCTGGCGTTTCAGATCGCGCTGAGGGAGTCCGGCGCCGGCGCGGTGATGTGCTCGTATAACCGAATCAACGGCACATTCGCCTGCGAGAACCCTTACACGTTGACCGATGTGCTGAAGAAGGAGCTGGGATTCAAGGGGTTTGTGCTATCGGACTGGGGCGCGACCGAGAGTACGGTGAAGGCGGCGATGGCGGGCCTGGACGTGGAGATGCCCGGCAACGACTCCTTCGGCGAACCGCTGAAGAAGGCCGTGGAGAGCGGCGATGTGCCGATGGAGAGGCTGAATGAGATGGTACACCGGATTCTGCGGACGGAGATCGATTCGGGAATCGTGGACGATCCGCCGCAACCAGAATCGCCGGATGTGATGCGCGGATTTGAAGTGGCACAGAAGACCGAGGAGCGCGGGGCGGTTCTGCTGAAGAACGAACACGGGCAACTGCCGTTGCACGCGGCTGCAGTCAAGTCGATTGCCGTGATTGGAGGTCATGCGGACGTTGGCGTGATGTCCGGAGGAGGTTCTTCGCAGGTGTCTCCTGCGGGTGGAAATCCAGTTCCTCCTCCGCCCGAGTTGTTGATGAATCCGCTGGCAGCGATCTGGCTGACCGAGGTGTATCAACGCTCGGTTCCGCTCAAAGGCATCGAGGACAAAGCTCGGAGCGCGCAGGTGAAGTTCGATCCAGGGACAGACCCGGCCGCGGCGGCGGCGCTGGCGAAGAATTCGCAAGTGGCGATTGTCTTCGCGGTGCAGCACGAGTCAGAAGGGATTGACCTGAAAAACCTGTCACTGCCTTACAATCAGGACGCGCTGATTGAAGCGGTTGCAGCAGCCAATCCGCACACGATTGTGGTTCTGGAGACCGGCGGCGCCGTGCTGATGCCGTGGATCGACAAGGTGAGCGCGGTCGTGGAGGCGTGGTATCCGGGGATTCGCGGCTCTGAAGCGATTGCGAATATTCTCTTCGGCGATGTGAATCCGTCGGGCAAGCTCGCGCTGACCTTCCCCAAGAGCGAGGCGGATATTCCGCACCCGGTGCACAACGATCCGCCCAAGCCGGACGCAACGCACCCTATGCCCAAGCTGCCCGGATTCCCTGGCTTTGTTGCCATGCTGATGGTGAACGGCCCGTTCTTCGATGCCGTGTACGACGAGGGAATGAAGGTGGGTTACAAGTGGTATGACGCCGAGAACAAGACGCCCCTGTTCCCCTTCGGCTATGGACTCTCCTACACGACGTATGCCTATTCCGGCCTGCAGGTGCAATCCGGCAAGGGGCTTGAGGTGAGTTTCAAGGTCAGGAATACCGGGAGGCGCGCCGGCGAGGAGATTGCGCAGGTCTATCTCACCCTGCCCGCCTCCGCCGAGGAACCGCCCCGGCGCCTGGCGGGATGGAGCAAGGTCGCCCTGGCTGCCGGCGAAGAGAAGAACGTGACCGTCCAGGTCGAGCCGCTCCTCCTCTCCATCTACAACGTGGACAAGAGCGCCTGGGAGGTGGTTCCCGGCGAATATACGGTCTGGGCAGGCGGCTCATCGCGCGACCTGCCGCTCAGCGTGCCGGTCAAGCTGGACGGCAAGTAGAACTTTTGTGGGGTGAAATCCACTCCTTGACGTGGCGGGGATCGCTTGCGGTCCCCGCTTTTTTTGGATGAATTCTTGCCGCCCATCATTCTGCGAAGATAGTAGTGAATGCTCTCCCTGCAAAATGCCGGCAAGCGGTTTGGGCCGCGAGTCTTGTTTCTGGAGGCCAACTGGCTGATCCGAAGCAAGGAAAAAACCGCGCTGGTGGGCGCCAACGGCACCGGCAAATCCACGCATCATGAAGGTGCTGGCCGGCCTGGAGACGCTGGACTACGGCCAGCATGCAGCAGACGCGCGGCATGAGCATCGGCTACCTGCCGCAGGAGGGGCTGGCGCTGACCGGCCGCACGCGTCTTCGAGGAGTGCCTGACCGTCTTCGATGAGCTGCGCGAGATGGCGCGCGAGGTCGAGCGGCTGGCCGGGCAACTGGCCGTGCTGGACCACGAAGGCGCCGGAGTACGAGGCCGCGGCGGAGCGCTACTCCATGCTGCAGGAGCGCTTTCACGCGCTGGACGGCTACGCGCTGGACGCGCAGGTGGGCGGCGTGCTGACCGGCCTGGGCTTCGGCAAGGAAGACTGGTCGCGCCAGACCGATGAGTTCAGCGGCGGCTGGCAGATGCGCATCGCGCTGGCCAAGCTGCTGCTGGCCAAGCCTAACTTGCTGCTGCTGGACGAGCCGACCAACCACTTGGACCTGGAAACCCGCAACTGGCTCGAAGACTATCTGAAGAGTTATCCCTTCGGCTACATTCTTATCTCCCACGACCGCTACTTTCTGGATGTGACGATCGATCGAACGGTGGAGATATGGAATAAACGGCTGAATATCTACCAGGGAAATTACACAAAATACCTTAGCCAGAAAGACGAGCGGCGGACGCAGTTGCAGGCGGCCTACAACAATCAGCGCCAGCAGATCGAGCACCTGGAGGCCTTCATCAATCGCTTCCGCGCGCAGGCCACCAAGGCCAAGCAGGTGCAGAGCCGCATCAAGGAGCTGGAAAAGATCGAGCGCATCGAGATTCCCGAAGAGGAGCCGGCGATTCACTTCAAGTTTCCCCAGCCGCCGCCCTCGGGGCGCATGGTGGTGGAGGCGGAGGGGCTGGCGAAGAGTTATGGCGCGAAGCAGGTGCTCAACGAACGTGCGCTTCAGCATCGAGCGCGGCGACCGCGTGGCGCTGGTGGGCGTGAACGGCGCGGGCAAGTCCACGCTGATTCGCCTGCTGACCGGCGACGAAGCGCCCACCGCCGGCCAGGTCAAGCTGGGCCACAACGTGGTCAGCGAGTACTTTGCGCAGGACCAGTACAAGGTGCTGGACGGCGACGCGCGCATGCTGGACGACATCAGCCGCGCCGCGGTCAAGGTGCCGGAAGCGTGAGCTGCGCTCGCTGCTGGGCTGCTTTCTCTTCAGCGGCGACGATGTCTTCAAGCCGCTGGGCGTGCTCTCGGGCGGCGAGCGCAACCGCTACGCGCTGGCGCGGATTCTGGTTTCGCCGTCGAACTTTCTGCTGCTCGACGAGCCGACCAACCACCTGGACATGCGCGCCAAGGATGTGCTGCTCGAGGCGCTGGCGGCCTTCAGCGGCACGGTGGTCTTTGTCTCGCACGACCGCTACTTCATCGACCGGCTGGCCACGCGCGTGCTCGAAGTGGAAGGCGGCAAGGTGACCAGCCACGAAGGCAACTACGAAGACTATCTGCGCTGGAAAGGGTCTTGCAGACGGCAGCCTTTCGGTTGAGCCGTGCACGACTAAAGGAAGGCCGCAAGAGCCTGCCGAGAAGGACTGGCAACGGGACGCTGGTGCTGAGTTTGACGCCGCGAAGGACCGCCCGCGCCGGCTGAATCCCATCAAGCAGAAGCAGATGGAGGAGCGCTGCGCGTTTCTGGAAGAAGAAGTCCCGCGCATTGAGGCCGCGATCGCCCACACCGAGGAGCAGTTGGGCGTCTACGTCTCGCCGCCGAAACCGCAGCGGCTGACGACGCTGGCCGAAGAGTTGCGCGGGCAGTTAGCCGCGCTCACCGCCGAGTGGGAAGAGCTGATGGTGCAGTTGGACGGGCAAGCAACGCTCCCCTGATTGATCTATCGTAAAGTTTCCGCTTGCCACAAACCGCGCCTTGGTATTATGCTTTATTCATGCGTCGATGTCGCTAACACCGCCCTGGTGCCAGATTGCGACGCGAGACGTGCGCCCTATTCGCGCACAGTCTTTCCCGCTCCACAGTTCGACTCATCACCCCACAAAACAAAACCGTCTGGGATTGCATCCCAGACAAAGGAGATCATCATGGCGCACATCGCTGCGAATGTAACGGAACTCATTGGCAAGACCCCGCTTGGTCCGGCTGAACAAAGTGGCCGCCGGGCTGCCCGCAACCGTTGTAGCCAAGCTGGAGAGCCAGAACCCGGTTTCCAGCGTCAAGGACCGCATCGGTTTTGCGATGATCGATGATGCCGAGAGGCGGGGCAAGATTACTCCCGGCAAGACCGTCCTGATTGAGCCCACCAGCGGCAACACCGGCATCGCGCTGGCCTTTGTGGCCGCAGTCAAGGGCTACCGGCTGATTCTCACCATTCCGGAGACGATGAGCCTGGAGCGGCGCGTGCTGCTGCTGGCCTTTGGCGCGGAGATCGTGCTCACTCCCGGGCCGAACGGCATGAAGGGCGCCATCGCCAAGGCCAACGAGATTCTGGCCAAGACGCCGAACGGCTACATCCTGCAGCAGTTCGACAACCCCGCCAACCCGGCGATTCACTACGCACACCACCGGCCCGGAGATCTGGAACGACACCGACGGCAAGGTCGACATTCTGATCAGCGGCGTGGGCACCGGCGGCACCATCACCGGCGTGGCGCAAGTACATCAAGGAGCGCAAGCCGGAGTTCAAGGCCATCGCCGTGGAGCCGACCGACAGCCCGGTGCTGAGCGGCGGCAAGCCGGGACCGCACAAGATTCAGGGCCTCGGAGCGGGCTTTGTGCCGGGCGTGCTGGACACCAAGCTGGTCGACGAGATCATCCAGGTGACCAACGACGAGTCGATCGCGCTGGCCCGCCGGCTGCCGCTCGAAGAGGGCCTGTTTGTGGGCATCAGCTCGGGAGCGGCGGTGGCCGCGGCGCTCAAGGTGGCCGCGCGGCCGGAGAATGCGGGCAAGCTGATTGTGGTAGTGCTGCCGGACTTCGGCGAGCGCTATCTGTCCAGCATTCTCTTCGAGTCGCTGCGCCAGCAGGCGCTGGCTCTGCCGGTAAGCGAAGCGATTACCGCGGTGGGGCTAAACGCTGTATTCGCTCGCATGGGTTTGTAGTTTCCCAGGTCTCAAATGCGAGACCTCCACCCCACGGACGAAGAACTGTCCGTGGGGACCACGGACCTGGGGCAACCGAGTCTTAGGGAATATGATTTGAATAACCAGCATTCCCTCAGGGGCTAAAGCCGCTCTTCAATAGCGCACTTGCGGCACGGCTGAAGCCGTGCCCTTTAAAGCGCTGTTCTAACCAGTTTCAAGAACTCCACAGATTGCTCGACCCGCTATGACCCTGTTTGCCCGCATCCGCGAAGACATCGACTCCGTGCTGGAGCGCGACCCGGCTGCGCGCTC
The DNA here is from genome assembly GCA_963820195.1 of uncultured Acidobacteriaceae bacterium. Lineage (GTDB taxonomy): Bacteria > Acidobacteriota > Terriglobia > Terriglobales > Acidobacteriaceae > Telmatobacter. The sequence goes on along the minus strand of CAWFZU010000246.1, from coordinate 2,706 downwards.
TCGGCTGGAGGTCTTTCTTTGCTATCCGGGGCTGTGGGCGGTGTGGATTCACCGCGTCTCGCACGCGCTGTGGGGCGGCGAAGCTGCGGCTGCCGGCGCGGCTGCTCTCGCAGGTGGGCCGTTTCTTCACCGGCGTCGATATTCATCCCGGCGCGCTGCTGGGCCGGCGGCTCTTCATCGACCACGCAACGGGCGTGGTGATCGGCGAGACCGCGATTGTGGGCAGCGACGTGACCATGTACCAGGGCGTGACGCTGGGCGGCACCGGCAAAGGCCACGGCAAGCGCCATCCCACGCTCTGCGACGGCGTTTTTGTCGGCAACAACGCCAACCTGCTGGGCAACATCACCGTCGGCGAGAACTCGCGCGTGGGCGCGGGCTCGGTGGTGCTCTCCGACGTGCCGCCCAACTCGACGGTGGTGGGCGTTCCGGCGCACATCGTCTATCGCAACGGCGAGCGGGTGCTGATTACCGATCCGCACGACATCAAGGACCCGCTCTCGGATTCGCTGATTGCGCTCTCGGCGCGCGTGGAAGAACTGGAAGAACGGCTGGGCGGCAAGCGCAGGCCGGCCGAGCAGTTCACCGCCGAGGCCGCCGAGCGCGACGCCTACCGCGAAGAGCTGGAGCGGCTGCGGCAGTATGTCTCGATGGGCGAAGGGATTTAGCCCTCGCCGTATTGCTCGCCGCTCACTTGCTCCATCCAATCAACGATTTTGCCATCGAGCTTTTCCTGAATGGCAAGATGGGTCATCGCCGTCGTTGGCGCCGCGCCGTGCCAGTGCTTCTCTCCAGGTGCAAACCAGATCACATCACCGGGCCGGATCTCCTCGACGGCACCGCCCCAGCGCTGCGCGCGGCCACAGCCTGAGGTGACGACAAGAGTCTGTCCCAGCGGATGCGTATGCCATGCGGTGCGGGCGCCGGGCTCAAAAGTGACGCTGGCGCCAACGACGCGGGCGGGTGCGGGCGCGTCAAAGAGCGGGTCCACCCGCACCGTGCCGGTGAAATAATCTGCCGGTCCCTTGTAGGAAGGCTGAGAACCGTTTCGCTTGATCTCCATATCTGATAGTCTCCTGTCGGGATTGTATCTACAGATTTGTTACTCAATCCGCCCCGAGTGGTGGAAATCCCTGAAATGATCGCTTTCCCATGGTTTCACCCTGGGCTATTCTCGTTCACTCCCTCCGGGAGACGGCAGGGAATCATCCCAGGAAGAGATGACTCCGAAAACGTCGGTGTTGCTCAGCGGCCGGTGGTCTTCTCCAGCGCCTCCGGGTAGCGCGCGCCTTCCACATGAATCTGCGAGAGCGCGTCTTCGATCTGGCGCAGGTCTTCGGCGGAGAGCTCGACGGCGGCGGCGCCGATGTTTTCCTCCAGCCGATGCAGTTTGGTCGTTCCGGGAATTGGCACGATCCACGGCTTCTGGGCCAGCAGCCAGGCCAACGCGATCTGAGCAGGCGTCGCCTTCTTCTCCGCTCCGATCCTGCCCAGCAGATCGACGAGCGCCTGATTCGCAATCCGGGCCTCCGGCGTAAAGCGCGGAATGATGTTGCGGATGTCGGTCGAGTCAAACTGTGTCTTCTCGTCCATCTTGCCCGTCAGGAAGCCTTTGCCCAGCGGGCTGAAGGGCACAAAGCCGATGCCGAGCTCTTCGAGCGTGGGGATGATCTCGGCCTCCGGGGCGCGATACCAGAGCGAGTACTCGCTTTGCAGGGCGGTGACGGGCTGCACGGCGTGGGCGCGGCGGATTGTCTTCACGCCGGCCTCCGACATTCCGAAGTGCTTCACCTTGCCCTGCTGGATCAGATCCTTGACCGCTCCGGCGACCTCTTCGATGGGCACCTCCGGATCAACGCGGTGCTGATAAAAAAGATCGATGACATCGATCCTCAGGCGCTTGAGCGAGGCCTCGGCGACCTGCTTGATGTGCTCAGGCCGGCTATCCAGACCCCTCGCGCCACGGCTTCCGTCGGGATTGATATCCATTCCGAACTTGGTGGCGATGACCACCTGATCGCGAAGGGGTTCGAGAGCCTCGCCGACCAGCTCTTCATTGTTGAAGGGGCCGTAAATTTCAGCCGTGTCGAAGAAGGTGACGCCGCGCTCGACGGCCGCGCGCAGCAGTGCGATGGAATCCTTCTTCTCCGGGAAGGGAGCGTAGGAGAAGGTCATTCCCATGCAGCCCAGGCCGATTGCCGATACTTCCAGATTGCTCTTTCCTAATTTGCGTTTTTGCATTGTGTCTCCTTTTCGTCAGTCAGGTCCGAAGCCTCTCGCCACGGCTCTTCTCATTTCAAAGACTACAGAACAATCTCGTCCGAGCGGTATCCAAATCCTGCCAATCTATTGCCTATTCCTGTCGATACGCAGATATTTATGCATACTGCCCCGCATTCAGTGCTACCTTGGATTTGAAGGAGCGGTGCGAGCCAAGTGGCTAAAGATATAGATGCAAGCGAAGAGCTAAGGGTGACCAGAATGCGGGCCTTGTTGGCGCGTACGATCGCCGCTCATGTCCCTACCGAGGGTCCGTTTGACACCGCCGTGCCCGGCCTGCGACTCTCGCGCAGAACCGCGCCATCCGAGTTCCTTTGCACCACCTACGAGCCCGAACTGGTTGTCTTTGCGCAGGGAGAAAAGCGCATCACCGTCGGCGGCACGACCCACTTCTGCGACGGCTCCAACTTTCTGCTGACCTCACTT
>CAWFZU010000245.1:0-8702 GCA_963820195.1 uncultured Acidobacteriaceae bacterium | reverse complement strand
CCACGGTGATTGCAAAAGCCTCACACGACGCCGAAGAGATTCTCATTGGCGAGATTGACGTGAGCCTGATTGAAGAGACCCGCCGCAACTGGCCCTTCCTGCGCGACCGCCGCATCGACGCATACGAACCCATCACCAAGCGCTTTCTCGACCCAGTGAATGCGTGGCCCGCGGACGGAGATTGCAAATAAATGTCCGCGCCGCAGATACCCGCAAAGACACCGCGCGAACTGGGTTACCGGATGCCCGCCGAGTGGGAGCCGCACGAGGCCACATGGCTTGCATGGCCGCACAACCCCGACGACTGGCCGGGCAAGTTTCAGGCCATCCCCTGGCTCTATGCGGAGATCGTGCGCCTGCTCGCCGCGCATGAGCGGGTGCATATTCTCGTCGAGGATGCGAAGGCCGAGCAGCGCGCCAGCAGCATCCTGGAGCGCGCCGGAGCGAATCTCGACCGGGTGAGCTTTCACCTCTGGCCCACCGACCGCAGTTGGACGCGCGACTCCGGACCGATCTTCGTCCGCAACGCGGAGGGCAAGGTCGCCATCACCAATTGGCGCTTCAACGCCTGGGCCAAGTACTCCGACTGGCAGCTCGACGACCAGGTGCCGGGCCGCGTGAGCCGAGTTGCTAGGTCTTCCCGAGTGGCAGCCGGCGATTGAGTTAGCCGGATGGCTTCGACGCAGCGCCTGGTTCTCGAAGGCGGCTCCATCGACGCCAACGGCGCGGGCATTCTGCTCACCACCGAGGAGTGCCTGCTCAGCGAAGTGCAGCAGCGCAATCCCGGCGTCAGCCGCGCGCAACTGGAGCGGGCCTTTCACGATTTTCTCGGCATCGATCAGGTGATCTGGCTCAATCGCGGCATCGCCGGCGACGACACCCACGGCCACATCGACGACATCGCCCGCTTCGTTGCGCCCACAACCATCGTCACCGCCGTCGAGACCGAACACGAACGACCCCAATCACGCGCCGCTGGCAGAGAATCTCGCACGCCTCAAGGCCGCGCGCACCCTCGACGGCAAAGCAATTCAACATTGTCGAACTGCCGCTGCCGCGCCCGGTGGTCTTTCGCGGCCAGCGCCTGCCGGCCAGTTATGCCAACTTCTATATCGCCAATGGCCTGGTGCTGGTTCCCACCTTCCACGATCCCAACGACCGCGTGGCGCTGAACATTCTGGCCGAGGTTTTTCCCGGCCGCGAAGTCATCGGCATCCACAGCGTCGATTTGGTCTGGGGCCTGGGCACGCTGCACTGCATGACCCAGCAGCAGCCCACGGCGCTACCATTGAAACCATGATCGACGATCTCGAAGCCATGCAAGCCGCGCTCGATGAAGCCCGCCAGGCCGGCGAGGCAGGCGAGGTGCCGATTGGCGCGGTTGTGGTGCGCGACGGCAGTAGTCATTGCGCGCGGGCAGAATCGCGTGCTGCGCGACCTGGACCCCACGGCCCACGCGGAGATTGTGGCCCTGCGCGCGGCGGCCGCGGTCGTCGGCAACTACCGCCTGATCGGCTGCACGCTCTATGTGACGCTGGAGCCCTGCGCCATGTGCGCCGGAGCGATGATTCATGCGCGGCTTGACCGTCTGGTCTTTGCTGCCGCCGATCCCAAGGCAGGCGCGGCCGGCTCGGTGCTTGCTGTGCTCAACCACCCGCAACTGAACCACCAGATGCAGGTCGAGCAGGGAATTCTTGCCGATGAGTCAGCTGAGTTACTGCGGAGTTTCTTTCGCGAACGGCGGTAGGTTTAATTCCGGGTAAGTCTTCTGATTCGCTCCGCTTCCGTCGGCCACTTTCGGCTAACTCGGCATAACTCCCGCTCCGGTAATCGGCATAATCGAAGCCGGGAGTCACCGTGCAGCCCAGCAGCGCCACCTTCCCGCTCGCCGACCAGCCGCGTGCCCTGCCAGACTCCGGCGGGAACGACGAGTTGCACCTGCTGACCGGCCTGCAAATCCTGTCCAAGAGTAAAGAGCGCGGAGCTCCCGTCAGGGATAAAGCTGCAGCATTTCCACCGGGTCGCCGAGATAAAAGTGGAAGATCTCGTCGGAGGCCAGCACGTGCATCTCGGAGAAGGTTCCCGGCTCCAGCAGGTAATAGATCGCCGTGCCGGCTGGGCGCGCAGCCGCGCGGAAGCTCGACTGTCGCCGGCCGAGGTGTAGGTCCGGCGGAAGAAGCCGCCCTCGACCGGGTGCGGCTCCAGCTTGCAGCAGCGCCTTGATCTCGTCGGCGGTCATCGTCACTGATGGTAGCAGCGCCAAGGCAGTAAAATGATCGCATGAACGTGCAGGTTTATGCGCGCTTCTGGTGCCGGGACTGCCGCGCCGCCAAGCAGTTTCTCGACTCCCACGGCATCGAGTACACCGAAATCGACGTGGACGCCGACCGGCCGCCTCGGCCGAGGTGTGCGCCGCGTGGGCAAGCGGGCCATTCCGCAACTGGTGATCGACGGCGAGTGGTTCCAGCCCTACAAGCCGGGCCGCGGGCTGCTTTACGATGAACTGCACCAGCGGCTGGGGATTCCTCGCGCCTGAAGCGTCTTCTCCTCGTACAATCAAGAGTTGGAGCAGGCCGCGGAATGCGGCTCTGGCAAGGAGTTCTCCCTTGATCGAACGCTATACACGCCCGGCGATGGGCCGCATCTGGACCGAAGAGAACAAGTACCGCTGCTGGCTCGCAGGTGGAGTCGGCGGCCAGCACCGTGCTGGCCGAGGACGGCGTGATTCCCGCCGCCGCCGCCGAGGCCATTGCCACCAAGGCCGGCTTCTCCGTCGCCCGCATTCAGGAGATCGAGGCCGAGGTCAAGCACGACGTGATCGCCTTCACCACCGCGGTGGCCGAGAGCCTGAAAGCGCAGGGCCTGGACGCCGAGTCCCGCTGGCTGCACTATGGGCTGACCTCGAACGACATTGTCGATACCGCGCAGGCGCTGCAGGTCAAGGAGGCATCGGCGCTGCTCCGCGCCGGGCTGGTGAGTCTGCTGGCCGTGCTCAAGCGGCCGCGCCGTCGAGTTCAAGCACACGCCCACCATCGGCCGCACCCACGGCATCCACGCCGAGCCGACCACCTTCGGCCTCAAGCTGCTCAACTGGTATGCCGAGATGGAGCGCAACCTGGCCCGCTTTGACGCGGCCGCCGAGGATATGCGCGTGGGCAAGCTCTCCGGCGCGGTGGGCACTTTTGGCCACCTGAAGCCGGAGCACGAAGAGAAAATCTGCGCGCGGCTGGGCCTCAAGCCGGCGCCGGTGGCCACGCAGGTCATCCAGCGCGATCGCCATGCGGCCTACATCTCCACGCTGGCCATCATCGCCAGCACGCTGGACAAGATTGCGGTCGAAGTGCGCCACCTGCAGCGGACCGAGGTGCGCGAGGCGCAGGAGTACTTCAGCGAGAAGCAGAAGGGCTCCTCGGCGATGCCGCACAAGAAGAACCCGATTACCGCGGAGCAGATCAGCGGCCTGGCGCGCGTGCTGCGCGGCAATGCGCAGGCGGCCTTCGAGAACATTCCGCTCTGGCACGAGCGGGACATCTCGCACTCCTCGGTCGAGCGCATCATCTTCCCCGACTCGACGATCCTGGTGGATTATCTGCTGGCCAAGACGACCGACCTGATCGACCGCCTGCTGGTCTATCCAGAGCGCATGAAGAAGAACCTGGAAAGCACCGGCGGGCTGATCTTCAGCGGCCAGTTGCTGCTCGATCTCGCCGAGGCCGGCATGATGCGCGAGGACGCTTACCGGCTGGTGCAGGCCCACGCCATGCGCTCGTGGAAAGAAGACCTGGTCTTCCGCGACGAGGTTGCAAGGGACCCGGCGATCACCGCGCTGCTCAGCCCGGAGAAGCTGGCGAGTACCTTCGACTACACGCGGCAGTTGGGCAATGTGGATGCGATCTTCAAGCGGGTGCTGGGCGAATAATTCTGGGTGTGTTATCGTTTTCCAGGTCTCAAAGGCGAGACCTTGAGCACCCGGCACGCTGAAAGCCGACCAGCGCGAATCGCCGGCCGCAACGGCGCACTGGCCAGGAATCCGCGCCGTAGGCGCAGTGGTACTTAGCCCACCGTTTTAACGGTGGGGATGGATCAACCAATTACTCACCCGGAGTCCCGTAGGGACGGTGCCTCATGGCCCACACGTACGCGTGCAATTTCATTCATTGCGTATTCAGCACCAAAGAGCGCCGCTCGCTCATCCCTGCCGCCCGCGCCGCCGAACTTTATGCCTACCTGGGCGGCATTGCGCGGGGCGAGGGCTTCTCGCTCATCGCCGCCGGTGGAACGGCCAATCACGTTCATCTGTTATTTGACTTGCCTGCGCCTTCTTCCCTGGCCCACGCGGTTCAGAAGCTCAAAGGAAGCTCTTCCCGGTGGATGGGTGATGGATTTTCCTGGCAGGAAGGGTACGGTGCCTTCAGCGTCAGTCCCTCGCAGATTGTGGTTGTGAAGGAGTACATTCAGAACCAGGAAGAGCATCATCGCAAACGCGATTTTGAGCAGGAATTTGTTGCGCTTTTACGCGGCTGCGGGATCGTGTACGATGAACGTTATGTTTTTGGATGAGCAGTATTTGCACCGTCCCTACGGGACTCCGGCCTCTGTGGTGGGGCCAGCAACCCCACCGTTGAAACGGTGGGCTAATAACCATTGTGCCTACGGCGCGGTTGTGCCGACTCGGCAACGTGAATGCGATCTTTAAGCAGTTGTTGGTGGATTTGTTGAGAAAGTTAACTTCTGGCTGGAGGTAGGCGTATGGAGCTTGAGGAGTTTGTTCACAACTCATTAGTGCAAATCATGAGGGGCATAATGTCCGCTCAAAAGGAATGGGACTCCAAGAGTTCTGGATACGGAGTAATTAGTCCAGCGTGGGATGGGCCTGATGATTTCAGAAACAGAACTCAAGAAGTAAGATTTGATGTAGCCGTTACTGCTGCAACAAAGACTGAGGGCGGCGGCGGTGGTGGCATTAGGGTAGTGGCCTTTGACATTTCCGGGAAAATTAATCACTCTGCTGAAAACGCCACGGTTAGTCATATCTCTTTTTCAGTTCCATTATTGCCACCAACAACTGTGATTGAAAAACGATGAATCTCACTATAGCCGCGAAATGCAGCACACTGACTGGGAATCCGCGCCGTAGGCGCAGTGGTTATTAGCCCACCGTTTCAACGGTGGGGTGAGGGAACGCAACAATTGACGGAGAGTCCCGTAGGGACGGTGTTCATCCATGAATCTCATCGTAGCAATCACCGGCGCATCAGGCGCGGTCTTTGGGCGCGAGATGCTGCGCGCGCTGGAGGCCGACGCCCGCGTGGCTCGAGTCCACTTTGTGGCATCGGAGAACTCGCTGCGGGTGCTGGCCGAGGAACTGGGCGTGAGCGGCCGCAACGATCTGCTCGAAAAGCTGCTCGGCGCACCGCCCGTGAAGACCGTGCAGCACTCCGACGCGGACATTGGCGCGGCGATTGCCTCGGGCAGCTATCCGTCGAATGGCATGATCGTCCTGCCCTGCTCGATGGGGACGCTGGCGGCCATCGCCCACGGCCTGGCCAACTCGCTCATCGCCCGCGCCGCCGACGTCGCGCTCAAGGAGCGCCGTCCACTGATTCTCTGCGTACGGGAGACGCCCTTCAATCGCATTCATCTACGCAATATGACATTGGCCGCCGAAGCCGGCGCGGTGATCTTCCCCTGCATTCCAGCCTTCTACAACCACCCCATCGACTCGACCGAGATGGCCCGCCAGTTCGTCTACCGCGTGCTGGCGCACATTGGCCTGCCGCAGCCGGGGGCGTTTGTTTGGAAGGCGGAGGAGTAGTGAGGAGTCTATTTGGATTCCATCAATTGCAAGAACTCGCGTGGAGTCAGAACTCGGATTCCTTCATAGTCCTTTACTGCCAGCAAATCTTTATCGCCTGAAACAATGATCTTCGCCCCTGATAATACAGCGCATTCGATTACCATGTCGTCCATTGGGTCTCGGCAGATGCCGCGTAATTCGCCCGTGATGTAGATGATCGTTGTATTGTCAAGATAGTCCTCAATGCTTCCTTTAATGCGAAAAGAAGACCAGCCAAATTTGCGTGACATGGTCTTGTGAATCTCATGAAAGATTGAATCGCAAGCTGCCAGACGACAATGCGTGTAGGCGTGGCGCAGAGCGACGAGCGGTGTTCCGCCGAATTGAAACGCGGAGATCCACACCCCGGAATCGAAGACAAAGATCAAGCCGTCTTCATCCTTTGTTGATACATCTCGCTTCGAATCTCGTCGACAAAAGCCTCAACGTCTTCCTCGGTATAGGTGTTTGGGCTGCGCTCGGCCGCTTCGGCGCGGGCGGCGATCAGCTTGCGTTCATTACGCTCCATGCGATAGGTGCGGAATGCTTCGCGGAAGAGCTCGCTGATGTTGCGGCTCTCCTCTTCGGCAACGGCGACGACTTGCTTGGCCAAATCCTCGGGGAAGCTGATGGTGAAGACTCGGGAGGTGCGGACACGGGAAGTATTCATAGAGTTATTATTACATATTACGAACTTGTCGTACAGGTAAAAGCCAGATTCTAGACGAATATTTGACATTCACCCAGACTCCCGTGAATACTATTTTTATGCTGAAGGCAAGCAAATACGGAATCGAGGCCATGGCTATGTGTATGTGTATGGCGTACGGACCCGTCCGTTTGGCTTGTGAGAGGCAGATGCGCTGAGCGCAACCGATCTTGAAGTCAGGCGGCCCGGGTCCACAGGATTCGGGCCGTTTTGCGTGTGGAGTTCATCGTATCCCACCCATCGCACAGAACACGATGGATGGGGCACCCAGTTGTCGCGGAATGATTGAATAACCCCGAAGGAGATCACAATGTCCGAAGCGAAGCAGCACCTTGCCACCCTTGCCGTTCATGCCGGTCAAACCCCTGACCCCACCACCGGCTCGCGCGCCGTGCCCATCTACCAGACCACCTCCTACGCCTTTCAGGATGCGGACCACGCCGGACGGCTCTTTGCGCTGAAGGAGTTCGGCAACATCTATACGCGCATCATGAACCCCACCACCGACGTGCTGGAGAAGCGCGTGGCGGCGCTGGAGGGCGGCGTAGCGGCGCTGGCCGTGGCCTCCGGGCAGGCGGCGGAGACGCTGGTGGCCACAACGCTGGCCGCGGCCGGAGATGAGATCATCTCCACTACCTCGCTCTACGGCGGCACTTACAACCTCTTCCACTACACGCTGCCCCGGCTGGGGATTACCGTTAAGTTTGTCGACGCGGACGACTTCGACGGCCTGCGAGCGCTGATTAACGACAAAACGCGGGCGATTTACACCGAAACGCTAGGCAATCCCAAGCTGGATGTGGTGGACATTGAGAAGCTGGCCGCCATCGCCCACGAGCACAAGCTGCCGCTGATCATCGACAACACTTCGGCCTCGCCGGCTCTGGTCCGTCCCATCGAGTGGGGCGCGGACATTGTGGTCAATTCGGCGACCAAGTTCCTGGGCGGCCACGGCAACTCCATCGGCGGCGTAATCGTGGATGCGGGCAAATTCGACTGGGCCGCTTCAGGGCGCTTCAAGGACTTCACCACGCCGGACCCGTCGTACCACGGCCTGGTCTACACCGAGGCCTTTGGGCCGCTGGCCTTCATCCTCAAGGCGCGTGTGCAGGGGCTGCGCGACACCGGCGCGGCGCTCTCGCCCTTCAATGCATTCCTGATCCTGCAAGGCATTGAAACGCTGCACCTAAGGCTGGAGCGCCACTCGCAGAACGCGCTGGCGGTAGCTAGGCACCTGGAGCAGCATCCCGGCGTCGCGTGGGTCAACTATCCCGGCCTGGAATCCAGCCAGTATTACGAGCGGGCGAAGAAGTACCTGCCGGAGGGCAAGGGCGGGCTGCTTACCTTCGGCGTGAAGGGAGGCTATGAGGCTGGCAAGACGCTGATCAACTCGCTGAAGCTGTTTTCGCTGCTGGCCAACATCGGCGACGCCAAGTCGCTGGTGATTCATCCCGCCTCAACGACGCACGCGCAGCTCTCGACGGCCGAGCAGGCCGATACCGGCGTCACTCCGGAGCTGGTGCGGCTCTCGGTGGGAATTGAGGATATCCGCGATCTGATCGCCGATCTGGACCAGGCGATAGTGGCGGCCAACGGAGAGAGTGCGGCATGAAGAGCGCGGGGGACGGTGCGTGTAGCACAATAGGAATCATGAGTGAAACCCGAGCCGGGACGGGAAGCTCGCCGCCCGCGAAGCCTTTTCTTGCGCCCACCTACGAAGGCGACTTTGTGCTCGACGAGCCACTGTTGCTGGAGTGCGGCCGCGCGCTGGCCGGCGTTACGCTGCATTACGCGGTCTATGGCCGGCTGAATGCGGCCAGGGACAACGCCGTGCTGGTCTGCCATGCGCTTTCCGGCTCGGCGCTGGTGGGCTCCTGGTGGCCGGAGATCTTTGCCCCCGGCGCGGTGCTCTCGCTGGATCACGACTTTGTGATCTGCATCAATATGCTGGGCTCCTGTTATGGCTCCACGGGCCCCGGCTCGGTGAACCCGGAGACAGGCAGCATCTACGGCCCTGATTTTCCGCTGGTTTCCATCCACGACAATGTACGGGCGCAGGCCAGGCTGCTCGACTCGTTAGGCATTCGGCGGCTGCGGCTGGTTCTGGGCGGCTCCAGCAAATGTCGTAACCGAACGAAGGGCGGCAAAAAAAAAAAA
>CAWFZU010000244.1:0-11550 GCA_963820195.1 uncultured Acidobacteriaceae bacterium | reverse complement strand
TGCCTTTGGTTGCGGCGTCTTGCTGAAAGTGTTCGAAGCGTTCGACGGCGCCCGGATAGTCGAGGTTATAGAAGTGCTCATACGCCTCGCGCACTAGCGGATCGCGGTTCAACGGATTGGTATGCACCTCGGAGGCCCAGCACAGGCTGGATGCCGCCAGCAACACAAGTCCGCACGCCAATCCGCGCATCCGAAACGACCCCGTCTTCAAGCTCAAATCTCCTTCTTGCCCTTCTGTGTTTTCTATTCTGCTATGCGTGTGCCGCACCCGCGCATCCGCTTGAGTCAGGCATTTCATGGGCGGGTTATTGCTCTCCTTGGTTGTTTGCCTCCATAATGTGTAAGGCAGCAAGTCAGCGGCCGGTTGATTCAAGAAACGAGGATGGCAGGATGGGATTCCTTCGCAGTCAGTTGCAAGACTTCATGAAATTGGTCTTTCGTACCCACTGCGCGGGAAAACCGACTGCTCATTTCCATTGGCTCTATTTCGTGGTTTTCTATGCCGTAATCGCCAATCTTCCATACTGGATTGCATCCCAAGAGTTTGGATTCTCCCATCGGCTAGGATGGTTTTGCACTGAGTTTAGCATGGTTGGCCTTCTCGCTCTCTTCGTGCCGCCGATCTTCGCGGGAGCTTTGCTCCTGTCGGTCATCGCAGTAGATATGGTCGCCGGTGTGTGTGGAACCTTTTACCTTTCAATCCCTGTATCTTTGTTGAACACTGGCGTATTTCATGCGCTCTCCTCTCCCCGGCAACATGCCGCGGTAGGAGTCGTACTACTCGTGCTGCTCATGGCTGTCTTCGCAGCGTATATGCCGGGCACGTCCATTCGAGGAAAGGATCGCTGGCGTGCGGCAACTTGCCTCATCGCATTTGCGGTCTTCTGTGTATCCGTGGATTCTATCTTATATACTTGCTCAACCGGACACCTACCGAATCCACTAAGGATGTCGGCTGTGGCGGATGGGGCAGACCTAAGTTTGTCCAGAGTGCCGCGACTTGCGCGCATCCCAATCATCAAATTGGTGCACCTCGAAATGATTGACGCCAGAACGCGTGCAAGTGAAAAAGCGAACCATTCTTCCACTTTTTTCGTTCCCAGCGCAACGGCTGCGGCGATCAGTTACGAGGGACTTTCCCTTGGAAAAAGCAGTCAGGAATTGCCTAATCTGGTGATTGTCTTGGTTGAGTCCTGGGGGCTAGCCACGGACTTGCCTCTGAACGAAGCTCTAGTCCAACCCTATCTTCAGCCGGAACTGCGTGCCCGTTATGAAGTTGTACAGGGTACTGTTCCTTTCCATGGGGCCACGATTGCGGGAGAAGCTCGCGAGCTTTGCGGCGACTCTATTGGCTTTCATCTCTCGAGTGCTTCAGCGAATGGAGCGGCCAAGGGTTGCCTTCCAGTCCGCCTAACCGCTCTTGGCTATCATGATATTGCGCTTCACGGCATGAACGGATATTTTTTCAGACGGTCGACATGGTACCGTACGATTGGATTTCAGGAGATATGGTTCAACGACCGATTCAGGCAGCAAGGATTACCCGATTGCTTAGGCGCTTTTATCGGAACTTGCGACGCAGCCGTCGCCGATTGGATCAAACGACGTCTCGAAGTAAAGAGCGCCGATCCGGATTTTGTCCATTGGATGACACTGAACTCTCATCTTCCTCTGCTCGTCCCTTCGATACTTCCGAACGGAGCACCCTGTTTGCCCGCCCAGTCGCTTACGCCACGTACGCCGCTGTGCTCGTGGTACCAGCTGGTTGCCAATGTACATCAATCCGTATCCCAACTCGCCATGGGCGCTTTGGCCCGTCCTACGATCTTCGTTATCGTAGGCGATCACGCGCCTCCGTTTGCCGATATAGCCTTGCAAAATCGGTTTTCACAGACTGTTGTCCCTTACGTTCTACTGCTGCCTCGAGCAGATCATTACTCATCGAGCCGGATTTTAACCTACAATTCCGTTATTCCTCCAGGGAAGCAGCAACGGCCTTCGCCTCAAACCCCTTGAATGGCCCAGCACCTGTCATCGACCTGCCATCTTCCGGGAGCCTCATGCTTTAGGATTCAAATATGCCCATCCCAGAACGGCTGAATCCCAGCTTTGCTTCCGCCCGCCCTCCCGAGGTGGACTTCGTTGAAGAGGCCCGCAAGCGGCTAATCGTGGCCCTTGACGTGCCCGATGCGGTCTCCGCGGCTGAGCCTGGTGGGCCAGTTGGAGAAGAGCTGCCAGTGGTTCAAGGTGGGGCTGGAGCTGTTCGTCGCCGCCGGTCCTGCCTTCGTGGAACTGCTGGTGGCGCGCGGCCACTCCGTTTTCCTGGACCTCAAGCTCTACGACATTCCCAACACTGTGGCCGGGGCGGTGCGCTCCGTTACAGCCCTGGGCGTAAAAATGATGACCTTGCACGCATCCGGCGGTCCGGCCATGCTCTCCGCCGCTCGGGCCGCGCTGGACGGGGTTGACGACCCGCCGGAGCTGCTTGCAGTCACCGTACTCACCAGCATGGATCAGGTCCAGGTTGCCGCCATCGGCCTCAACCGCTCACCCGCCGAACAGGTGGAGTTGCTGGCCCGCGTGGGCCTCGGAGCCGGGATGCGCGGCTTCGTCTGCTCGCCACTGGAGGTTGCCAGCCTGCGCGCTCTTACCGGGCCTGAAGGAGTGCTGGTTGTCCCCGGCATTCGCCCGGCAGGTGCCGCTAGCGGCGACCAGAAGCGCATTGCCACCCCCGCCGAGGCCCTGCGTCAGGGCGCAAGTTACCTGGTCGTCGGCCGACCCATCACTCAGGCTCCCGACCCAGCCGAGTCAGCCGAAGCGATTCTGAATGAAATGGCCGAGGCGTTGAACAGCTAGAAGCTATCCTCATTCTCCCGCTTCCTCCGCGCGGCGCCCAAGCCACGGTGTATGTTATAGTTGCTGGCGGAGAAGATTATGACCTTTGGAGAGTTTCTCGGCAAGCAATTCATTAAAGTCATTGTGTGGAATGAACCGGAAGACGGCATTCTTTCCTATCGTTATCCCATGCGCGATCTGGAGATCGAAAACGGCGGCAAGCTGACCGTCAGCGAGTCGCAGATGGCCGCCTTCGTCAACGAAGGCACAATTGCCGACGTATTCGGCCCCGGCCTGCACACGCTCAATACCCGCAATCTCCCCTTACTCACCGATCTGATGAATTGGAGCAAGGACTTCCAGTCGCCGTTCAAATCCGAGGTTTATTTCTTCTCGATGCGGCAGCAGATAGACCAGAAGTGGGGTACGGCCACGCCCATCACCGTCCGCGACAAGGACTTCGGCGCCATCCGCCTGCGCTGCTTTGGCATCTATAGCTACCGTATCACCGACCCAAAGGTCTTCTTCAACCAGGTATGCGGAACCAGAGAGTGTTATTTAACTGCGGACCTTGAAGGCCAGTTGCGTGAAACCATTCTGGGACACATTACCGAGACGTTTGCCGCGAGCGGCTTGCCGTTCCTTGATCTTGCTGCCAGCCAGAACACGCTTGCCGCAAAGATTCTGGAACAGGTAAAACCTCACTTCGCCGCGCTTGGTCTTGAGATGACGCAAATTGTTGTCGAAAACATCTCCTTGCCTGAGGAACTTGCTAAGATGCTCGATCAGGGCATTGGCATGAAGATGGTCGGCGACGTGGGCCGTTATACACAGTTCGCCGCGGCCGAGTCGTTGGATTTGGCTGCCTCCAATACAGGTGGAGGCAGCGGCATGGGTTCGGAAATAGGCGCCGGTGCAGGTATGGGCATGGGGCTTGGCGCGGGCGCGGCCGTTGCGCAGGTCTTCGCCAACTCGTTTAAAGCGCCCGGTGCCGGGCCGGCATCACCTACTGTATCCGGAGTCTGTTATCGCCGGTGGGGCCATTGCAGCCAAATACTGCGTTGATTGCGGGAAACCTGTTGCCGCTGGCGCCAAGTTTTGCTCGGAATGCGGAAAAGCGCAATGAACTGTCCCACCTGCGGCGCTCCCATCACCCTCCAGCCCGATACGCAGGGCTTCAAGTGTGATTATTGCCACGCAGTCTTCTTCCCCGGTGAGGAAGACGACGGTGTGCAGGTCTCTGGCGAACAACTGGACCAGAGCCATGCTCAGTCCTGTCCTCTCTGCAAGGTGCCTTTGGTCCAGGCCGCCATTGCCAAAACACCTCTACTGTTTTGCACCCAGTGCCGCGGTCTGCTGCTGCCCATGAATGTGCTGCCGGAGTTGATTGATCAACTGCGGGCCAGCCCGGACCAGCAAGCCATTCAGATTCCTCCCGATCGAGCCGACCTGCAGCGCACCATCCAATGCCCCCTATGCCAACACCGCATGGACACGCATCTATACGCCGGCCCGGGCAACGTAGTAATCGATTCATGTGAGGAGTGCAACCTCATCTGGCTGGATCGTGGCGAACTCACGCGCATCGCCCACGCCCGCGATGGGGACACTCCGTCGGAGGACTCGACTTCATGGGATACCGACTCACAACAAGGAGACAGTTGGAATGGCTAGATAATCGCGTCTTCGACGAGATGATCGTTGACGGCATCGTCGACTCGTTTTTCAGATAGATTCAATCTTCAAACCGGCCCGATTCTCACACGCAGCGCCACCCGCCCTAAGAGTGTGACATATATAGGCAACTTAACAGTTACACTCCCCGTTAACGGCCCATTCCAGGGTATGATTGCCTTTCATCCGCAATAACAAATCAATGTGGAGTGTTGGCCATGCCAATCATGAACGTGAGTTGCGCTGAATTCGCAGTGGGAGATTCTTGCCGCTGGCTGCAACGCAGCCTCTTACCAATCGCAATCCTCATTCTTGCCGCGTCTTTCACGGCCAGTTCATCCGGACAGCCCAATCGAGCAGCCTCCGCCCCCGCGCCTCTCGCCCCTGGCGCCTACTTTGGATTGAAGCTGCCGGGGGAGACGCCGGAGTCTCTTTGCTCCCGGCATTCTTTCCATCCATGGGCGAAATCTCGGTCACCTCGCCTTTTCGCCCGATGGATTGGAATGTTATTTCACGGTCTTTGACTTCGATGAGAAGAAAGGCTACAACAACAGCCGGATGCTCTTCACGCGTTTTCTCAACGGCGCATGGACGCCCCAGGCGCCGGTGCCGTTTGTGAGCGGCAAGGAAAACTTCGAGCCTTTATTCTCCCGGGACGGCAATCGGTTGTACTTTGGCGTGAGGAATTCACCCACCGACACGGATTTCTGGACGGTTTATCGCGCTTCGCGCAACGAGGAATGGAAGGATCCGCAGCCGCTGGGCGCGCCCTTCAACTCGCCCAAGGAAGAGTGGAATCTGGCGCAGGCGGCGGATGGAACCATGTATTTTGTCTCCGGGCGCGATGGCGGAGTTGGCGGTCTGGACATCTACCGCACGGTCCAGAAACCGGGAGAGCCTTTGCAGGTGGAGAATCTGGGAGCGCCGGTCAACTCCCAATACGATGACGGCGATCCCGGCATTTCGCCCGATGGCAAGACGCTGGTCTTCTACTCGGTGCCCAATCGCCCGGGGTGACAGGCGGCTCGGATCTCTTCATCTGTTTCGACAACGGACACGGCGGCTGGACCACACCGGTCAACATGGGTGAGGGATTCAATACTCCCGGCGATGAGTTTGCCGCCACATTCTCCCAGGATGGCCGGGTACTGTTCTTTGCGCGTTTCGATGGGAAACATGGCGACGTTTACTGGGTTTCCACCAAGACATTGGAACGATTTCGGAAGCTATCGCGCTAGGAGTTTGTGGGAGATAAGAAATTCTCACCAGGTAACCAAACCATAATGCAGCGGAGTTAGCGGTGTTAGCGGGGCTAGCCCGGTCAACTCAGCTAATCCCACTAACACGCGCGAAGCGTGGCTAACCCCGCCAACTCCACTACTCCACCCCCAGCACCTTCACAATGACCCGCTTGCGGCGCTGCCCGTCGAACTCGGCATAGAAGACGCGCTGCCAAGTGCCCAGATCCAACCGGCCATTGGTCACCGGCAGCGTGGTCTCATGATGCAGCAGTAGCGACTTCAGATGCGCGTCCCCGTTGTCCTCGCCCGTCTGGTGGTGCTTGTAATCGGGACGCGCCGGGGCCAGCTCCTCCAGCCACTTGCCGATATCCTCGATCAGCCCGCTCTCCAGGTCGTTCACGTAGACCGCCGCCGTGATGTGCATCGGCGAAACGAAGCAGAGCCCGTCCTTCACGCCGCTGCGCCGCACAATCTGTTCCACCTGGTCCGTAATATGCACCATCTCCCGGCGCTTCCTGGTTTCCATGACCAGGTATTCCGTGTGACTCTTCATCTCCGCCTCCTGCTTGTCTCTCTCACCCATTATCCTAAGGCAAGCCGTGACCGCGACCCGACTCACCTCCGCCCAGCGCCTGCGCCGTATGCACGATCAACTCAGCGCAGCCTATGGCCCCCAGCACTGGTGGCCGGCCAAAACTCCTTTTGAAATGATCCTCGGCGCTTACCTCACCCAGAACACCGCATGGAAGGCCGTCGAGCGCTCTCTGGCCAACCTGCGCGCGGCCGGCGCTCTGACGATAGATGGCCTGCGCTCGCTCCCTCTGGAAGAGTTGCAGTGCCTGATCCACCCCTCCGGCTTTTCCACTCGCAAAGCGCCCGCGCTCAAGGCATTTGTCGCCATGCTCGACGAGGAGTTCAGCGGTTCGCTCGAAGACCTTGCCGCCAGCCCCACGGCCGCCCTGCGCCGCCGTCTGCTCTCCCTGCCCGGCGTGGGTCCGGAGACCGCCGACGCCATCCTGCTCTACGCCCTCGGCCATCCCGTTCCCGTCGCCGACGAGTACCTGCGCCGCATTGCCGAGCGCCACCGGCTTATGACGCATCCGCCCGGTCGCAATCGCAAAGGATATGACTCCCTGGCCGATCTCACCCGCCAGGCCTTCGCCTCCGATCGCTCGCGAAGAACCAGGCGCGGCTCTTCAACGAGTTTCATGCCCTCACGGTCGCCGTAGGCAAGGCCCATTGCCGCCGGATGCCCATCTGCGCCGGTTGCCCTTTGGCCGCCGATCCGCATACGGCAGGCGATCAATCGCGGTAAGATTGATTACCATAGAGGTTAGAAGGAAGCAACCAATGGATAAAGCCAGCTCTACCATGCAGGTAACGCGAGCCGCGGATTATGGGATTCGCGTGATGATCCACATGGCCACGCTGCCCGCCCATGAGCGTGCGCTGCTGCCCGCGCTGGCCCGCGCCACGGGAGCTCCGCAAAGCTTTCTTTCCAAGGTTCTGCAAGCCTTGTGCCGTGCCGGATTCATCGCTTCCCGGCGAGGACAGGCAGGCGGCTTCGTGCTTCCCCCCGGACGCAAGGCAACCGTCCGCTCTGTGATTGAGGCCATCGAGGGTCCCATCCACCTGAACCTCTGCCTGGTCCACGGCGCCTCCTGCAAGCGGAAATCTTCTTTCCCGCGCACCCCGTCTGGGCCAAAGCGCAGGAGGCCATGCTGGAGGTTCTGAACACGGCAACCGTTGCCGATTTGGCGATGGTAGCGGTTGCCCCACGGGCGCAGGTCACCGCCAAAAGCACCGAACCTGCCTGAGACGAGGTCACTGCGGCTTTACGCCAGCAACTGCTTGGCCACCTTGATGTAGAGCTCGACCGCCTCCATCAGCTCCTTCTTCGCCAGTTTCTCAAAGGGCGTGTGGGCCACGTGAATCGACCCCGGCCCCAGCAGCAGCGGCTCGCCCCAGTTGGAGAGCTGCGGAATGTCGGTGGAGAACTTAGCGATCATGGTGGGCAGCCCCTCGACGGAGCGCAGGCGAACGAAGGGGGTGTCGAGCGTGAACTCCACCTCGGCCAGATCGCCGGCGAGTGCGGTCAACTGAGCGCGTACCGGACCGGAGTCGGTCACCGTGCGCACCAGTACCTGCGCCTCGGCCTTGTCGGCGATCACATTAGGGGCGTGGCCTCCATGAATCTGGCCGATATTGAGCGTGCTGGAGCCAATGCCCTCCAGCTCAGCGAGCGGCATCGCCAGCACTTTTGCCAGCACCTCGACCAGCTTGTGAACGGCGCTTTCGCCGAGTTCAGGATAGGCAGAGTGGGCCATCTTGCCAGTAGATTTGAAAGCCGCGCGCAAAGCGCCCTTCGAGGCCAGAGCAATGCGGTTGTCGGTCGGCTCGCCGTTGATGAGGAAGCGGCTGCCCTTGGGCGCCAGATTGGCGGCGATTGCCCCAGCCGAATCGCGCTCTTCGCCCGCGACAAACAGCATTCCAATCCGAAAGCCCGCAGCTCGAAGGGCCTCGGCGGCGGCAACTTGCGCGGCCAGGATGCCTTTGGCGTCGCAAACGCCGCGTCCGTACAGGAACTCCGCATCCTCGGTGAAAGGAATGTAGGGCGGTACAGTGTCCGTGTGCGTGGAAAATACCAGGTCCGGGGTCCCCACGAACAGGTCTCCGTCCGTGGGGTGGAGGTCGGGCCTCTCGCCGGCCACGCCAGCATAGACGTTCCAGCGCGGGCCACCGCCGGCATTCTCCTTCGGCTGCTCGACCGGCGTTTTTTCTACATTCCATCCCCGTGAGCCGAGAAAATCCGCCAGAAAATCGCCCACCGCCCCCTCGTGGTAAGTGGTGGATTCGATCTCGCACAATTGACGAGTAAAGCGAATGGGATCAAGTTCATTCACGGCGGGGGAATGCGGCAGAAGATCAATCATCATACTGTCAGAATACCTTAATCTGTGCATGACCCACTCGTTTACGCCGGAGTTGGGTATCAGTGGCGCGGGCTGCGGCGCCTCACATTGGGACTCTCCGCGGGAACGCCCCCGGTATAAAGAAATCTTTATGGGATGCGCGTAGAATGGATTGTGGAATGACCACGACAGCATTCGCTACCGAACCGATACAATGGCCGCTTCTTCCCCGCGCCAATCACTTATTGAACGGTCAACGCGAGCCGCTGCTCGCGGCGCTCGCCTGTTGGCTGAAGGAGTACTGTTCATGACTCCCGTCAGCGATTTTGTCCTCGATACTCTGCACGATACGGCCACAGAGATTTTTACCGGCGCTATCAAGGCCTGCAGTATTGCCTCGGCCTTCGACCGACGCCTCCGCTTTGAAGGCGACACGCTGCATCGCCTCCTGCCCGATGGCAGCGGGCCAGATACGATATGCCTCTCCAAGTACAAGAAGATTATTGTCATCGCGCTGGGCAAGGCAGCCGGTCCCATGCTTGATGTGTTGCTCAATCGTATGAGCCGCCGCAAGGGCCTGCGCGGCATCTGCTGCTCCAACCAGCTTCCCAGGAGTCGCGATTGGCGCTTCCGCTACTTTGAGGGCGGCCATCCTACGCCCAACGAAAACTCCTTCGCCGCGGCCCGCGCCGCGCTGGCCATGCTGCGTAAGGCCCGCAAAGACACGCTCGTCTTCTTCCTCATCTCCGGGGGCGGCTCGGCCCTCTTCGACCTGCCGCTTGACCCGCACATCTCGCTTGACGACACCATCGCCTTCCATCAGTTGCTTCTTGCCTCGGGCGCGCCCATCAGCGAGATCAACACCCTGCGCAAGCATTTCTCCGCGGTCAAGGGCGGGCGGCTGGCCATCGCCGCGCCGGAGGCGGCCAAGGTCAGCCTGCTGGTTCCCGACGTGCCCCTGCGCTCGCTTGACGCGCTCTCCTCCGGCCCCACCTCGCCCGATCACTCCACCGTCGCTGAGGTGCGCGCCCTGCTGGAAAAGTACGATCTGGCGCCCAAACTTCCGCCTTCTATTCGCACATTCTTTGAGCGCGAAGACCTGCCTGAATCGCCCGGCAACAAGCGCTGGCGTCCGCCTTTCCTTGCCAAGCTGCCCAGGCTGGGCGCCATGCCCACGCGCCGCATCACCACGGCCGCCTCCATGAGCGGAGAGGATGCGCCCTTCCGCGATTCGGTCTTCGAGATTCTCCTCTCCAGCCATGACCTGGCGGAGAACGCCCGCCTGCTGGCTGAGAAGGCCGGCTTCCACGTGGAGGTGGACAACACCTGCGACGACTGGGATTACGCCGATGCCGTCCGCTACCTGCTGGAGCGATTCCACGAACTGCGCGCCATCCATCCGAGGCTCTGCCTGATCTCGGTCGGAGAGGTCACGGTCACTCTCGACCGCACACCAGGCGCAGGAGGCCGCAACCAGCAGTTTGTCATGGAGTGCGCGCTGGAGCTGGAGAGCTATCCGGGCGAACGGCTGACCGTGCTCAGCGCCGGTTCTGATGGCATTGACGGCAACACCCGGTCCGCCGGCGCCGTCGCCGATCCCACTACCGTCGCCCGCGCCCACTCCTTCGGATTCCACCTGAAATCCTCGCTGGCCAACTTCGACGCATGTCCCATGTTCACTGCCCTGGGCGACGCCGTAGTCACCGGACCCACCGGCCAAAACCTGCGCGACCTGCGCCTGCTGATCGCCGACAACGGATAGCGCGGCTCGCGCGCGCCCGCAACTTCCGCGGAGTTTCTGTTGTAATGGACGTCGCTTGCCGTGCGCGCCATAACCATCTGACCTTATCTCTTTCATGTATACTGGCACGCGAGAGGCGGCTGCTCTGTGCCGCGTCCCGGTGGCACTGAACAAGAGGAACTCGATTCATGAATACAAAAACTCAAAAATTGACGTTTTTCGAGAAGACCGGCTATGCCTTCGGCGATGCGGCTTCCAATCTGTTTTGGATGACATTTATTTATTTTCAGAGCAAGTTCTATACCGACGTCTTCTTCTATACTCCCGATGCTGCTCTGGAACGCTCATTGCTGCAAAAGCTCGCGGCGCTGCTTCTGCTTACGCGGTTTCTTGACATGGCATTTGACTTGTCCATGGGCGTGTTGGGCGACAGAACCAGAACGCGATGGGGCAAATTCCGTCCTTACCTGCTATGGTTTGCGATTCCCTTTGGCATCATCAGTGTACTGACCTTTACCACGCCCTCCTTCAGCCCCAACGGAAAGCTGATCTACGCCTACATCACTTTATGCCTGATGATGATGGTTTATTCCGCAATCAACATTCCCTATTCGGCTTTAATGGGCGTGATATCTCCAGATTCACAGGAACGCACAAGCGTCTCCTCCTACCGGTTTGCGTTTGCTTTTGGGGCCGGTCTGGTGGTGCAGTACTGCGACGCTTTACCTGGTGGATTACTTCGGAAGAGTAAAACCGGAGATGGGCGGGGTGTTATTAGCCGCGGCCAAAGCACATGGCTATCAACTGACGATGGGCATCTATGCCATTGCGGCAACCGCGCTGTTTTTCCTCACCTTCGCGCTCACGCGTGAACGGGTGCAGCCTTTTCAGGAGAAGAGCACTCTAAGTCAGGATCTGAAGGACCTGGCAACCAACGTGCCGTGGCTTATTCTTTTTGGGATGGGAACACTGACGGTCTGCGCGGTTGCCATCCGCAGTGGCGCCATCCTCTATTACTTCCAGTACTACGTGGGCAATGAGAAACTGGCCGCTTCTTTTATGGTGGCCGGCACGCTGATGTCGCTATTGGGACGATCGCAATTCAGCACGTAACACGATTTGCCGGCAGGAAGGCCACTTATATTGG
>CAWFZU010000243.1:0-5365 GCA_963820195.1 uncultured Acidobacteriaceae bacterium | reverse complement strand
CGACGAGTGGCGGAATATGCGGGTGACGGGCGAAGCGCTGCGGCGACTGGCTGGGATGGAAGGACAGCAGCCATGAACTTGCGCAGCCATAAATGCGAGGGCGAGCCATCCACTACTTTCTACGAGCCGAAGGCGGCTGCCCCACCGCAGGTGGTACGCATCATTGGCGGAGGATTGGCCGGGCCGGAGGCGGCGTTGACTGCGGCGCGGTTGGGCTGCGCGGTGGACCTCTACGAGATGCGCGCAATGGTGGACGGAAAGCCGCTGCTGACTCCGGCCCACCAGACGACGGAGTTCGGCGAGTTGGTCTGCTCCAACTCGCTCAAAAGCGAATCGCCGAATACCGCGCCCTGGCTGCTGAAGCAGGAGATGCGGCGAGCGGGCTCGGCGCTGATGCGCATCGCCGACGAAACGGCTGTGCCGGCCGGTCACGCGCTGGCGGTGGATCGCGTGGAGTTTTCGCGGAGGATTACCGAGGCGATCACCGCCGAATCGGGGATTCGCGTGATCCGCGAAGAGGTGACGCGGCTGGAGGCGGAGAGCGATTACGCGCTCACGATTCTGGCGACCGGGCCGCTGACCTCGGATGCGCTGAGCGCGGAGATTGAACGCATCACCGGCTCCGGCCACCTGGCTTTTTATGACTCGATCTCGCCGATTGTCGAGGCGGATTCGATTGACATGGAGCGGGTTTACTTTGCCGCGCGCTGGGAGAAGGGGACGGCGGATTACATTAACTGTCCGATGGATCGCGCGGAGTTCGACCGCTTTCTCGATGCGCTGCTGGGGCTGAGCCGGCGGAGACAAAGGAGTGGGAGACCGCCGACTATTTCGAGGGCTGTCTGCCCATCGAAATTCTTGCCCGGCGCGGACGGGATACGCTACGCTTTGGCCCGATGAAGCCGGTAGGCCTACGCGATCCGCGCACCGGCAAGACGCCCTGGGCCGTGGTGCAGTTGCGCAAGGAAAATCTGCGCGCGGACAGTTATAACCTGGTCGGATTCCAGAACCATTTAAAGTTTGGCGAGCAGGCGCGGGTGCTGCGGTTGATTCCCGGCCTTGAAAATGCGCGCTTCCTCCGCTATGGACAGATTCATCGTAATACCTACGTTTGCGCGCCGGCATTGTTGGATGAAACGCTGCGGCTGAAATCTTCGCCACGGATTCTGATTGCCGGGCAGTTATCCGGGGTCGAGGGTTACACAGAGTCGATTGCCACCGGCTTGCTGGCGGGAATATATGCGGCGGCATTGGCTCGCGGAGATGAGCCCGTGTCCGCGCCGCGCTCTTCGGCACTCGGCTCACTGGTGCATTACATCACTCATGCCGATGCGAAGAACTTTCAGCCGGCGAATATGACCTTCGATCTGCTGGAGCCGCTGGAAGAGGAGCTCCGCAAGAAGGTGCGGGATAAGAAAGAGCGCCACCGGCTGCAATGCGAGCGCTCGCTGGCGGCCTTTGATGCGTGGTGGGCGGCGCAAACTCCTCCGAAGTTTCTGGATTGAGGCCAGTCCACACGGCTGGGGAACTTCGCACCCAGTTTTTTCGTAACTCTGTGGTACGCTGTGACTGTCCCGGGAAAGGTTTTCTATGAGCCCTATCTCCGCCGTAGATTCCGTTTCGCTTGCCGTTCAACGCACCAGGGATTTCCTCTTCAGGCCATTCCGCTGGGGAACTTATCTGAAGCTAGGCCTGGTCGCCATCATCACCGAAGGAATCGGGAGCAACTCCGGCTCCTCAAAGCACGGTGGCCCCCCGCCGGGACACGGACCCATGATCTATTCGCCATTCAACATCCCTCCGGTGTGGATCGCGGCGATTGTGGCGGCCGTGCTGCTCGCGATTCTCATCTCACTTGTGGTCTTCTACCTGATCACGCGGCTGCGCTTTGCCTTCTTTCATTGCCTGATTCACAACACCAAGGAGATTCGCCCCGGATGGCGGATCTATCGGGAGCAGGCGACGCGCTTTTTCTGGCTGAATCTAGGGGTTGGATTCTGCTATCTGCTGCTCTTGGGGTTGATCGCTCTTCCGTTCGTAGCCGGATTTGTACGGCTCTTTCATGAGACTCCGCCCGGCGGGCCGCCCGATATGGGGCTGTTGCTCTCTCTCGTATTGCCCTTGATTCCAATTATTATCCTGCTGGTTTTGGTAGGAGTTGCGCTCGACGTGATCTTGCGCGATTGGATGCTGCCGCATTACGCGCTGGAAGATACAACGGCCGGCGAAGCGTGGGAAGAGGTGTGGGATCGCATCACGGCAGAGAAGCGCCAGTTTGCGGTCTACGCGCTGCTGCGACTGATCCTGCCGGTGATTGCCATGATCGGCTTATTCATCGTGCTGCTGATTCCGGGGCTCATGGTGGCCGGCGCGGTTGCGGCAATTGTATATGCGATTCATTCGGCCTTTGCGGATGCGACCGGCGTCTCCGTGCTGATCGGCATTCTTCTCCAGGTCTTCTTCGGAGTCGTCGCCTTCGGATACGCACTGCTGGCCGGCATCTGCCTTGGAGGGCCCTTGAGTACAGGGTTGCGTGAGTATGCGCTGATCTTCTACGGCGGCCGCTACCAGGCGCTGGGAGAGATACTCTTCCCGCCGCCTCAGCCATCACCGGCTCCTGGAACATTTTCGGCGTAGTCAGTGTCCAATACAAAGGAATACTCAGTGGCGAATTCCCGGCCATGGGATGCGCCAGAGTCGAAGCTGTGGGATGATGGGATGACAGGCTACGGTGACGAATATGGTATTTGCGCGCATCCTCTCCCATCCCCTTGTTGCCTTGGCGTTGCGCGTCATCCTGGGCGGCTATTTGATCTATATGGGGCGTGTCTACTATGCGGATCCTTTGGCCTCATTCCGCGGATCGGCGCGGCCGCTTCCCTTCGATCCGTGGGTGAGGCAGGCTCTTCGCGCTGTCGCTGGCTTCTGTCTCTGGGGCGGATGCTTCATTCTCGGCGCGGCGATTGCCACGCGGGTTCTTGACTTGCATGGCAATCTGTTCGCGCTTGCACTGGTGGTGCTCGCCTCCATCGCCACCTGGCTCCTGCTTCCCAATTCTCCATCCACGGGCAACCGATTCAGGATAGGCAAGATGCGCGCGCCAAGATGAATGCGCACTGGAAGCTATCTAATAAACCAGTTTAACAAGAGCGCGGCTTCAGCCGTGCCGCAAATGCCCAATAAATATCCCCGGCAGAGCCGTGGGCTTTATGGTTTGTGGCCCCTCAAAAGGGCCAGGCCGCACGCTATACCAAGCGTATTGCTCACGCCAGCCTAAAACCGCGCCATAGGCGCAATGGTTATTAGCCCCGCGCTTCAGCGTGGGGAGAGCGTCCCGCCAAGACAGAGCCGGAGTCCCGGAGGGACGGCGCAAGGACATTATTTATACAGGAGCCAATAGCCCCTGAGTGTGCTTTGCACTCCCTGAATGGCATCTGTGAGATGGCTTCTAGTAGGATGGACAGGGCATTGCTCCCATCCGCTGGAAGGCGGAAACCGTAGAAGCGCGCCTCACGAGGTAATCTTTACCACTCTCACTCCCGGTGTACTATGCTTTCGGATGAGGAAGGAATACGACAATGAGATCAATCATGCTGGCAATCGTCATCGCAGCAGCGCCGCTGATCAGTGTGGCTGCAAACACCACTGCGAAGGTTGAGCAGGGTGTCTTGCAGGGAACAAAGGAAGATGGACTCACCGTCTACAAGGGCATTCCCTTCGCGGCTCCGCCCGTAGGCGATCTGCGCTGGCGCGCTCCGCAGCCGGCGGCCAGGTGGGAGGGCGTGCGCCCCGCCGATAAGTTCGCTCCGGAATGCATGCAGGGCGGCTTCGGTCCCGCTGGCGGCAAGGCTCCCGCGATGAGCGAGGACTGCCTCTATCTGAATCTCTGGACACCGGCGAAGTCGGCTTCCGCGAAGGTTCCGGTGCTGGTCTGGATCTACGGCGGCGGCTTTGCCGGCGGCGCTACCTCGATTTCCGGCTATAGCGGCGAGATTCTGGCGAAGAAGGGCGTAGTGCTGGTCAGCATCGCTTACCGCCTGGGACCGATCGGCTTCCTGGCGCATCCGGAGTTGAGCGCCGAGTCGCCCAATCACGTCTCCGGCAACTACGGTCTGCTCGACATGATCGCCGCATTGCAATGGATCAAGAAGAACATAGCCGCCTTCGGCGGCGATCCTGACAAGGTCACCATCTTCGGCGAGTCGGCCGGAGGCATCGCCGTGAGTCAGCTGTGTGCCTCGCCGCTGGCTAAAGGTCTCATCTCTGGCGCAATCTCGGAGAGCGGCGGCTCTTTTGGACCTCCGCGGTCATCCGGTGCGCCCGGCGAAAATATGCGCCCCCTGGCCATCGCGGAGCGGGACGGCTTGGCCTTCCAGATCAACACAGGAGCCAACTCGCTTGCCGAGTTGCGTAAACTGTCGGCGGAGAAGCTGCTGGCTAGCCAGCGCGGCCTGGCGTGGCCGAATACCGACGGCTGGGTGATTCCCGCCGATCAGTACATGCTTTACGACGCAAATAAATTCAACGATATTCCCGTCCTCATCGGATACAACTCCGATGAAGGCGCAAGCTTTTCCCATGAAAGCTCGCCGAAGGCGTATATCGACAGTGTGCGCAAGCGCTACGGCGCATTTGCCGACAGCCTGCTCAAGGCCTATCCCGTGGGCGAAAAATCAGTGCCCAAGACCGCCCGTGACCTTAGCCGCGACGCGGCCTTCGGATGGCAGACCTGGATTTGGGCGCGCTTGCAATCGCAGCGCGGCTCGTCCAAGGTCTTCATGTACTACTTCGACCAGCATCCGGATTTTCTGGTTGGCTCGGAGCACGAAGGCTTTGGCGCATGGCACGGCAGAGAGGTTCCCTATGTCTTCGGCCACTTGAACGACCTGCCGAACGAAGTGCCGAGCGCGACGGATCGTGTGATCTCCGACGCGATGGGGACTTACTGGACCAACTTTGCCAAGTATGGCGATCCGAACGGCAAGGGAATGCCCAAGTGGCCGGCCTTCAGCGATCAGCATCCCGAGTATATGTATTTAGCCGGAACGCCGCACCCCGGGCCGGTTCCCAACGAGGAGGGGCTCAAGGCACTGGACGCCTACTTCGCCTGGCGGCGCTCGCCGGAGGGAGTGCGCGCTTCGGCGGTTGAGGACGCCAAGCCCGCCGCGACGAATGTGATGGGCGCGGCGTATCCGCGCGTTCTGCCGGACCATAGCGTGGCCTTCCAGTTCAAGGCGCCCTCGGCTAACTCAGTGGATGTGGATATCACCGGAAAGAAGTTCCCCATGACGCGCGGCGACGGAGGCGTGTGGAGCGTAACCACACCTCCGCTGGTCGTAGGCTTCCACTACTACGCGCTCGATGC
>CAWFZU010000242.1:0-9844 GCA_963820195.1 uncultured Acidobacteriaceae bacterium | reverse complement strand
GTCTTCACACTTTCATTGTCGCCTGTTGCGGCGAGCGCCGCCACCTGCCGTATACTCACTGCTAACGATGCCCATCGAGACCGAGATCAAATTCCGCGTGGAGGACCTGGCCGGGCTGGCACGACGGCTTGAGGCCGCCGGCTTCCGCTTGCAGACGCCGCGCGCCTTCGAGAGCAATGTTTTGTACGACACGCCGGACCGCGCGATGCGGGCGCGGACGGAGATTCTGCGCATTCGCAGCTATGCCGGACGCTGGACTGTGACCCACAAGCGTCTGCCTGATGATGGACCCGGCGAAGACACCCACAAGCACCGCAACGAAACCGAGACCGAGATCGGCGATGGCGCCGCGCTGGAGGAGATTTTCCTGTCACTCGGTCTGGTGGCCGCCTTTCGCTACGAGAAGTGGCGCGCCGAATGGACGGACGGCGAAGGCCATTGCGTCGTCGATGAGACACCCATCGGCAACTATGCCGAACTGGAAGGCTCCGCCGAGTGGATTGACCGCGCCGCCGCCCGCCTGGGCGTTGACCCGGATCGGTACATCACCCTCAGCTACGGGCGGCTCTTCGAGCTTTGGCGCGACGAGCGCCACTCCACCGCCGAGAATCTGACCTTTGGCGAGTGCGCTCCGGCCAGTGCCGCACAGTAGCCAGCCTGCTGCCGTTGATACGCAGGCACGAGTTCGTGGTATCCCACCCTAGCCGCAACGACAAGAACGCGGCGAGGGTGGGGCACCCAGCCAAAAAGTCCGACCCGGCAGCGCCCTCTTTCCCAGGGTAATTAGATTCTCAAAATGCGTTCATGAAGGCTTCCGGATCGCCGATAACCTCAGTGGACAGATCGAAGCTTCAGGGATAGGTCCAAGCCGGCGGGACCGCGCACGCTGGGGTGGTCAACTGATCTTCGCGCTTGTCCTGCGCGCGCTGTTCATCCGGCACGAGATTTTCTGAAGACGCGATTCGCGCATCGCGAGAACCAGGGGTTCTTCCAACATTCCGCCTGCATGGCAACGGCTGTGTTCAACCAGGCTGCGATGTGGGCAAATGGAAGCAAAGCAGGCCATGGCCATTCCTCTCCAGATCACCGACTCGTCCGGCGTCTTCCAGTTGTCTGTCGCGCTCATTGATGCGGATGATCAGCATCGCCGGGAGGTAGCGAACGCGCTGGCGGGATTCCAGGGCACAACCGTCCGGGAGTACTCTGCCTTCCCTGCCGACCTTGACGATCTGCCGCAGATGCTGGAGAAGCATTACGATGCCGTGATCATCGGCCTGGACAGCGATCCGGAGTACGCCTTCGATGTGGTGGAGAGCATCTGCGACTGCAACTCCACGACCGTGATGGTCTATACGGAGCAGACCCAGCTGGAGCAGGCCGTGCGCTTTATGCGCGCCGGCGCCCGCGAGTACCTCACTCTGCCCCTGGCCCGCGCTGACATGGCCGGCGCGCTGGCCCGGATTTCGATCCGCCGTTCGGCGATTTCCCACGGCAAAAGAATCTCGCGAAAGCTGTTCGTCTTTCTGGGCGTAAAAGGCGGCTGCGGGGTGACCACCATCTCCTCGAATTTCGCCGTGGCGCTGGCCCAGGTCTCCGGCCAGCGGACACTGTTGATCGACTTGGGACTTCCCCTGGGAGACGCGGCGCTCAACCTGGGGATGATCACTCAGTACTCGACTACCAACGCTCTGCAGGACTTCAGCCGGCTGGATGCGAGTTTCTTCCGCTCGCTGCTGACCAAGCACAGTTCGGGATTATCCGTGCTTGCGGCTCCCGGCGAATTCTTTCCCGCGCAGGTTCCCGCTGAGGCCCTCGATAAACTGCTGGCAGTGGCGCGGCAGTGCTTCGATTATGTAGTCGTCGATGCCGGTTCGAGAATCGACTTGAAGGACACCTCTCTTTTTGATGAAAATGCCAACATCTACCTGATCTCGCAGGTGGGCATCTCCGAACTGCGCAACGCCAATCGCATGGTCACGCAATTCTTCCCAGCGCGCGGCCACAAACTCCAGATCGTGCTCAACCGCTATACGCCGCAGGCTCTGCTCTTCGATGAAAAACAGATTGACAAGGCCCTCACCCGGCCCGCCATGTGGAAGATTCCCGACGATTTTGCCACTGCCCGGCGCACGGGAAGCTCGTCTACCCCGGTGGTGTTGCAAGACTCTCCCATTGCCAGAGCAATCCGGCAGATGGCCAGAAACGCCTGCGGCTTGCCCGCGAACCCAGGAAAGAAAAAAGCCTTCTCGCTCTTCCGGCCGTTCGCCAAGCCTTTGCTCGTGATACCGGAGCCGGAAGAAGGATGAATCAGGCCGCACAGAAGCTGGGGCACTCTTCGCAGGTGGATTGCACATCCGTTTGCTGAACTAGAAGAGTTCGCTGTGAGAAGCGAGACGCATCAATATCAGGCTGGGAGGGTCTTCTGCTTTCGCGTATACCAGGAGCAAGTCCGGCCGCAGATGACACTCTCGAAAGCCTGCCATTTCGCCTGTGAGGGCATGATCTTTCAACTTCAGATCGAGTTCTTGATCGACTACTAACTTATCCAAGACAGCCGGAAGCAGCGTCTCAAGTTCGCTGCGATACCTGGGGCTGGATTGCACCTTCTTGTAATCCCGCTTGAACTGGCGAGTCCAATCAATCTTCCACATTCAGTTGATCCATCAATTCCGCAACGCTGGAAGCCGTATGTAGATTCCTGCGCCTAACATCTTCCATCGCCGCCCTGGTCACGGGGTTCGGGACGCGTACTTCGAAGGGAAGCGCCTGCTCGACAGCAATACGCTTCAGCAGAAGGCGCACCACGTCCGACAGGCTTAGCCCCATCGCGTCAAGCGTCCTGGTCGCTTTCGTTTTTAGTTTCTGATCCACGCGAACATGAATCATCGCAGTCGCATTGGGCATGGTAGCGCTCATGGATACATTGTATACCAAATGAGACGAGGAACGCACGATGTGGAAAGGCTCGCTATTTCCCGGCCCCGCAGCACTTCTTGTACTTCTTGCCGCTGCCGCAGGGGCAGGGGTCGTTGCGGCCTACCTTTTCTCCGGTGCGGCGCTGCTTGGGCAGGCTTGCGTCTCCGGCGCCGGCAAAGCTGGCCGCCGCCAGCTTGCGCTGCTTCTTGCGATGGAACTCCTTCTCCAGCGCGTCAATGGTCGTCGAGGGCTGGCGCGTGGAGATGGAAATCTCGCGCGGCTCGGCATCGAGTGTGATAGGCTGCGCGGCGCTGGCCACCGGCGGCGCCTTGGGAACCGGGCGATTGGGCCGCGGAGCCGCATCCACCGGCTGACCGTCCTGGCCCAGAATCTGCATGCGGAAGAGGAAGCGGACCGTGTCCTCCTGGAACTTGAGCATCATCGCCTCGAACATGTCGTAGGACTCGCTCTTGTACTCCACCAGCGGATCCTTCTGCGCATAGCCGCGCAGATGGATGCCCTCCTTGAGGTGGTCCATTGAGAGCAGATGATCCTTCCACAGCCCGTCAATCACGCTGAGCATCACCATGCGCTCGTGATAGCGCATCGTCGGCGAGCCGAGAATCTTCTCCTTGGCGTCGTACTCCTGCTTCAGCCGCTCGAAGATCGCGTCGCCCAGCTCATGGCGGCTGAGATGATGCGGATTGATTCCGGTCGCACCGATATTCAGCGAATCGTAGTTCAGCCCAAAGTGATCGATGAGTTTCGCGCTCATCCCCTTCAGATCCCACTGATCCGGATGCAGCTTCTCGCCGGCGAATTCGTCGAGGATTCCGCTCAGAATCCCGCCGACATAATCTTCCAGGATCAGTTCCTTCTGATCGGCTTCTTCGAGCAGTTGGCGGCGCAGCCCGTAGACCGCCTCGCGCTGCTTGTTCATCACGTCGTCGTACTCGAGCAGGTGCTTGCGGCTTTCGAAGTTCTGCGCTTCGACGGCCTTCTGCGCGCCCTCGATGCGCTTGGAGATCATCTTCGACTCGATGGGCACACCCTCTTCCATGCCCAGCTTCTCCAGCAGCGTGCTGACCCACTGCTTGGCGAAGATGCGCATCAGGTCGTCCTCGAGCGAGAGATAGAAGCGCGATTCGCCGGGATCGCCCTGGCGGCCGGCGCGCCCGCGCAACTGATTGTCAATGCGCCGCGACTCGTGGCGCTCCGTGCCGAGGATGAAGAGGCCCCCGGACCCGATCACCTGCTCGTGATCCTGGCGCGCCTTTTCGGCGTGGACCTTGAAGACCTCGCCCCACTCCGGCTCGGCAATCTCGTACTCCTGACCCTGGTAGTAGAAGCGCAGGAATCCCGGCGGGGCCATGGGATTGATGGCGCCCTCGTTGGCGCTGATGGCGCGCGCCTTACCCTTTTTTGCCAGCTCCTGGCGAGCCATGAACTCCGGATTGCCGCCGAGCAGAATATCGGTGCCGCGTCCGGCCATGTTGGTGGCGATGGTGACCGAGCCCGCCCGCCCCGCCTGCGCCACATACTGCGCCTCGTTCTCGTGAAACTTGGCGTTGAGCACCACGTGCGGTATTTTTTTATTCTTCAGAATCGTTGAAAGCCGCTCGGACTTTTCGATGGACACAGTGCCCACCAGCACCGGTTGCTGGCTCTCGTGCAGCCGCGCGATCTCTTCGGCCGCCGCCTTGAATTTTTCCTTCTCCGTGCGGTAGACCACGTCGGCATTTTCCAGGCGCAGCAGCGGCTTGTTGGTGGGGATGACGACGATCTCCAGCTTGTAAATCTTCTCGAACTCGGCCGCTTCGGTCTCGGCCGTGCCGGTCATCCCGCTCAATTTTTGATAGAGCCGGAAATAATTCTGGAAGGTGATGGTGGCTAGCGTCTGGTCTTCCTTGCGGATGTTTACGCCTTCCTTGGCCTCGATGGACTGATGCAGCCCGTCACTCCAGCGGCGGCCCGGCATCAGTCGCCCAGTGAAGGTATCAACGATGATGACCTCGCCGTCCTTGACCACGTACTCCACGTCGCGCTTGTAGAGCGCCTCGGCCTTGATCGCCGTCTCGACGTAGTGCTTCATCTCCCAGTTTTCGGCGTCGGCGATGTTGCCGATGCCCAGCAGCTTTTCAATCGTCATCCAGCCCTCGTCGGTGACGCCGATGGTGCGCTGCTTTTCGTCTACAATGTAATCGCCGGTGAGGTACTTGGTCTCGCCCTCTTCGATCTCCTCGCCTTTTTCCAGTTCGGGAACGATCTTGCGCGCCCGCGCATACTTGTCGGTGGTCTGGTCGGTGGGGCCGGAGATGATCAGCGGGGTGCGCGCCTCGTCGATCAGGATCGAATCCACCTCGTCGACGATGGCGTAGTAGTGGCCGCGCTGCACGCAATCTTTGATCTCGAATTTCATGTTGTCGCGCAGGTAGTCGAAGCCGAATTCGTTGTTAGTTCCGTAAGTAATGTCAGCAGCGTAAGCGGCGCGGCGCTCGTTATCGTCCAGATCGTGGACGATGACGCCGACGGTCAGCCCTAGGAACTCGTAGATCTTGCCCATCCATTCGGCGTCGCGCTTGGCCAGGTAGTCGTTCACCGTGACCACATGCACGCCGTGGCCGGCGAGTGCGTTCAAATAGCAGGCCAGCGTGGCCACCAGCGTCTTGCCTTCGCCGGTCTTCATCTCGGCGATCTTGCCCTGGTGCAGCACCATGCCGCCGATCAACTGCACGTCGAAGTGGCGCATCTGCACGGTGCGCCAGCCGGCCTCGCGCACCACCGCAAAGGCCTCGGGAAGAACCTCGTCCAGCGCCTCGTGCTCAGCGGCCTTGCGCTCGTCTTTGTGCTCCGCATCGTCGGGAGTGCCTTCCAGGCGCGCCGCAATCCGCGCCCGGAACTCGACCGTCTTGGCCCGCAACTGCTCGTCGGTAAGCTGTTTCGTGTCCGCTTCGAGGGCACTGATCACGGCCACCATTGGCATCAGCCGCTTGATCAGTCCGCTCGTTCGCCGTGCCGAAAATCTTGGTAAGAACTTTATCAAAAAACACAGGATTCTCCGTTTACCAGTCTAAATGGTGGAGGTTACGAATGGTTTTAGATAGCCCATTCGCCTGACATCCATCTGGGTACCCCAGCTCCCGATTTTGGGACCTGGGATTCAAATCCCGCCAGCTCAAAGCCGCAACACCAGCCGGTCGACCGGCTCGCCGCGCCGAATCCGCTTGAGCTGCCGGTCGAGTTGCTTCTTCAGGTTTTCTGGATCGCCGTTGTCGTCCTCATCCGCGTCCTCGTCCTGCTTCTCCTCCAGAACATAAGAGACGCTGGGCTTCCAATACACTTGCATGAATTGCAACGCCATTCCTAGCGCAAACGAAGTCGGATAATAGCCCAGGTTGCGTTTTCCCAACCGCTTTCCGAGCCGCCAGAGAACGCGCCGCAGAGAGTAGTGGAGAAGGATCACGATAATGGCAAGAAATGGAATATACCCGGCAAAGATGCACCAGGCAGAGATTGTTTCGATGCTCATACGCACCCTCTTGAGATCGAAGAAAGTACTTCACAAGGAATGAGTCGCGGAAGCAAGACAGCCGGAAGCCGTCCTGCAAAGCCGGACCAGTTGTGAGGGGATTATGCGAGCCGGAAGGGTGGCGGGCGCTGGAAGCGCGAGGGCAGCGCAGGAGCGGCAGGCGCGCGGCCTGCGTACTCACAGGCCAGCGGCGAGAGCATGCTGAGTGGCGAGATGACACCCGCAAAAAGAAGCGGCAGAATCGCCTGCCAATCCGCGCTACCGGAATGATCGTGCGGGATTAGCATGCACACAAGGGCGATTCCGATTGCGATAGCCGCAAGCAGAACCCATCCTCGACGCTGCCGGTTGTGCATCATATTCGCTCTTCTCTAGTATACCGATCTTCCGCCCCTTTCGGCCGGGCGTGTATAACGGAAAGATGAAACCCTTCGGATATGGCTGGCCCATGTGGACATCGATCGCCATGTGGTGCGTGATCGAAGTCTACTGGGACGTGTCAAGGAAGAACGCCGCCGCGGACACCGACTCCGAGTCGCGGGGATCGCGGTGGCTGCATCTCTTGTTAACGAGCGCAGCCCAGATTCTGATTTTTTTGCCCATTCACGGGCTGCGCCAGCGTTACCTGCCCGCCTCCGCCTTCGTCACCGCGACCGGACTCACCCTCAACGCAATGGGTTTGGTGCTGGCGATCTGGTCGCGCCGCTGCCTGGGCCGCTACTGGAGCGGCAAGATCACCATTAAAGTCGATCATCAACTGATTCGCAGCGGTCCCTATCGCCTCATTCGCCATCCCATCTACACAGCCCTGCTCGGCCTTTATCTCGGCACGGCGATTGTCTCCGGCGAGTTGCACGCGCTGATCGGCTGGGTGTTGGCTGTGATCGCGTATCTGCGCAAGATCCGGATGGAAGAAAACAATCTCCTCAAAGCTTTTGGCGATGAATATCGCAACTATCGAGGGGAATCCTGGGCCTTGATTCCGGGAATCTTTTGACCATCCGGCGCTGAACCGTTGATCCGTAGCGATCGATGAATCGCGCGCCGGCCACACTGCTCAGTCGTAGCGCTCGAAGACAATCTGCTTGCGATGCCAGCCGAGGGCGGTCAGGCGCTCGCGAACGCCGGAGACCATCTCGTTGAGGCCGCAGATGTAGGCGTAGATGTCGAAGTTCAACTCGGAGGCCGGCAGCGCCGGATTGGGCGAGGGCGCGGGCAGCGGCTGGCCGAGTCGGGCGGCGCGCTCTTCAATAATCCGGGTCACGTGCTCTTGCACGTAACCACGCAACCCAGTCCAACTCTCCTGCGCGCGGCTCAGCGTGGGTAGATAGTGGAAATTCGGTCGGCGCGTGGCAAGCGCCTCAAATTCCTCGCGGTAATAGATGTCACTCTCGTAGCGCGTGCCGTAGACCAGCCAGATCTGCTTGCCGTTGCTGCGGTCGGGGCCATCTGCTGGGAAGAGCCACTGCAAATAGCCGCGCATCGGCGCAACGCCAGTGCCGGTGGCCACCAGGATCGAGTCGGTGATGGGCTCGTGGAGGATAAAGTGGCCATGCGGGCCATGGATCTGAATCTCTGCCCCGATGGGCAGGTCGGGCAGGTCGGCGAGGTGATTGGTGAAGAAGCCCTCTTCGACGCGGTTCACGCACAGCTCGAAGCGGTTGCCGTTGGAGGCGGAGGCGATGGAATAGGCGCGGGTCTGGATTTTGCCGTTGGCGTCCGGGGCCACGGCGCTGACAAACTGGCCGGCGGTGTAGTGGAAGCTCTCCAGTTCGTCGATCACGAAGACGAAGTGGTAGCACTGGGCGACTTCGGAGATGCACTCCTTGCGTTCCAGACGTGCGGTCAGCAGTTCACGCGCCATGACGTTCTCGCTTGCGAAAGAGATGCCTGCACAGGCAGGCTCATTTCTTTGATGATGCAGGCGGGGAAAAGGCGCAAGCCCGGCGAGGTGGCATCCCCCTATAATGGTCAGGGAGCCGCAAGATAGCCGAAAGGCCTTTTCGGCTGCGAATGACTGATTTTAGAGGAAGCCATGGCCGCACTGCTGGAAGCGATTACCGTCAAACGCAAGATGTACTTCGAGTTTGAAAATACCCCGTACTACTGCATGGAAGCCGAGGTCTCGACGCCCACGGCGCGCGGCGGCCAGACGCTGGTGCGGCTGAAGATGCGCAACCTGCTGACGCGCGCGGTCTTCGACAAGACCTTCAAAGCCGGCGAGCGCTTCAAGGAGCCGGACCTGGAGCTGGTCGAGGCCTCTTACCTCTACAGCGACGGCGAGGGTTCGCACTTCATGGATCAGGAGAGCTTTGAGACGCATACGCTCAATAGCGACATGATGGGCAATGCGCTGGAGCTGCTGGTGGAGGGCGTCATTATCCAATTGCACAAGTTCAATGGCAACCCGATTGGCTTGCAGTTGCCGGAGAAGGTCGAGCTGGAGGTGGTGTACACGGAAGGCGGCGCGCGCGGCGACACCAGCGGCAACGTGACCAAGCTGGCACGGCTCCAGACCGGCCTGGAGATCAAGGCCCCGCTCTACATTCAGGTGGGCGAAAAGGTGAAGGTCTACACCGAGACGCGGGAGTTCGCGGGGCGGGCGTGAAGACAGGGATCAGTGGATAGTGGCCAGTTTCCTGTCCTGCCATCGAGATTGGGTGGCCCTCGCTGACGGTGATACAATGTATCTACAGGAGGAACTATGCAGGCTCAAGTGTTGAAATGGGGAAACAGCTTGGCTGTGAGGATTCCTAAGCCCATAGCGGACGACGCTCACTTGCAGTTGGGCGACCCGCTGGAGATCGCGGTAGCTGCCGATGGGGTTGTGCAGATGCACCGGGCTAGGTAAGATCCCAACCCTGGCTCAACTGGTGGCCCAAATCACCCCTGAAAATCGCT
Organism: uncultured Acidobacteriaceae bacterium; assembly: GCA_963820195.1. Classification (GTDB taxonomy): domain Bacteria; phylum Acidobacteriota; class Terriglobia; order Terriglobales; family Acidobacteriaceae; genus Telmatobacter. Next base: position 498 of record CAWFZU010000242.1, on the reverse strand, counting down.
ATGCGGAGATTTCACTCGGGCCGGAGATCGGAAGGGAAGCCGTCGAATGGTGAACCAGTACGTTCCCGATACCGGCGACATTGTCTTCCTGGACTTCGATCCGCAGGTTGGCCGCGAACAGGCTAAGCGCAGGCCCGCGCTTGTCCTCACCGATCTCCGCTACAACCGGGCCAGCGGATTGGCTGTAGTTTGTCCCTTGACCAGCAAGGTCAAACCATATCCCTTCACGTTGCCGATCACCGTTGGAAGCGTGGAAGGGGCCGTGCTTGTCGATCAATTGAAGAGCATGGATTGGGCGGGTCGCGGGGCGGAGTTTCATTCCAAAGCTCCGCCAACAATGATCGCCAAGGTGCGCCAATACATTGCGGTTCTGCTGCAAATTCCAGTCAGGTGAAGATTGGTTGTCGAGATTCATCGTCTCGCACCCTTCGCTTTTCTGACGCGGCGGGTGTACAGTGTTCGAATGAACTGTGTAAATACTCTTTCAATCTTGATCCT
>CAWFZU010000241.1:0-11429 GCA_963820195.1 uncultured Acidobacteriaceae bacterium | reverse complement strand
TCTGAACGGGCGATAGTACGGCCCGTTGCAAAAGCTGCGCGGAATGATCGCAACAATCTGCCCTTCATGAGCAGCTTGCAGGACGGCCAGCGCCACGAACGCCGAATACAGATTCACGGTCTCGATTCCAAGGGCACGGAGTTCATGCCGATGCGGCGAATGGCTGTTGATCTTCTTGTATGGCGGATTCAGAATCGCGTGTGTGTAGTCGGTGACTCCGTGAAAGAGCAATTGGTTCGATGAAGAAATGAAGTCTTCCGCAGAGACATGAGCCGTCGTACCTTCATAGGCAGCGAGTTGTTCAGCGAGGTGGCCCCGGAGCCTGTCGTCAATTTCATAAGCGAAGACTTGTACCTCTTGGAACTGAAAGCCTCCCTCAACCCAACGGTCAAGAAAGGCGCACGACAACGCGCCCACCCCAGCACCAGCATCCAGCAATCTGCACGTCTTCAGTTCACTGGCCGGGAATAAAGAGGCCATAAACCGGGCAATGTTGGATGGTGTCATAAATTGGCCGAATTCTGATTTGCGCTCTTTGGCAGTCCGAGGGACGACTTGACGGCGTACTCTATCGGCGAATTCAAGTTGCTGAATCATATTTGTCATTGTAGCGACTAAAAGTTCAGGACGCCCGGATGACCCAGGTTTCAATCTTGTAACCTGGGATTCATCCGTGAACCAGGAAGAGCTATCCTTTGCGCCCGCGGACGGCTTCCTTGGCTTCGGCGGGGCCGGCGGCGGGGACTTCGGGGACTTCGGCCTTGACGGCGCCGATGTTCAGCTTCTTGCGCAGTTCGGCGTCCAGCTTGGCGAAGATGTCCTTGTTCTCCTTGAGGAAGGTGCGGGTGTTTTCGCGGCCCTGGCCGATGCGCTCGCCGGCGTAGGCGTACCATGCGCCGGACTTCTCGACGATGTTGTTGGCCACGGCCAGGTCGAGCACGTCGCCCTCGCGGCTGATGCCCTCGCCGTAGAGGATGTCGAACTCGGCCTCGCGGAAGGGCGCGGCCACCTTGTTCTTGACGATCTTGACCTTGGTGCGGTTGCCGGTGACCGCGTCGCCGTCCTTGATGGCGGCGATGCGGCGAATGTCCACGCGGACCGAGGAGTAGAACTTGAGCGCGCGGCCGCCGGTGGTGGTCTCCGGGTTGCCGAACATGACGCCGATCTTCTCGCGGATTTGATTGATGAAGATCAGCGCGGTGCGCGATTTGGAGACCGTGCCGGTGAGCTTGCGCAGCGCCTGCGACATGAGCCGCGCCTGCAGGCCCATGTGGGAGTCGCCCATCTCGCCGTCCAGCTCGGCCTTGGGCACCAGCGCGGCCACCGAATCGACGACCAGCACGTCGATGGCGCCGGAGCGGACCAGGGTTTCGGTGATCTCCAGTGCCTGCTCGCCGGTGTCGGGCTGCGAAACCAGCAGGTTATCGATGTCCACGCCCAGCTTCTTGGCGTAGCCGGGGTCGAGGGCGTGCTCCACGTCGACAAAAGCGGCCAGACCGCCCGCCTTTTGCGCCTCGGCGATGATCTGCAAGCATGATGGTGGTCTTGCCCGAGGACTCCGGGCCGAAGACCTCGGTCACGCGGCCGCGGGGAATGCCGCCCACGCCCAGCGCCGCGTCAAAGCTGATGGAGCCGGTGGAGATCACGGCAATGGGCACCAGCGCTTCTTTGGAGCCGAGCCGGACAATCGACCCTTTGCCAAACTGTTTTTCGATCTGCGCGAGGGCAAGTTCTACGGCTTTGGCGCGGTCATCGGCAATTGCCATGGGGGAGTCTCCTCAAAGTACTCACGGAGCCGTCCTTCCTTCCTGGAAGGGTGAGAAACGGCGCGGCGGCATGGAATTGCATTTCGAAGGGATTGTAGCAGGGCTGGAGAAACATTGACAGAAAATAATAGCGAAGAAACGGAGAATATGGTGGATTTCTGGTAATCCTCTGCGTCTCTTGCGTTTACAGGCGCGGTGAGCGCTATTCGGCAACTCAGACGGTATAAGCGCCGATGCGGATCTCGCGGCTGGTCAGCGCGTCGCAGGCACGGTCGAGTGTCTCGTATTCGGCGTCGTGGTCCTTGCGGAAGGCGCGGAAGGCCTCTTCGCTGGCCCAGCGGTCGATGGTGAGGTAGTTGCCGGGGATGTAGGCGTCGCGCAGCAACTCCGTGCCCCGGTACTCGGGCGAGGCGCGGAAGAGTTGAGCCCAGGCGCCCTCGGGCGAATAGGCGGCCTCAAAGGCGGCAATCTTCTCCTCGGCAATCTCGAACTGCCAGACAACGACGAACATAGGCGGTCCCAATCCTGACCTTATGGTAGCGCAGCAGGGAGAGAAGTAGCGAAAATGCAAAAGTACCCCTCCTCTATTCAGCGAAACAGGGGTTCACGTTCTGGCTTCAACAGGAGAATCGACGCTGGATGAAATGTCCGTTTGGACGATGAGTATGGCCACTTGGAAAGGGCATTGCCAGGACAAAGATGGGAACTTCTTTAGATATAAATGTGAAAAGAATTGCACATTGCCCAATGTGTGAAAAACTATATTACTGATTCTAAAGGAACTCTTTTGGCGCGCAACGTGCATATTCTGAGGCAGGTCCAAGAGGAGCGCCATGCGTGGCGAGTCTGAGCGTGTCCCCCTATCATGCTCTGAGTTTAGCCATTGCTCCGAAGGGATGCGATGCTTCGCAGGAGGAGCGCGGAGGTCTTGAGCGCTTTATCTTTGCAAGATGTTTATTTTTTTGCGGGCAACCGCAATGAGTTCAGGCAGGAAGAATGCCCGCGAGGGCCAGCTTGGGAGGAATTTATGAAGAAGATCAGTTTAGTAGTACTCACATTGGCAACTGCTCTTGCGACTGCATCAGCCGCAACGCTTGACACACTCACATTCACTGCTACCGGTACGAACAACGGTGATCCTAAGGGCACAGCCTCAACCGTGTTGCAAACCAATGCAAGCGGCACTCTCACCGGCATCGCGCTGGGCGGCGGAGAGTTTGGCATCATCTCTGCGTCCAATGTTTCGATTACCTTCGATGGCACGGCATACTCTGCAACTTTCGTGCCGAGTGGGAGTGAATGGGGCTCGGATGTAACCACACTCCCCCTTGCTGGCTATTACACAGATATCGTTGATACAACAGGCGCTTCCGGTGATCTCCCCAATAATGTTGATGACATCGGCGGTATTGTCTTCCAGCTCACAAGCGCCGGAACCTATGTCAATGATTACGTGTTTATTTTCAACGATGGGAACGGTGACGTTACGTACGTATCTTCTATCAGTGGTCTCACCGTTGACCCTCCATATCCCGCCAGCAATGGTTATGAAGTCAACTACAGTGACTCGGTAGTAACCCCGGAGCCGTCTTCGCTGCTGTTGATGGGCACGGGCCTGCTCCTCATGGCAGGCTTTCTTTTCCGCAAGGCCAAGCCGAGCATGAACCGCGCGGCGTAGTTTCTCAAGCTGTTCTGCCGACAACGGAGGGCACGGAAACGTGCTCTCCGTTTTTGTGTTTATGAAGCGGCTAATCTAAACCTTGCGCAAATTGGCGAACTTTTCCATCAGTTTTTTCATGCCGTGGCGGGTGAAAAGGACGGTGAGCTTGGCGTCTTCGCCGTCGCCTTCGCGCATCAGGATGGTGCCTTCGCCGTACTTGGCGTGGCGCACGCGCTGGCCCTTTTTGAGATTGGTTGCGCCGCTGGATTCGGGCAGGTCCATGGCCGGATGTGCCGATGCCGGGCGGGGAAGCGAGCCGGGTTTGCCGTGGCCTGACTTGCCGCCGAAGAAGCGGGCGATGTTGTCGATGGAGTCGGGGCGCTTCCGGCGCTTCCGCGCTTTCACTCTTTGGACTCAGGTTCCGACTGGCTGGTTGACATGATGCCTTGGCGGTCATCCAGGAGGCGACAAACGGCTTGGATGGAGAGCTCTTGGCGCTGGCGCCGATGCCGCTGCCGCCTGGGCGGCGCGAACGCGGGGCCTCCTGGTTTTCGTCTTCGTAGTTGTAGTGCCGGTCGGCGAAGTCGCCGGCGTGCGCCGGGGCTGCGGCCATAGCTCTTGGGGTAGCCGGGAGTGGACCAGGCAGAGGACTGGGGCCGGACTGCCGAGATTCTCAATCAACCGGCTGGGAACCTCTTCAAGGAAGCGGGAGGGGATGCTCATCTCCGGGGCGTCGTTGCCGTAGCGGCGGCGATAGTGGGCGCGGGTGAGGATGAGCGAGTTCATGGCGCGGGTCATGCCGACGTAGCAGAGGCGGCGCTCTTCTTCGAGTTCGTCGGGATTGTTGAGAGTGCGGGAGTGGGGAAAGAGGCCCTCTTCCAGGCCGGCGAGAAAGACCAGCGGAAACTCCAGGCCCTTGGCGGCGTGCAGGGTCATCAGCGTGACGCGGGCGTCGGGATCGAACTGGTCGGTGTCGGAGGCCAGAGCGGCGTGGTCGAGGAAGTCGGCCAGGGTCTCGCCGCGGGCTTCGGCGTCGTGGGCGGCGTTGGCCAGTTCCTTCAGGTTTTCAATGCGGCTGAAGGCCTCCGGCGAGCCTTCGGTTTCCAGAGCTTTGATGTAGCCGGTGCGGTCGATGAGGAAGCGGATCAGCTCGGGGAGTGTGGCCGCGTCGCCGGGCTTGCGAAAGGCGCTTCCATGCCCTTTTCGTCTGCCGCGACTTCTTCGGCGTCCGATTCAAAATCAGGGTTGGGCGTTATTGGTTTCCCCGGTCCCAAAATCGAGACTGGGGCCACCCCTGCGCTCTTCGGAAAGGGCTGCTTGGATTGAGCGGCGAAGGGCGAGAAGCTGGCTGGCGTCGAGCAGCGGAGGCTGGGTCTCATTGCCGCCAAAATCGAAGCTGGTTGCAGACTCTGTGCTGGCTGAATCCGCCGTCGGCTGCGCCGAAGTCGAAATCCGTGTCGGCGTCTTCGTCGGATTCCGCTCCGGCGCCACATCGGCCGAGAGCTTGCCGGCAAAGTCGGGGTCCATCATGGCCTGGGCGTCGAGAATGAGCTGGCGGAAGGACTCGATGGCCATCAGCGCGCGGGTGGGGATGAGGCGGTTGGCGATGGCGGCGCTGAGAGCGCTCCCAGGTGGATGCGCCGGTTTCCAGAGCCAGCCGCTCCAGGGTTTCCAGCGTGGTTTTGCCGATGCCGCGGGCCGGGGTGTTGATGACCCGCTGCAAGGCCATTGAATCGTGGGGGTTGCGGATCAGGCGCAGGTAGCCGAGCAGGTCCTTGATCTCGGCGCGCTCGTAAAAGCTGAAGCCGCCGACCATGGTGTAGGGGATGTTGTAGCGGCGCAGCGCCTCTTCCACCAGCCGCGACTGGGCGTTGGTGCGGTAGAGCACGGCGCAGTGCGCTTCCTTCGGCGTCGGTCGCTGGAATCCGCCTGGCGAAGAAATTTCTGAATGCGGTCGGCGATGAAGAGCGCCTCGTTTTCGCCGTCGGGAGCCTCGTAGTAGCCGATCAGCGAGCCGCCCTGGCGGTCGGTCCAGAGCTTCTTGCCCTTGCGCGTGAGGTTGTTGGCGACCACCGCGCCGGCGGCCTCCAGAATCATCTGCGTCGAGCGGTAGTTCTGCTCCAGCCGGACGATGCGGGCGTTGGGAAAGTCCTTCTCGAACTCCAGAATGTTGCGGATGTCGGCGCCGCGCCAGGAGTAGATGCTCTGGTCCTCGTCGCCCACCGCGCAGACGTTCTTTCGCTCGCCGGCCAGCAGCTTCATCAGCTCGTACTGCGGGCGGTTGGTGTCCTGGTACTCGTCCACCAGCAGATAGCGGTAGCGGCGCTGGTAGCGCTCGCGGGCTTCGCGTGGAGACCTTGAGCAGGCGCACGGCCTCCAGCAGCAGGTCGTCGAAGTCCAGGGCGTTGTTCTTGCGCAGCTCGGCCTGGTAGCCCTGGTAGATGTGGGCGATGCGCTCGCTGTTGGGATCCTTGGAGGCGAGGTAATACTCCTGCGGATCGACCATGTGGTTCTTGGCCCAGGAGATGCGGCCCAGAACGGTGCGCGGGGTGAGCTGCTTGGTGTCCAGACCCATGCGCTTCATGATCTGCTTGACGATGGCCTGCTGGTCGTTCTCGTCGTAGATGGCAAAGGAGCGGGTGAGGCCTTCGTTGCCAACCTTGAGCGCCTCGATGTCGCGGCGCAGGATGCGCACGCAAAAGCGAGTGGAAGGTGCAGATCAGCGGCTTGGCCAGCGAGGAGTGGCCGAGCAGCCGGTCGACGCGCTCGCCCATCTCGCTGGCGGCCTTGTTGGTGAAGGTGACGGCCAGGATGGAGTCCGGCGCGACGCCCTTCTCGCGGATCAGCCAGGCGATGCGGCTGGTGATGACGCGGGTCTTGCCCGAGCCGGCTCCGGCGAGAATCAGCAGGGGGCCTTCGGTGGCCTCGACGGCGGCGCGCTGTTCGGGATTCAGGTTGGTCGGCGAGCGGCTGCAAGAGGCCAGTCCGGGCGGGAAGGGTCCTGAGTCTAGTGTACCGTTCCGGGTGTTAAAGAGCAGAGTGCTCGCCCAGCAGCGCCCGTCGAGTGTGCCGGCGGTTTCCAATCACGCGATGTTGACGAAAGAGTAATTGCCGAGAGGCCAGTAGTTCGCCCAGAACCTTGGAATTCACCTGTTGGCGCTTATTTCGCGCCTCAGCGATCGTTCGGGAACACACCCGGATCATTAAAATCTGCGATGAGCGTAGAATGATCCCATCGAATCGTCGAGGTTAATGAATGCGCATCCCATTGAAGATCATGCTTGAATCTTCAGCCCATTTCCTCAGAATTCAAGTCTTTTATATTGCTGTTTCCGCTGTCGCTGGAGCCACATTCTGGGCCATTGGACAGCGGATCAATCCGCTCACGGTCCTGTTGTATGGGCTTGCAATTGGAAACCTCATTGTGCCTGTGACGCAGAGATTGCACAGACTCTATTCAGAGAGGCCGTTTCCCTATAACTGGCTGCTCTTTCTTTGTTTCCTATTTGTTCTTCTCCTTCCTATTTACGTGATCTCGTCGGTTTTTGTGTGGCTGTTAGCGCCACCTACGCCGCAGACTCTGGGGCATTTGCTCAGGACAGGTTGGAAGTTTCCGATACTGATCACTTTTGTCTCCAGTGTTCTGGCCTTTCTCTACCGAACCACAACAGAGAACCTCGAACGGCGCAACGTCGAACTTCAGCGATCTATGAACCTTGGTGCAGCACAACTTGAAATGCAAGAACAGGAGTTGCAGCGTGCCCGGGAAATACAACAATCACTGCTTCCCAAGCAGATTCCACAGTTGCCTGGATTCGAGGTCGCGGGTGCTTGGCGCCCGGCGCGCATGGTGAGTGGCGACTACTACGACGTCTTAAGGCTGGGAGAAAATCAACTTGGGATATGCATTGCCGATGTGGTAGGAAAGGGCGTGTCGGCTGCGTTGCTCATGGCCAACGTGCAGGCGGCGGTCCGCGCTTATGCCAGCAGCTCAAACAGTTCAGCCAGCCTGTGCGGAAAGGTGAACAAGCTGCTTTGCGAAAACATCGCGACCGGAAAATTTGTGACGTTCTTTTATGGAGTTCTCGATGGCGAATCGCGCACTTTTCAATACTGCAATGCAGGCCATCTGTACCCGATTCTGGTGTCACATGGGCAATCTAGGATGCTTGATGCAGGCGGTGCAGTGCTGGGGGTCTTTCCCGCATGGGAGTACAAGGACAGCATGATCTCCTTAGAACTACAAGACCGCCTCTTGTTGTTCACCGACGGCATAACGGAAGCGGAAGGAGCAAATGCACAGGAATTTGGTGTAGAAAGCGTCGCGTCGTACGCACAATCGAACAGCCGCAAATCGGCGCAGGAATTGTCGAACGGACTCCTTGCGCAGGTGAGTACCTTTTGCGAAGACCACTTTCAGGACGATGCCACTGTGGTAGTCGTTGCTGCATTCTGACGCGTTCGTGGCCTTGGCAACGAACACTGCTTTAGGCGATCTTCGCCTGCGTGGCCCAAGTCTGTTCCAATCTCTCAAAACCTTGCGGATGGTGACGATCTCATTTCCAAGCTCTGCACCGCAACATATCCAAAGCAGAATAGGAGGACAGCAAACCCCAGCGGGTCCAGGATCTCGGGCGGACTGGGGAGCCCCAGTGGAAGCGACAAGTTGCCATAAACCGCCTCCAAAGCGAAAACAAGGATGCCGATAGAAAGGACAGTGCGGTTGGGCAGGACGAGAAATCTCCGACTGAGTTTTGGCACTGCGACGACGATTGCCAAGACCGTGAGCGAAATGGCCGCGAGGAGATGATTGAATGGCATGACTTTGAACGAAGAGCCGGTAAATAAGAAAAGGGCAATGCCTGCCACAGCAATCGCGAGCCCCACTACAATCGCTCCTTGAAGAACGAGCCGCAGTTTGTCCTTGCTAAGGTCGAGAAAGGCCAGCAAAGCAATTACCACAACTAAAAACGACAAAATATTTCCTACGTATGGAAGACTGGCCAAAAGCCAATTAGGCAGAAGTCCGAGGTCAGCCAACGAACCAAACAGGTATTCGATTCCCTCAATCGCACTCCAGATTCCGAGCCAGATGAAGACTTTTCCCACGCTCCGGCGCCGCATCACGGCGATGCCGCAGACACACAATCCGATAAACAGGAAAACTGTACCAAACAGAATGTATGGGATTCGATCGCGAAGTACTTCAACAACTTGATTTGTCAGGGTGACACCTCGGAGACCACATTAACCTGTGCCTGCATTCGCTGTCGGTGCTCAGCATCACGGTGAATGAGATACACCTTGGGAATATGCAACTTGAGGAAAAGAAAGACGAGGCAATCGCGTAGGAAGCAAGGGCGAAAATCGCCCAGATTGGAGTGCATAGTCCCATGCCCGGAATGTCGAGGCGCGGGAGATACTCTACGACAAATTCCAGCAGATACGGATACAGTGCAAAGGCGGGAAGAACTGACGCCGGCAGAATATCCGGGGCGTGAATAGAATTGGTCGCCGAGCGGTTATTCTGAAGTGGTCATGACATCATCCAAACAACCTGTTCGCCGCGTTGCCGTCTACTGCGGATCGGCCGTCGGAAGCAATCCCGCCTATCTCGCCGAGGCTCGTGCGCTGGGCGCGGCCATTGCCTCCGCCGGGCTGGGGCTGGTCTATGGCGGGACAAATATAGGACTAATGGGCGCGGTGGCCGATGCGGCGCTCGCCGGGGGCGCTCATGCCATTGGCGTTCTGCCCGAGCTGCTGGCCGGCCGCGAGATCGCCCACGACGGGCTGACTGAGTTCGTGCTGGTTTCCACCATGCACGAGCGCAAGGCGCGCATGGCCGAGCTGGCCGACGCCTTTCTGGTGCTGCCCGGCGGCTACGGCACGCTGGAAGAGCTGCTGGAGGTGGTCACATGGGCGCAACTCGGCCTGCACGCAAAACCCTGCATTGTGATCAATACTGCAGGCTACTGGGACGGGCTGTTAGCTTTCTTGGATTCCGCCGTCGCGGCTGGCTTTATCAAGCAGAAGAACCGCGAGTTGCTGCGCGTGGCTGCGAATGCACAAGAAGCTGTGAGGATGGCGGTTATGGGATGACTGGACTCCCAGGTCTCAGAATCGAGTCCTGGGGCACCCAATGAGTTTATTTGGTGCCGTTCACAGTCAATTCTTCTTCATCTGCCCAATAGCCATTTCTGCCCGTCACCACCAGATTCGGATATTCCGTCAGGTGCAATCCGATGGCATGAAAGCCCGCATGGGGAGCGGTGGGATAAAAGCTCAGAAGATAGCGATTCGGCAGATGGTGGGAGATGGCCTGCACATCGCGCTCCAGGCTGCGGGCGTCCTTGAATCTGAAAGATTCCCCGCCCGTCAATTGCGCCACGCTCTCCGCCGCATTGTGCCTGAGCCCGTCCGCGGCTGCGATTGCCGCCGCCTTGGCTAGCCGTAGCGGCGGAGCCAGCAGGCCCAGGCAGTCATAGGCTTGCACCCAGCGGTTTTGGCCGGGCGCATTCGGATCCTTGGCCATGCAGCCGCCAGGCGGGCCTGGATTTGGGTCCGCATAGATCAGCGCGGCTGTGTGTTCGATGTTGGATTTGCCAGTGGAAAAGTTCAGGCTGTAGATCGCCGTATTGGTGTCGCTCACGTCATGCAGAGCCTGCTCCAGATTCGTCTTGCTGCCATGGTCCACCGTTTCGCTGATGAGCAGAATGGCGCGGCGATAGGAGGGCGGCTGCCTACGCAACAGATCGACGGAGAATCGTAGGCCGTCGAGGATGGCGGCGCCGCGATCTCCCGGCTCCAGGCCGCGCACGGCATCTCCCACCGCATTCAAATCAGGGGTAAAGGCCATGGCCAGCCGGGCTTCGCTGTCGAACTCTACCACCGCGACCTCGTGGGGAACGCCGCCAATGACCGCCTCGATCGATGGGCCCAGATTGCGATATTTTTCGAGCTGGCGAGCGCCCGCGCCGCCGGTTTCAACCGCAACCACCAGCGCCAGAGGCTCGCTGCCCGTCTCTTCATCGATCGTGATCTTCTGTTCAATGCCGTCGTCGGTAAGAACGAAATCCTTTGCGCTGAGCGTGAAAACCGGCGCTCCGTCTTTGGTCCTGACCAAAGCGGGAACCAGAACCAGAGTGGTGCGCGTACTCAGAACAGGAACCTGCGGGAGGGAAGGAGCAGGAGTCTGGGCCGGCGCCGCCGGTAAGTACGCAAGCGCGGCGAGAAACGCGAACTTCAAAATCAGTTCCCTCAGCATCCTGTTGTTTTGACGGACGGAACATTCATTTCGTATGCATGACTACGAATGATGAGAGATTGCACGAAGGTATATTATAAGCATACTGGCTATTGGGATTGGCCGCTGGAGTTCCTCGATTCTGTCGTGGCGGCGAGCTTCATGAAGCAGTCGAACAGATAATTGCTGCGGGTGGCTTCCAGCGCTCAGCAGTGATGGGCATAATCGTTGAGTGGTGGGTATAAAGGAACAGTTTAGAGTATAATATTTGTTTGCGGTTGAGGAGAGCGGAAATGCGAATTAATCATGTAAGCAAACTCTATGTGGTCTCTCTTATACTTGCGTTAGCCCCATATATGTCGGCGCAGGCAAGCAATCCAGCTAAAGTCGAGAACACGAAAGCTCAGGAAGATATAAATCCAAAGGATCAGACTCACATTACACACGGAACAGTCAATGTTTACTTAGCAAACAAGAATGGCCTCGTTGTTGTGACAGATAGTAAACTTAGCGGAGACCCGCGCGTCCCGTTCGGGCAAAAACTGTTTAAAATCGACGACCACACAATCTGCACAATTGCTGGTTGGTTCAGCGACTCCGGCCCAACAATTGGACCAGACATGGCCGGCAATCCGAGCAACCCAGCCTCTTTGGATATGCCCAAGCTGATGCAGAATTTCATTTCCGAAATTGGACCTATGCAAATGACCTTAGCGCGAAAAATACAATTGCTTTCCAGACGATTCGCGTCCTCCCTAGT
>CAWFZU010000240.1:0-27179 GCA_963820195.1 uncultured Acidobacteriaceae bacterium | reverse complement strand
AAGCGCCTCAGCCTGCGCGCCGTGGACTTCGAATACCAGTACTACCCCAGGTGGGGTAATTCCAGCCTCTCGCCATACGGAGCCAGCGTCGGGATTGGGTACAAGATTTTCTGAAGGCACCCCGCGCAACAGCGATTCTTTCCTCAGTTGTCTGCGCGGATTATGGTAATCTGTCTTTTCCGGGAGCGCAGAAACGCTGGCGCCTTTCTGGAATCCCTCGTGCAACTGGCGATTCAGGTGGGCCACCACCGGGGAGCGCGAGGCAGTCCTATGCCGATCGCCTGGGCACTCATTTTCCTGTCCAGCGAACTCGTCGAAAGGACTGCCCATGACCCGTATCCAAACCAGTTTCCGCGATTTCCTGCTCGAATCCGATCCCGAAATCTTTGCAGCAATTGCCGGCGAAGAACTTCGGCAACAGCAGGGAATCAATCTGATTCCTTCAGAAAACTACACCTACCCGGAGGTTCTGGCCGCGCTCGGTTCGGTCCTGACCAATAAGTATTGCGAAGGCTACCCCGGCCGCAGGTACTACGCCGGACAGACCTTCGCCGACCGGATCGAGAACGCCGCGCGGGAGCGTGCCTGCCGGCTCTTTCGCGCCGAACACGCCAATGTGCAGCCGCTCTCCGGCTCGCCGATGAATCAAGCGGTCTATCTGGCCTTCATGAAGCCGGGCGATACGATTCTCGGCATGGACCTCTCGCACGGAGGCCACCTGACCCATGGCGCTCCGGTCTCGCACATGGGACAGCTCTTCAACTTCATCCGCTACAAGACCAGGCCGGATCAGGCGGGCGCCATCGACTTTGACGAAGTGCGGAGGCTGGCGCGGGAGACCCATCCCAAGATTGTTTTATGCGGCTACACCTCGTATCCGCGGGAGTATGACTATGCGAGCTTCCGCGCCATCGCCGACGAAGTGGGCGCGCTGGCGATGGCGGATGTCTCCCATGTGGCGGGGATGATCGCCGCCAATGCCCTGCCCAATCCCATGGACGCGGGCTTCGACATTGTCACCACGACCACACACAAGAGCCTGCGCGGCCCGCGCGGCGGCATGATTCTCTGCCGCAAGCAATACGCCAAGCAGATCGACAACTCCGTCTTCCCCGGCTTGCAAGGCGGGCCGCACATGAACAGCATCGCCGCCGCCGCGATCGCATTTCGCAAGGCTGAGGAACCTGAGTTTCAAAACTATGCTCGCCAGACGCTTGCCAATGCCAAGGCTCTGGCGGAGGCGTTCTCACAGGCGAGCGTAACGTTGGTCACCGGCGGCACCAGCAATCACATGATGGTCGCCGACACCGTTGCGAGTTTTGGCATCGACGGCAGGCAAGCCGAGGAGACGCTGGAGCGGATCGGCATTGCCACCAACAAGCAGGTGATCCCGGACGATCCGAAGCCGCCGCTGCGGCCCAGCGGCATCCGCATCGGCACGCCGGCCTCCACCACGCGCGGAATGCGGGAGGCGGAGATGGCGAGCATTGCCGGATGGATCGTGGAAGCGCTGCGCCACGCCGGAGACGCGTCCCGGCTCTCCCGGCTGGCCAGCGAAGTAAGAGAGTTCAGCGCAGCCTTCCCCATACCGGGCTTCGATAACCTGCCATGGTAGCGGGATAGAATACGCTCGTGTGCGGCACCCGGTCTACAGGCGGGTTGTGGCTCGTTGAGGGGATGGTATCGTAGATCGCACAAGCAGCGACTATTTGAGGGCGGTGCGCGGAACGGCGATCTCGATGCCCTCGACGCGGGCAGCTTTCTCAAGCTCGATGACCTTGGCGTTGGCGCGATCCGGAGTGCCGGGCGCGAATAGATTGATCTGCAGGTTCGGCCCCTTCCTCATCTCAGTCTTTTCAAACACAACAATGTACTTACCGGGATTCAGGCCGTGTAGGACAAATCGTCCGGCGCTGTCGGTCCAGGTTGAAGCCGGAACGACCTCTGGATCGTCGGCGAACGTGGCTTTGACTTCCCAAGTTGATGGATCGACTCCCTCGGGAAAGACGAGTCTTCCGGCAATCTCGCCATCGACATGAAAATCGAAATCGAAGTCGGTGCACCCGTGCGGTTCGACATCGATTCCCCCTGACCACATGGTCCAGAGACCGGGTTTGGTATTGGGGTCTACTTCGTAAATTCCGGCATACAACGGTTCGAATTCAAAGTCGCCTTTCTCGTCAGTCGCAACCTTGAATTTTCGGCCATCCTCGACGCGGGTCAGAAGGATGGTATGGTTACTGGACGGGAGGCTGCGCTTCCGAGTGCTCCCCAGTCCCTTGATTGAAGTAGGCGCGTCCCTTGACGACTCCTTGATTGTCGAGGCTTGCGAGTTTGTGGAGGAAGGCAATCTGTTCGGCTTCCGCGGCCTCGGGGCCGCTGCGGGTTCCGTAACCGACGAAGAGGTTCTTCGACTCACTATCGCGATAAACTGAGAATAGCCATCGGTCCCCCGTCTTCATTTCGGGTAGACATCTGCGCTGCGCGGTAAAAACCTTCACGCCGAGGGCAGGAGCGCCTTTGAAGATTGTCAAGGGACGGAGGGTGAGACGAAATTCACCATAGGGCGCCGGGTCCATGGAGAGAATCTCAGCGGTGAAGACCATCTCGCCGAACTTAATGCCGCATTCGCTTAACATTCCTTTCAATCCGCTAAGGGAATAGTTATAAGGATCGCTGCTTTCCAGGTCGTGCAAGATGACGTTCTGCGCGATTGCGAGTGGAACGACTGATCCTGAGAAGCAGGCGAGGAGCAGCAGGATAATAGCCGGAAACTTACGGACTGGCATCGTACGTATCATTCGAGGCAAAGTGAAACCTTTGCACTGGTAGAATAGCAAAATTCAAAGGCCGTCCGGTGAGGAGCGGCCCTTGATGCTTGTTGAGTTAGCGCAGCGCCTATGCCGGTGAAGGCGAGCCTTCGGGGTAGCCCGGTCCGCTGCGGCTTTCGGGCTTGAGCACTTGTTGCACATCGGGTCCGCCGATGTCCGAGGGCGTGGCCAGATTCGAACGCATGGGAGGCAGCTCCTTGCCCTCGATGAGCATCTTGACCTCTTCGGCGTCGATGGTCTCGCGCTCCAGCAGGGCTGCGGCGATGCGGTGCATGGCGTCGGCATTCGATTCGACGATGGTATGGGCCGACTGGTAGGCCTCGTCGATCAGGCGGCGCACTTCCAGATCGATCTGCCGGGCCGTCTCCTCGCTGAAGTCGCGGTGCTGGGCGATCTCGCGGCCCAGGAAGATCTGCTCCTCCTTCTTGCCGAAGGTGAGCGGCCCCAGGCGGCTCATGCCGTACTCGCAGACCATGCGCCGGGCCAGGTCGGTGGCGGATTCAATGTCGCTTCCCGCGCCGGTGGACATCTGGTTGAGGAAGATCTCCTCGGCCACGCGTCCGCCGTAGGAGATGGCCAGATTGGCTTCCAGGTATTCCCGCGTGTAATTGTGCCGGTCGCCGGGCAAGAAGATCGTCACGCCCAGAGCCATGCCGCGCGGAATGATGGTGACCTTGTGAATGGGGTCGGAGTGTTCGCGCATGAACGAGACCAGCGCGTGGCCGGCCTCGTGATAGGCGGTCACCCGCTTCTCTTCCTCGGTGAGCAGCATGGACTTGCGCTCGGCGCCCATCAGCACCTTGTCCTTGGCCACCTCGAAGTCGTACATGACGACCTGCTTGCGATTCATGCGCGCGGCGCTCAGGGCAGCCTCGTTGACCATATTGGCCAGATCGGCGCCGCTGAAGCCGGGTGTTCCGCGGGCCAGCACATTCAGGTTGGTATCGTCGGAGACGGGAACCTTCTTCACGTGGACGCGCAGAATCTCTTCGCGGCCGCGCACGTCGGGCAGGCCCACCACCACGCGGCGGTCGAAGCGGCCGGGGCGCAGCAGCGCGGGATCGAGCACGTCGGGACGGTTGGTGGCGGCCACCAGAATCACGCCGTCGTTGGATTCAAAGCCGTCCATCTCGACGAGCAAGCTGATTCAGCGTCTGCTCGCGCTCGTCGTGTCCGCCGCCCAGACCGGCGCCGCGATGGCGGCCCACGGCGTCGATCTCGTCAATGAAGATGATGCAGGGCGCGTTCTTCTTGCCCTGCTCGAAGAGGTCGCGGACGCGGCTTGCGCCCACGCCGACGAACATCTCAACGAAGTCCGAGCCGGAGATTGAAAAGAACGGCACGTTGGCTTCGCCGGCCACGGCCCTGGCCAGCAGTGTCTTGCCGGTTCCCGGAGGGCCGACCAGCAGCACGCCCTTGGGAATGCGTCCGCCGAGCTTCTGGAACTTCGCCGGCTCGCGCAGGTACTCGATGATCTCCTTCAGCTCTTCCTTGGCCTCATCCACGCCGGCCACGTCCTTGAAGGTGATCTTCTTCTGCTGCATGGAGAGCAGGCGCGCGCGGCTCTTGCCGAACGACAGCGCCTTGTTGCCGCCCGACTGCATCTGGCGCATGAAGAAGAACAAGATGAAGCCGAAGAGAAGGATCGGTCCCACATTGAACAGCACCTGCAACGGCAGGTTGCTCTGCTCCGCCTTCTTGGAGAAGTGTGCGTCGGAGGCCAGGAACGCCGTCTCAAGGCCTTCATAGTGCTCGCCGACATGGGTGTGGAACTGCTCCTTGGGCGTTGGCCTTCATGTGGCCATGCAGCTCGCGTGCCCTGGACCTCCGCATCGAGCACCTGTCCCTGCTTTACCTTGTTGAACAGGTCGGAGTAGGAGATTTCCGCATCCTTGCCCCCCATGTTTCCGCTCTTCGACATCACGCCCCAAAGCAGCATGCAGCAGATGCCGATAAAGACCCAAAACATGATCGCTCTGACGGTCGAATTCACCAGGATTCCTCTCTTCCAGCGTTGGAGAAGCCGCCAGGCGGGTCACCAGCACTGCTTACCTCACTCTTTAGACGCCTGTACATCCCTGAAAGTCACAGAAAATACACCATGTTTACGCCAGCAGACACAACAATGTTCCCGCCCGCAAGAACAGTTACTCCGATTGTACTCTCAAGCCAGGAAAACCAGTAGCAATCCGCGGGCCGATTTCGGCGGCAAGTGGTGCGTCATCCAATCCGTCAATTTCCAATTCGGGAAGGCTCAACGCCATCATCTTCCAGGCTGGCAGCCACCACGCAAATTCCCGGAGCCGACTCCAATTCAACTCCCCGCATCCAGACGATGCGGCCATCGAGTTCAAGAACCGGCCAGAAGGCTCGGCTGGAGCCCGTAACCTTCAACCGCTCCAATACTTCCTTCACCTTGCGCGGGCCGGAGGAGTAGCGCAGCTGAACGCGGTCGCCGGGCCTCCAGTTGCGCAGCGTGGCGACCCGGTTCTCCGGTGTGCTGGCTGGCTCGGTGACTTCAATCCGCAGCCGCAGCCCGAAGGCCGGAGCGTCACCTCGCCGGGAATCGCAACGCTGTACTCGGCTGCTAGCTTCCGCACCGCTCCGGCGCAACCGGCAGAATCGCCAGCCGCAACTCTCTCGGCGTCCGCTCGGCGCGCAACCCCTGCACCAGCTCCAATCTCTGTCCAGCTTTTCCGCAGAGCGCCAGCGCGCGCAGCGCCTCGGTTGAGGGAAAATCGAGGTCGCGCCCAGCTCTTCCGCAGCGAATCGCAAAAGCCTCCGCTGGAATGCCGGACCGAGCGCGGCCAGACGGGTGACATCGAGCGCCAAGCCATCGCCGGCTGCGCGGCCTCCGCCTCGTACCGGGCGGCCATGCAGCAGCAACTGCGGAGCCAACCGGCCACTTCGGACGTCCACCACGCCTCCTCGTCGCGGGCCAACTGAGCCATCTGCGCCAGGTGCTCGCGCAGTCGCGGATTCCAGCCCTCCAGCAGCGGCAGCAGCTCGTGGCGGATGCGGTTGCGGGTGTAGGTGAGGTGACGGTTGGAGGAGTCCTCGCGCCAGCCCTGGCCCTGCGCGCCGAGATAAGCCTCGACCTCAGCCCGCGTAGTGGAGAGCAGCGGGCGAAGAATGCGGCCTTCGGGAAACTCGACGACCGGATGAATGCCGCTTAGGCCCTCGGTCCATGCGCCGCGCAGGAACTTGGCCAGGACAGTTTCGGCCTGATCGTCGCGGGTGTGGGCGGTAGCCACGGCCTCCACCTCGCCCGAGGCCATCAGTTGCCGGAACCAGCGGTAACGCAAGCGGCGCGCGGCCTCTTCGATGGTCTCGCCGTTGGCCTTTGGCATCGGCCTCGGCAATCCACTCGCGCCTCGTGGAAGGGAAGGCCCAGTTCAGCCGCGAGCGCGCGGGCAAAGGCCAGATCGCCGTCGGCCTCCTCGCCGCGCAGGCCATGGTGCAGATGGGCGGCGTGCAACACCAGGCCCAGTTGCTTGCTCCGCTCCGCCAGCGCGCGCATCAGGGCCACGGAGTCAGCGCCACCGGAGAGGCCAACGGCCAGGCGCAGGCCCG
Organism: uncultured Acidobacteriaceae bacterium; assembly: GCA_963820195.1. Classification (GTDB taxonomy): domain Bacteria; phylum Acidobacteriota; class Terriglobia; order Terriglobales; family Acidobacteriaceae; genus Telmatobacter. The sequence continues at coordinate 20,775 of CAWFZU010000240.1, read as the reverse complement.
GCTTGAGCAGCGTGGTGTCGAGAACGAGCGTCGCGGGCGGCGTGGGGCGCATTCCAAAATCATAATGCGCCAGTGTGGCTATTCGCCTAGCATGATGCGCTGAATCCGCGTGGCGCGGCCAGTCATCGGGTCGCAGGCCACCAGCGCGGCGCACATCTCGGGGTTGCCCTTGGCGGCCTCGAACTTGCTTGGCATTCCGGTAAGAAACTTCTTGAGCACCAGCTCCTTTTCCACGCCGATCACGCTGTCGTAAGGGCCGCTCATGCCCACATCGGTCTGGTAGGCGGTCCCGCCCGGCAGCACGCGCTCGTCGGCGGTCGGAACATGGGTATGTGTCCCCAGCACCGCGGTCACGCGCCCATCCAGATGCCAGCCCAATGCCACCTTCTCGCTGGTGGCCTCGGCATGGACATCGACCACAATCACCTTGGCCGTGATCTTCTCCAGCAGCGCGTCAGCGGCGTGGAAAGGATCGTTGGTCGTATTCATGAAGACGCAGCCCTGCAACTGGATCACCGCGTACTCCACGCCGCTTGCCGTCACGCCTTCGTAAACGCCCCAGCCGGGAACGCCCGGTTGCAGATTGGCTGGCCGCAGCACGCGGCGCCCGCGCTCGTGGCTCCCGGCGGGCGCAGCGTTCATATAGTCGATCAGCTCGCGCTTGTCCCAGACGTGGTTGCCGGTGGTCAAAACATCCGCGCCCAGATCGAAGAGGTCCTCGGCAAGCTGCGGCGTCAGGCCAAAGCCGCCGGCGGCGTTTTCGGCATTGATGATGGTGAGCTCGACGTTGTGCGACGAGCGCAGATGGCCGATGTGCTCGCGCACGATCCTGCGCCCCGCGCTGCCGAAGATGTCGCCGATGAAGAGAATGTTCATGGTGCTCCAGAGATCAGAGATCAGAGATCAGAGATCAGAAAAGCCGCACTCCGTTTGATGATTTCAATCAAACCTCAAAAAGGTTCGTTTCGTCCCATTCCTCTGGCTTGACCTCAAACTCATATTCGGCTTGGTGGAAAGCGTCATCAATCGTCTCGTGCCAAGTGTCTGTCCCGTGCCCATCTTCACAAAGGTGCAGAAGGTAGTAGCCCGATCCAGGGTATTGCACGATCACTAGAGAAACGAAAGGCGGAAACTCCCTGCTCCCTTGTGCGTCGCAGAGAGTATGCTTTGTACGCCCTGGTCGCAGATGATGTTCTGCCAGAACGACTTTCTTGATTGCAGTCATCTTGCTCATTGTGGTGGCCTCTCCTGATCCCTGACCCCTGACCCCTGGTCCCTGTTCCTCATCAACGGAAAGAGAATCACATCGCGAATCGACTTGGAGCCGGTTAGCAGCATCACCAGCCGGTCGATGCCGATGCCCTCGCCGGCTGTGGGAGGCAGCCCGTAGGCTAGCGCGCGTACGTAATCCTCGTCCATCTGATGAGCCTCGTCGTCGCCATGGGCGCGATCCTCAAGCTGCTGGGCAAAGCGCTTGTGCTGCTCGACCGGATCGTTCAATTCGCTGAAGGCGTTGCCCAGCTCGAAGCCGCCGCAGAAGAACTCGAAGCGCTCGACGTGTTCTGGATCGTTGGGCTTCTGCTTGGACAGCGGTGAGACTACTGTTGGGTAATCGTAGATGATGGTCGGTTGGATGAGAAACCGTTCGACTATCCCCTCGAAAAGCTGATAGATCACCCTGCCGTTTGACTCGCCCTTCCGAATCTGTGCGACGGCAAATTCGAGACAGCGCGCAGCTACCTCGAATTCAACCAATTCTGGATTGTCTGCCAAATGTTGCCTATTGCGCTCAAAGGACTGTACTAATGCCTGTTCAGATGGAAGCTCCAAGAGATTCCTTAGCTCCTCTCCTCTTAGCGGCTCCGGGCGGAGAGCGTTCCTCTTTTCGGTTACATCAGGGCGTTTGAGCGCTGCTTCAAGCCAGCATAACAATCGCCTGCTTTCATCGAAATCATTCAGAATAGGTGGGGTGCCAAATTCACTTGGCATAAACCTGCGAATCGCCTCGCGCATCGTCAGCCGCGTCCACTTGCCGAGATCAATCTCAACGCCATTGAAGTTCGTAATTGTCGTCTCGTTCACTTCCTTGGCGACAAACGCAATCAGCTCCTCGGTCAGCGTCATCAGGTCGTAATAATTCGCATACGCCTGATAGAACTCCAGCATCGTGAACTCGGGATTGTGCTGGGTGCTGACGCCTTCGTTGCGGAAGTTGCGGTTGATCTCGTAGACGCGGTCGAAGCCGCCGACCACCAGCCGCTTCAGATAAAGCTCCGGCGCGATACGCAGAAAGAGATCCAGATCGAGCGCGTTATGGTGTGTGGTGAAGGGCCGCGCCGCCGCGCCGCCGGCGATCTGCTGCATCATCGGCGTCTCGACTTCCATGATATCCACGGTCGTCAAAGAACTTCCGCAGTGCGCGCAGCACCTTGGCGCGCTTGACGAAGACCTCGCGGGCATCGAGGTTGGTGAAGAGGTCCACGTAACGCTGGCGATAGCGCAGTTCGACGTCGGCCAGCCCATGAAACTTCTCCGGCAGCGCCAGCATTGCCTTGGCCAGGAAGGTCAGCGTCTCGACGTGGACGGTCAGCTCGCCGGTGCGTGTGCGAAAGAGGTAGCCGGTGACACCGATGTGGTCGCCCAGGTCGAGCAGCTTGTAGAGCGCAAAGCCCTGCTCGCCGACAGCGTCCAGGCGCACGTAGATTTGCAGCCGCTGGCCCTCTTGTTGCAGGGTCGCGAAGCCGGCCTTGCCCTGCGCGCGGATGGCCATGATGCGCCCGGCAACGGCCACCGTAACGCGCGGCGCTTCCAAAATTTCAGTCGTTGCCTCGCCCCATTGGGCGCGCACTTCGGGAATGGTGTGCGAGGCCGAGAAGTGGTTGGGATAGGCGGCCTGCCCCAGCTTGACGATCTCTTCGAGTTTTGCCTTGCGCAGATCGAAGAGGCTGCGCTCAAATTCCGAATCGAACACTGTGATTCCTTTGCTTGAACCGCGTCGCAGGTTCAATAGCCAGTATATCGTTCATGAATGAAGGGTACGGGCTTCAGCCCAACTATCAAAGGCCAGAATGAGCCGGGTTTTCACCTTGGAGGGATGTATCCTCACTCTCTTCCATTCCCTCAGCGGCTAAAGCCGGGCTTATGTAGCGACTTTTGTGGCACGGCTAAAGCCGTGCCCTTTCAATACCTCGCGTGGAAGAGCGTCGATCGGAGATAATCACGAGAGATGCCCTTTCATCGCGCCATACCGGAGTCGAAGCCGCCCGAGAAGTCCTCCGGCGGACTGGCCGCGTACGTCGAGGCGGAAAAGCTGATCCATCTTGCCTTCGTGCTGCCCGCGGCGGTGGCCATCGGCTGGGGCGCCGGCTGGTGGGCTGACAACCGCCTGCATCAGCACTGGATTGCGATTGTCGGCATCGTCTTTGGCAGCATCTCCGGGCTGTTTTATGTGATTCAGACGGCGATTAACGCCGAGAAGATTTCCCGCAAGGAAGACTCGGCCCAGAACGGGAGCGGGAAGGGAAGCGGCGACCTTCCATCATGAGCCAGGAAACCCATCCCATCGTTGACCTTACCCAGGCAGACCTTGATGCGATGCTTCATCGAGCGATGCGCAACACGCTGATTCTAGGGACAGTTGCCGCCTTGGTTGTGTGGATTGGCGGAGGCTGGCGCAGCGCCGCGCTACTGGTGACCGGCACGCTGATTTCGGCGGCCAGCATCTGGGAGTGGCAGCGCCTGATTCGCGTCATCAACGCCCGATTGGACAAGCACAAGACTCCGGCGAGCGCTCCGGTGGTGGTTCTCTTCTTTGTGCTCAGGCTCACCGTCTTTGCCGGGGTGATCTATGGTAGCCTGAAATGTTTCCATGGCTCGATTTTGGCGCTTTTCTTCGGAGTGGCTTTGGCAGCATTGACCATAGTATGGGAGGCGGTCCGGTTGCTGCGCGACTGATCGATTCAGGGACGGAAACAAGAATGAAACAGGCTCCGCGGCGGATGGGTTTTGCGCGCGGTGGCGGAAAGAATTAAAGATTCATGCCGGTAACCTCTGCACTTGTACGCTTGCTGGATGCCCTGTTGAAGGGCATTGAAATCAAGGCTTTTCAGTCGATTGGCCTTTCTCCGGCCATCGCCGCCGAGAAGGCCGTTGGGGTCAATCAGGCGCTCGGGCTGGAATTGCTGGTGACTTGCGGACTCATCGCCTTTTTCATCCTTGTTCGCGTCAGCCTGTCGGTGGAGCGGGCCAACCCGGCGCAACAGATCGCCGAGATGATTCACGAGGCGATCGGCGGTCAGGCCGAGCAGGTGATCGGCCACGGCTATCAGAGCTTCCAGGCCTTCGTCACCTGCATCTTCCTTTTTGTTCTTTTCAACAACGTGATCGGGGTCATCCCCGGCATTGTCACGCCGACCAGCGAGCCCTGGGTGCCGTTGGGCCTTGCGGTTCCCTGCTTCCTCTATTACAACTTTTACGGCCTGCGCGCCAATGGCCTCATCGGCTATCTGAAGCAGTTTGCCGGGCCGATCTGGTGGCTGGCTCCGCTGCTGTTTCTGATCGAGATGGTCTCGCATCTGGCGCGCATCCTGTCGCTTACTGTCCGTCTCTACGCCAATATGCTGGCGAGCGATCTGCTTACCCTGGTAGCCTTTTCCATGATTCCGTTTGCCCTCCCCGTGCTCCCTTTGGGACTACACGTGTTTATCTCGATTATTCAAGCATTCGTTTTCATGCTCTTGACCATGATTTATCTTTCCCTGGCGGTTGCGCACGAGCACTAACAAGATTCCGCCGGAGAGCGCTTCCGCTCCGGGTCAACGGTAGGCCGAAAGCGTGAGGGGGCCAGCACGGTGAGCCTCAACCACCCACTGGCGGCCAATTCAGGGAAGCAGGAGAACTATGCGGAAACTTCAATATGTGTTCATGGCCCTGGCGGCGCTTTGCTTTGCCGTTCCGGCCTTCGCGGACAGCGGTTCGGCCGCTGTCAGTCTGGTGCCGATCGGCGCCGGTTTGGGTATGGGTCTGGCCGCCGGCCTGTGCGGCATGGGTCAGGGCAGGGCGGTTGGTTCGGCCGTCGAAGCTGTGGCCCGCAACCCCGGCGCGCGCCCGGCAATCTTTACCTTCCTGATTCTCGGTCTGGCGCTGATCGAGTCCCTGACCCTTTTCACGCTGGTCATCGTCTTCCTCAAAATGTAGTCAGACGGTTTCACGAAAAGCAAAACGGCCTCACTCGCATGGGTGGGGCCGTTTTGTCTTTCCAGGCTCTTACCGGCCTTCCGCGCCACCGCGCAGCATCTGGATGGCCTGCCGGTAGTCGAGCGTGACGGGGACCGGCGCAAACAGCGTGTAATCCTGCACGGAGTCCGAGTTCTTCGGCTTCCAGAGAACCCTTCCGTTCATCACCAGCTTGAGATGTACGATCCGCCACTCTCCGGCGCCCACATCGGCCTGGTTGATCTCCACCCAGCCTCCCTTGTCCAGTTGGCCCAGGATGCCCAGGCCAAAGTCCTTATCCTGCTGCAGGCTGCCCGCCAGGCGCACAACGCGCTCCTGGACGGGGTCGATCCATATTTCGCCGGCCATGGCGGTCAGCACGCCCGTCTCCAGGTCCGGAGGGTCGAATTGCGGATTGGGGCGGAAGGTGAACTTGACCACCGCTCCCGTCGAGGCTGTGCCTGTTCCCGCAAACTGATAAAGAAAGGCCGTGGGCAGCACGCGCAGAACCTTCAGGGCGCGCTCGGTGTCATTCTCTTCGCTCTGCTTGCGATGCCGCTGAAGGCTGGGATCGCCGAGCAGCGCATTGAGCCGCGCCTCCTCCTTCTGCTCGTCGGCCGGGCTGAGCGGCTGGTCGTTGATGGCCACCAGACGGGCCACATCACCGTCGGCGGTCTCAACAATCTCTTTGGTCGTGGTGATGCGCGGGCTGGATTTGCGCAGCCGGTAGCGCATGGGGTGGTTTTGGCCGAAGTGCTGGGCGGCGCGCGATTCGGTGGCCAGCGCCCGCCCCACCAGCGTCTGGGCCTGCGCGGGCGTGAGGGTGTGAGCAGTCTGGGCAACGGATACGGCGGCCCAGGGCAGCCACAGAAAAAGTGTTAAAAACTTACGCATACTCTCCAGTTTAGCGGGCCTGGGCCGTGATCGAAACCCTTTGCCGTTAGACGTGGAGACGCCCGAAACGATGCCGTGGTTGTAGCAATGGGTCCGGGTTGCGTATAGTTCGTGCAGGGCCAGTTGCATGAACGAACTATCATAGACTGAAGCGGCCGGTCTTCGGCTATTGCTCCCTCAGGGAGCGACAGCCGGAGCCGAGCATCGGTTTGAGCAATCTCTGAACCCACACGAAGGAAGTCCCCCGGAAGGAAGCACATCATGGCAGTGGAAAACGCTCCAGCGCGCATCGGCAAAACCATCGTGATTTGCGGCGAATTGAAGGGCAGTGAAGATTTAATTGTGGATGGGCGAGTGGAGGGGACCGTGAACCTCTCAGAGAGCCGGTTGACCATCGGCCCTACAGCAAATGTTGCCGCCAACCTCTCCGCCAAAGACATTCTGATCCTGGGTCAGGTTCAGGGCAACCTGGTCGCCAGCGGCCGCGTCGAACTGCGCGCCGGCTGCCAGGTGGAAGGCGATATCCGCGCCCTTCGCCTGGCGGTGGAGGACAACGCGGTCTTTCGCGGCAAGGTGGATCTGACGCAGGCTGTCTCCAGGGGCCCCAATGGCGCAGGCGCGCCGCAGGCCGGCGGCTCCTTTTAACAACTAACTGCGCGCCGGTTCAACCGGGTCTCATCAGCTCGGCCACAAGGGGATTTGAGGGTGCATAGCCATTGGTTTGGCAAGAAACCGGAGATCTCGCCTCCCGCCTCCGTTCAGGGCCTGACCGGGCCCAGAGTGCTGCGTCACTCGGGCGGATGGGCGGCTCTGCGCAGGCGGCTTCAGGCGGACTCCGGCCTTCACGCAATGGACATTGGCTACACCTCTCCGTCCAACATCAACTACCTCACTAGCCTGGGCCACAGTGTCTTCCTGGCCGATGTGGTCCACGATGCATGTACGGGGAACTGGCAGACCGGCACCGGCCCGGACGGCAAACCGGACTGGAACGTCGAAGGCTTTCTCTCGCAGTCGCTCAACTTCGCTGGCCGCACGTTTGACGTGGTTCTCTTGTGGACCGCCCTCGACTATCTGCCCGAAGCCCTGGTTGAGCCGGTGGTTGAGCGCCTCTTTGAAGCCACCAATCCGGACGGGCAGTTGTTGGCCTTTTTCCACACGCGGACTCATGGCGAGGAGACGGCGCACTGCCGCTTCCACGTTACTGACGGCGACGATGTCGAAATGCAGTTGGCCCAGCCGTTTCCCATTCAGCGCGCTTTCACCAATCGCAGCATCGAGCGTTTGTTCGCCGCCTGGTCAGGTTACCGCCAGTTTCTGGCCAAGGACAGCGTCTCGGAAGTCATCATCACACGCTGACGGCGGTAAAAAGTAGGGACTGAGGGACTAAGGGACTGAGGGACTGGAGGCGAATTCCGATGGGACAATCGTTCAAAGATCTCGTAGTTTGGCAGCGGTCAATCGAATTGACGGTCTGTGTCTATCATTTAACCTCGGCATTTCCAGACTCCGAACGTTTCGGCCTCACCAACCAAATGCGCAGGGCTTCAGCTTCCGTAGCCAGCAACATCGCGGAGGGATATGGTCGAGCAACAAAAGGAGAATATCTTCAGTTTCTGGGTCATGCTCGCGGATCGTGCTCGGAGCTTGAAACTCAGATAATTATCGCAAAAAAGCTAGGATTCGGCGCAACTGCCAGTCTTCAGACAACTGAATCCCTGTGCAATGATGTAGGCAGGCTTCTAGGCGCACTCATGAAGTCAATTCGCTCGAAGCAGTCCTCAGTCCCTTAGCCCCTAATCCGAGAGGAGGGATGATGATGAACTTGATAGGTACACGCATCACCTGGCTGGGACACGCCACCGTGCTGGTGCAGACCGCCAAGGGCACGAACATTCTGATCGACCCGTTCATTACGGGGAATCCCAAGTACCCGAAGGGTTTTGCCCTGCCGGAGAAGATTCACTACATTTTGGCGACGCATGGCCACGGGGATCATATCTCCGATGTAGTGCCGGTGGCGGCCAAACACCATTCCACCGTGGTGGCCATCTATGAGCTGGCATCCTATTTTGCGGAAAAGGGCGTGGTTCATACCATCGGCATGAATCTCGGCGGAACTGCGCAACTGGGCGATGTGGCGGCCACCATGGTCGAGGCCAAACATTCGTCGGCGGCACAGGATGAACAGGGAACTCACTATGTCGGCGTTGCGGCGGGCTTTGTGCTGACGATTGCCGATGGACCCGTGCTTTACCACGCTGGCGACACAGCCGCCTTTGTAGGTATGAGGATGATTCACGACTTATATAGGCCCGAAGTCGTCATGCTACCCATAGGAGGCCATTACACGATGGACCCCAAGGAAGCGTCGATGGCTGTGCACCTGCTGGAGCCAAAGATGGTTCTGCCGTTGCACTTTGGCACCTTCCCGCCGCTGACTGGAACGCCGGAAGAACTGGCGGCATTGGTCGATGCCGGTGTCCAGGTGGTGTGCTGGGCGCCCGGTGAATCCATCTGAATCTGTTGTCGCGGCGAAGGGACGGGGAGATGCTGTTAAAGATAATGGGGCGGCTTGGGTGAACGGCCCGGCAGCCCGGGCAAGGTCGTGTTCCCGGTAATTTCTGGGACGCGGGGAGGAAGAGTGCCGGAAGCCTTGGCGGCGCGATAGTTGCGCAGGTCGCGCAGAATCTCCTGCTTGTCGCGGGCATACTGGCCGGCCAGGTGGGTCAGGGCATAGGTGATGATGTCGCTGTGATGCAACTCCAGCATCGAGGGATCGCGGCGCATATTCAACCACAAGCGATGTACAAGTTGTACGTCATCGGGACTCAGGGTGGGCGCGTGCGGCCCGATGAAAAAGACCTTGGTTTCGCCGTCGTGGCCGATGACATAGTAGTTGAACTGGCGCTTGGGCTGCGGCAGCGCCTCCCATGCCTGCCCCAGGTGGAAGGCCTGGTCCTCGGCGGTCATCCGGGTGGAAGTTCCCGAAACCACGGAGTCCACCTCCAGCGAGCTTGCGCCCTGCGCCAGCGCCGCGTAGACGTCTCCGGCGGGAACCACCAGAAGCGAGACTTTCTTGCCAAAGCTCTCGGCAACAGAGACGGCCTTGGTGAAGAGCATCTGTTCGTGATCGCTGAAGCTCTGCTCCTCGGCGCTCAGATACTCTGGTCCGCCTACGCCCATGATACGCACGCTGATCACCACCACGTCCTGATCTTCGGTGCTGGTGTGGGAGAGCGTCCATTTCAGAGCAAGGGGATTGGCTGCGTCGCGCATGGTCACCATCACACCGCCGGGACGGATGTCCGCCGACTCGCTGCTGATCGTGTCCTGATGTTCCAGCTGGAACATATCCTTCATCTGCAAGGCAGTCAGAGCGTGCTTGCGCAGGTTGCTGCGCTCGGAGATGGTAAAGATGATAAAAAAGCCGGCCGTAAAGATGATGCCGCTGACCGTGGCCACTGATTTGGTGAACAGATTGACGGTGGCCGTGGTGAGCAGCACCAGGAAGACCGAGAAGAGGCCGACGGGAATCTCGAACTTACCGATGCGCAGGTTGGGCGGAACCTTCCAGCCGCGTTCGCCGTGGTACTTCCAGCGCAGCACCAGCATCGCCAGGCTATTAAAGGTGAACGACCAGATCACGCCAAAGGCGTAGGCCTCGCCCAGGACGATCACGTTGCCCCGGCTGGCGATAATCGTGATCATTTGCAGGATGAAGACCATGTTGATGATGCGATAGCTGGTGCCGAACTTTACGTGCGGCTTGCGGAACCAATCGGTAAGTACGCCATCCTCGGCCACGCGCATCAGCACGCCGGTCGAACCGATCATCGAGGTGTTGATCGCGCCCGAGAGAATCAGAAAGCCCACCAGCACTACAAAGATGCGGAAGGCGATGCGCCAGAAGAGGGGACCGACCATGTACATGGCCAAACCGGCAATCAGATTGTCCTGGTAGACGTGGGTGATCTGCCATGCGGGGATCAGCATGGAAGCCAGCAGAGTTGCGCCGCCGGTGAAGATCAGGCTATAGATGGCAATGACGATGGCCGCGCGCTTGAGGTTTTTGAGCTTGGGATGCTCGATCTCGCGATTGACCTGGGCCAGGGTCTCCTCGCCGCTCATGGCCAGAATCGAGTGGCCGAAGGCCATCAGAATGCCGAACAGGCCCAGCAGGGGAAGCAGTTGCGGCGATCCCTTCAGAAAGCCCAAAGCATCGCTGCTGAACTTGAGATGCGAGGGTATGGGCGACGGCGGTACGTGAACCCCGCGTATAAATACCGAGTAACAGCCCCACGCGAGCAGAATCGCCACCATCACAGTAGTGATCTGCATGACGCGCAATGCCTTGTCGCTGGACTCTTCAATGCCCTTGATGTTCTGCCACCAGTAATAGGTCGTCACCACCGCGGCGAAGACCGCCGAGGTGTAATTCATATCGAACTGGAAGGGATGATGATGCGCGTCCAGCATCGCCGGAGGAAGCCAGTGGCTGGTGTTGGCCACGTTGATCAGCTCGTTCATCAAGCCGGTAATGTATTGTCCGGCGGAGACGCCCGAGATCGGTCCGGTGAGAATGTAATCGAACATCAGGGCCGAGACGCTGACTTTGGCAAAGCCGCCGCCCAGCGCCTCTTTCACCACGCGGTAGACGCCGCCGCGCGTGAACATCGAACAGCTTTCGACGTAGACCGCGCGCACCGCGAAGCTGAAGAGCATGATGCCCAGGATGAACCACGGCGCCGCCTCGCCTACCATCTGCTCCGCAATGCCGCCGGCATAGAAGGCCGAGGAGCCTAAGTCGCACAGAACAATGGCCGCCGCGCGCCAAAAGGAGATGAACGTGAGCATCACCGAGGATGCCACGATCAGCCGCACGCGGTTTGACATTGGAGCTACGGTCGTTCGGGAAGATGCCATCGCGAGTGTGCCGGCGCGACGGCCGGCTTTCCAGGATTGAATGGGGCAAAAATCACGACACGCCCCGCGATTAGTTTATTTCTGATTCACGCTGTAGTCAATGAAAAATCAGACGGCAGAGTTGGGTTGTGAGGCGCGCGATTCGGGCGGCTCGTCCTTGCCGAAGAGTTCTCTGCCGTCTTCAATGAAGCTGATGAGCACGACCACGGCTGATCCGGCGAGGCCGACAAAAAACATCACTTCCAGAACCCGCATTGCAAATATCGCCAATACCATACCAGGATTGTAGCCTGTTTTCGGTTCGTTCACGGGATTTTTGCGGAGAGGAAATCCGCCCGAGCTCATTCATCGCGTCCCAGAGCCTGATGCGATACACTCGGCGCAGGATGCAGCACGCATTTTGGAAGCCGGGAAGCTGGAAGTTGTGGGCCGCGGCCGGTCTCTCCGCCGGCTTGCTCGAACTGCCGTTTCCGCTGGCCGGGCCGTTGCCGGTCTGGCGGTCGGTCTTCGCGTGGTTTGCGTTGGTTCCACTGCTCTGGGCGCTGCTCACACCGGAGTGTGTCGACGGAAAACGCCCGCTGCGCCGCGGCTTCCTGCTCGGCTATCTCTGCGGCGTGCTATGGTTCGGTGGCAACTGCTACTGGGTCCGCGACACGATGTCCCATTACGGCGATATGCCGCCGGGAGCCCCGACGCTGCTGCTGGTCGCCTTCAGCCTCTATTTGGGACTCTACTTTGGCTTTTTCGGCTTTTGTGTTGCGCTTGCGCGCCGGACCACGGGCAGTACGCGCCTCACGCTCGTCGCCGCGCCTTTCCTGTGGGTGGCGATGGAACTGGCCGCCGCGCGCATCACCAGCTTCCCCTGGGATCAGCTTGGATACTCGGAGGTGGATAATGCGTTGCTGACCCTACTTGCGCCATGGACCGGCGTTTACGGGATCAGCTTTGTGTTGATGGCCGCCAATGCATTGTTTACGAGCATCTGCCTTCTTCAATCGAATTCGGCAATATCAGGGCAGCCACAATGGAGTTTGAAGACGAGGATTTGTGCCGCTTTCGGCGGTTGCTTGATTGGGCTCGCGGCCAGTGGCATCTTTTGGGGTCAGCCCAAGCCCGCGACCACAGCCACCGCCGTCCTGATCCAGCCCAACCTCAACGTCTCCGGCGACAATCGCTGGCTGCGCCCCGGCGAATGGGAGAGCCATATCGCCGAGTTCCAGCGGCTGGCAGGCGAACAGTGCAAGACATACATCGCGGGGATCCCGCAGACCGGCGCGCCCGCGGGTGAGATTGTCTGCCCGCCAACCCCCACGCATCCCGACCTGATCGCCTGGCCGGAGTCGCCCGCGCCTTTTATCGATGATGATCCGCGCTTCCAACAGGCGCTGATCTCCATCGCCCGCCAGGAGCAAGCGCCGCTGATTGCAGGTGCTACCGGAATATCCGTCTCAGAACCGGAGCAGGGAGTTGCGCCGGGCGGCTACCGCATCTACAACTCCGCGCTGGTCGTCGGCGCGGACGGCGCGCGCGTGGGTCGCTACGACAAAATCCACCTCGTACCCTTCGGCGAGTACATTCCCTTCCGGCGGCTTCTCTTCTTTGCCCGGGCACTCACCGGCAACGTCGGCGAAACCGATCGCGGAACGGAGCGCAAGGTCTTCCGCCTGAATGGCCACCGCTACGGAGTCTTTCTCTGTTACGAGTCGGTCTTTGCCGACGAAGTGCGCCAGTTCGCGCAACTGGGCGCCGAGGTGCTGGTCAACCTCAGCGACGACGGCTGGTACGGCGACACCAGCGCCCCCTGGCAGCACCTGAACATGGCGCGCATGAGGGCCATCGAAAACCGCCGCTGGCTTCTGCGCGACACCAACAACGGCGTAACCGCGGTCATCGATCCTTATGGCCGGGTCCGCCAGAGCATTCCCCGCCACCAGGCCGACGCGCTGCCCGCCGAGTACGGCTTCCGCGACGATGTGACCTTCTACACCGCTCACGGCGACGTTTTTGCGTATCTCTGCGCCGTATTGGCTATGTGCGGTGTGGGTTGGTCGGCAAGAATGTGGCTGCGCGCGTGGGCAGCCGCTTGCTAAAATTCACCAAGTAGGTTAATATTGGTCATGGAGAAACGATCTCCGAATTGTACGCTGTCGCGAGCCAAAGCCTTGATCGAAGCAGGCAAGGTGCGGACCACGCAAACGGCGCGAGCAGGTGCGAATGCGTTGGGCTTCAGTTACTCCGAGATGCTGGCCGTGGTAATGGCGCTCAAGCCGTCTGATTTCTACAAAAGCATGACCACCTACTTCGATCACACAATCTGGCAAGACGTGTATCGCCCGAAGACCGCGGCTGGCGATGTGTACTTGAAACTAACTGTACTCGACGACGTGCTGATCGTTTCCTTTAAGGAGCTATGAGGATGAAATGCCCTATTTGCGGAGCAGCTGAGTTGATCGCGGATACTCGCGACTTGCCTTATACCTACAAAGGCGAAACCACCACGATTCTTGCGGTGACAGGCGAGTTCTGCCCTGCCTGCGCCGAGTCCATCCTCGACGGCGCCGAATCGGAGCGCGTCATGCGCGCAATGCAAGCCTTCTCCCGGCAGGTTAATGCCGTCATTGTTGACCCGGCTTTTATCGTCAGCGTGCGCAAGAAACTGGCGCTGGACCAGCGCGAAGCAGCCGAAATCTTCGGCGGCGGCGTCAATGCGTTTTCACGCTACGAGAACGGCAAGACAAAGCCGCCATTAGCCCTGATCAAGCTGCTCAAAGTCCTCGACCGCCACCCCGATCTGCTTAACGAGATCAAAGTGGCGTAGAACGGGCGGTCGCGCGGAGTAATCCAGATATGATGAATCAAAGTATACTCGTGTGTAAACGGAGGATGATCGATCTCATTCCTAATCCAGGCGTGCACCCAACTAAGGCAGCGCCGCGCAAAGGACAGGAAATATTTCTGAGAGTATACGGATTACCACCATATAAAGATCTGCACGCGTCAATCCTTAATCCGGTTCATCGACATTACGCGCGATTTGTTGCTTTGCACCATGCTGCGACAAAAGCGATGAACGGTCGTGCTTGGTCATGTGGTGCAATCACCCTATCCTTCACTGCTCATGTATCCAACTTTGACAAGAACAAAAAGCTGAATGATTACTTGGGAGGCATTATGGATACGTTCGATGGTAGTCATGGTGAACATTTTACATACCTTCCGATCTGTTTTCAGGATGACTGTCAAGTGATTTCGGCTCGATGCGAAGTCATTGATTCCCATGAGCCATATTATGAAGTGAATATTCGTTTTGACTCCAATGAATGATGGTGTGTATAACTTGCTTTTGCAAAGCCGTATGGAGCCACCCTCGCAATTGAGATGAACTCAAGCGGCACGTCGAAGGCAGCCGAAACCTTCGAAACCCGAACGATGTTATTCTAAAGACAGTCGAAAGTAAGCAGCCTCACACTTCAACCCAAAGTCAGGTAAAGAGCCAAGCCATGTCGTTGAACGATCTCGAATTCGCTTACGCTCCCGTCCGCGATCAAGTGCGCGACCTGCGGGAGTATCTTTGACCCTGCCCGCATCCGCAGGGAACTCGCCGAAATAGAAAACAAGCTGGCCGATCCTTCGCTCTGGGCCAATCCCAACGCGACCAAGCCTCTGATGCGCGAGAAAAAGCGCCTGGAAGTGATGGTCGCCGACGATGAGGAACTGCTGCGCCGCACCGGCGAGATCGAGACCTACTTCGAACTGGCCCGCGAGGGCGAGGACGTGCTCGGCGAGATCGAGAGCGAGATCAAGGCGCTGGCTGTCTTCTGCGAAGACCTCGAAGCGCGCACCATGCTCAACGGCGAGGCCGACGCCATGAACGCCATCGTTACTGTACACCCGGGCGCAGGCGGGACGGAGAGCCAGGATTGGGCCGAGATGCTGCTGCGCATGTACCTGCGCTGGGCCGAGCAGCAGGGCTTCAAGACCGAGATGAACGACTACCAGGACGGCGAAGAGGCAGGCATCAAGTCGGCCACATTTACAATCATTGGCGAGTACGCCTTCGGCCAACTGGCGGGCGAGAGTGGCGTGCACCGGCTGGTGCGCATCTCGCCCTTCGACCAGGCCAAGCGCCGCCACACTTCATTTGCCTCGGTCTATGTTTCGCCGGAGATCGACGAGACAATCAATGTAGACGTGAAGGCGGAAGACCTGCGCATCGACACTTACCGCAGCGGCGGCAAGGGCGGCCAGCACGTGAACACTACCGACTCGGCTGTGCGCATGACCCACCTGCCCACGGGCATCGTGGTCTGCTGCCAGAACGAACGCAGTCAGCACAAGAATCGCGAGAAAGCGATGAAGATTCTGCGCTCGCGGCTCTATGAATACGAACTCGACAAGAAGCGCGCCGTTACCAAGAAGCTGGAAGACTCGAAGCTGGAGATCAATTTTGGCTCGCAGATCCGCTCCTACGTCCTGCAGCCTTACCGCATGGCTAAGGACCATCGCACCAAGGTCGAAGTGGGCGACGTGGATAAGGTGCTGGACGGCTACCTGGAGCCGTTTCTGCGCGGCTACCTGCTGGCCAAGCGGCGAGGCACGGCCGTCGCCGCCGAGACGGATGACGATCTGTACGTGTAGCGGTCGGCGGTATACTTTCCCAGAGCGAAGAATCGCGAGGTTGCATTCGATGAGAGAGAAACGATCTGGACTGGCTGCATTGAGCCGCGTTGGCGCGGTTGTTGGCACACTGCTCTTGGCCTTGTTGCTGCCGCACTGCTTCGCCGAGGACGCTTCTGCCCACCCCACCCTGGCCATCGGTTCCGCTGCTCCTGAGTTCTCGCTGCCGGGGATCGACGGCAAGACGCACACGCTGGCCGAGTACAAGGCTGCCAAGGTGCTGGTGATCGTCTTCACATGCGATCACTGCCCCACGGCGCAGCTCTACGAATCGCGGCTCAAAAAGCTGGTGGAAGACTACAAAGGCAAGAGCGTCCAGTTCGTGATGATTCAACCCAACGACCCAGAGGCCGTGCGGCTGGACGAGCTGGCCTGGACCGACGTCGGCGACGGCCTGGAAGACATGAAGGTACGCGCCGCATTCCGGCACTTCAACTTTCCTTATCTCTACGACGGCGCGACGCAAGCTACAGCGAACGCCTACGGTCCCAAGGCCACGCCCCACGTCTTCATCTTCGATGCCCAGCGCAAGCTGCGCTTTAAGGGACGCGTGGACGACAGCCAACGCGAGTCGCTGGTGACAACGCAGGACACGCGCAACGCCATTGACGCGCTGCTGGCCAACAAACCCGTTCCGGTCGATCATACCGGCGTCTTCGGCTGCTCGACCAAGTGGAAGTCGAAGATCGCCAGCGGGCAGGAGTATCTGAAAAAGATCGAAGCCGAACCGGTGACATTGGAAGACGCCACGGCTGAGACGCTCAAGAAGCTGCGCGCCAACCCTACCGGCAAGCTGCTGCTGGTCAACTTCTGGGCCACATGGTGCGGTCCATGCGTGGTCGAGTTTCCCGACCTGGAGACGACCTACAGAATGTTTCGGATGCGCGATCTCGAGATGGTCACGGTGGCAACGAATCTGCCCGATGAAAAACCCGGTGTGATGAAGTTTCTCCAGAAGCAGCACGCTACGGGGCGCAACATGATCTTCGCGTCCACGGATACGTATGCGATGCAGGCGGCCTTCGATCCCAAGTGGGAGTCGGGTGTGCCCTATACGGTGTTGCTCGCGCTCGACGGCACGGTGCTCTATCAGCAGACCGGAGACCTGGACGTGCTGGCGCTGCGGCGCGTGATTCTTGCGAATCTGGACGACTCGAGCTACCTCGGTCATCGCGCGTACTGGGCGGGCAAGTAGCGGTGGGCACGTTGTTAGCGGTGTTAGCGGCACGTCAAGAGGTCTGATTACAATAATGCGTCTTCCACGCTTCGTTTTCGCGCTATTTCTTTTGCTCGCCGCTGGGCTACCCGCGCGGGCGGCGTCAAGTTCCTTTGATGCGGATCATGTGCATGTGCAGCTTGTCTTTCGCAAAGCTCAACTCTTTCCGGGCGCGGGTGATCATGGAGGCCTCTACTTCAAACTGGAGCCGGGCTGGCACGTCTATTGGAAGAATCCGGGCGATGCCGGCGAGCCGCCGCATATTCACTGGACGCTTCCCGATGGAGTGACGGCAGAGCCGTTGCGGTTTACTGCGCCGAAGCGCCTGCCACTTGGGCCATTGATGGACTACGGCTACGAAAATGAAGTTCTATACCCGTTCCGGCTGGTGATTGCAAAATCGGTGAAACCGGGAACAGCCGTTCTGCACGCCAAAGTCGATTGGCTCGTCTGCCGCGGGAGTTGCATTCCGGGCAAAGCGGATATCGAAATCACTCAGAAGATTCTCGCGACCGCCCCTGCCGGGGAAGCGGATGATGGGCCCGGCGCAAAGATTTGGAAGCGGCTGGCTGTTCTGCTCCCCGACGCGCTGCCGTCAAACGACCGCGCATCCTTCCAACCGACAAAAGAAGGCTTCCGCCTCACCGTCGAAACCGGCCAGCGAGAACTTTCTGCTGAATTTTTCCCGGAAGATCAGGATATTATCGATAATCCTGCTCCGCAAAAGCTCACGCCAACCGCGAATGGATTGATCCTCGATCTCAAGAAAGACGCGAGTCTCACAACAAATCCCGCGCAGTTGAAGGGAGTTCTGGAGCTATCCGGCGGGCGGGCGTACGAGATTGTCGCGTTGACGCCGGGGGTGACGGCCGCGCCTCAAAGTGCGGCGGGCGGCCAAGGTTCCGGAGAGCTAGCCTCAGGGGCTAAAGCCCCCGGTGAATCTGATGCACCCATTGCCGGAGTTATAACTCCGGCCTACCAAACTCCGGCTAACGCGAACGGCTCAGGATTTTGGCTCGCACTGCTCCGCACCTCCGGCCTTGCTTTTCTCGGAGGGCTGTTGCTTAATCTGATGCCTTGCGTCTTTCCGGTGCTGTTTCTCAAGGCATTGGCGCTGGTTCACTCCGGCCATAAGGAGCGGCACAGGCTGCGCGCGCATGGGCTGGTCTATGCGGTGGGGATTCTGGTCTCCTTCTGGGCGCTGGTGGGCGTGCTGTTGGGCTTGCGTGCGGCGGGAGCCACGCTGGGCTGGGGATTCCAATTCCAGTCGCCGGTCTTTCTGGCGCTGATGGCCGGGCTGCTCTTCTTCCTTGGCCTTTCGCTGGCCGGGCAATTCGAGATTGGCCTGACGCTAACCAGCGCGGGCGGGGCGCTGGCCCAGAAGCAAGGCTACACGGGCAGCTTCTTCACCGGCGTGCTGGCGGTTGTGGTGGCTACGCCTTGCACCGCGCCCTTCATGGGAGCGGCCATCGGCTACGCACTGGCGCAGTCTGCGGCGGTTACCTTTGCCGTCTTCACGGCGCTGGCTCTGGGGCTGGCCGCGCCCTATGTGGCGCTGACGCTGCAACCGGCCTGGACGCGCTTGCTGCCCAAGCCCGGCGTATGGATGGAAGTCCTTCGCCAGGCCGTCGCCGTGCCCATCTTCGCCACGGTGATCTGGCTGGCCTGGGTGCTGGTGAAGGGATACGGCGCGGATCTTCTCTGGACGCTGCTGGGCAGTTTCTTGCTGCTGGCCATCGCCGGATGGTTTCTGGGCCGCTGGCCGGCCAAACGATGGTCTACTGCGGTTGCAGCGCTGATTCTGCTCGGAGTCATCGCTCTGGCTGTCTTCGGGCAAAGGCTGGTGGGAGACGCGAAAGCATCGATGGGACCAACAGGAAATTCGGGGTTGGATTCCGCAGCTGCCGGTGCATGGGAGCCGTGGTCGCCGCAACTCTTAGCGCGCTTACCAGGCTCAGGGCCGCCCGGTCTTTGTGGACTTCACCGCAGCCTGGTGCCTGAGCTGCCAGGTGAACGAGCGCGTGGCTCTGAATCAGCCGCAGGTGAAGCAAGCCTTCCAGACCGCCAACGTAGCCTTGTTACGCGCCGACTGGACTCGCCACGATGAGGCCATTACGCAAGCCTTGACTGCCTTGGGCCGCAGCGGAGTGCCCGCTTACGCGCTTTACGCACCGGGTGAAACGAGCCCGCGGCTCTTGCCCGAAGTGCTGACGCCCGGGATTGTGATGGATGCAATTGGAAAGTTGCCGAGGATGGTGCGCTGAGCATATTCGTGTGACAAAACGAAGGCTTCGCGAGGGTGTGGCACCCGGGCGACAGGTTTGCAGCAGAAACGGAGAAGATATGAACATAGTACGGCGGTTCTTGAAGCGTTTCTGGAGCCTCCTTATTGCATCGCTAATCGTTGTTCTGGAGATATACGCGCGCGGGATTCCGTTTGAGCCGGTTGAATTTCAAAACCCCGCGAGAGTTGTCTGGACCATGTGCTTGATCTACACAGCCATCACAGCGCTTTGCTTGGGCCTGATTGTCCATTCCTGGCAGATACAACGCCGCTTTGCAATAAACAAGTGGCGGCTTATCTTTTGGACGCACGTTCTTCTGTTTCCTGCATTAACCACAATTGTGCTTGGGCTCGGCGAGATTCAGGTCGCTACCTACGATCTATCGTTAGAGCGCGAGCAGTTTCAATATCTGCACTGGTATACGGGAGATGTGAAGGATTACTTGATTTGGGTTGTGCCGATCGACATCATCATGATTGTTGTCTGGGCAATCGTCGCAGGTTTCAAAAATAATCCGAACAAACCTATGTCGTGACCTGCTCGATAATGCGATATATTTTCAAGTGCTACCCCGCAAAGTACAACCGCAGGGGCTAAAGCTCTGTTCATTTTATGGGCTTCATCGGCACGACTAAAGTCGTGCCCTGATACAAAACACGCCTGCTATCGAGTTTTTCCGTAACCTCTGAAGTCATGTTCTGATACAGTGCGCGCCCGAGCAAAGCTATTCACAGCTCCAGCACATTGTCCTCGATGGCGAGGCGGACGTTGCCGTCGGATTTGGCGAGGCGGCGGACGGCTTCCGGTTTGTCGACTTTGGCCTTGAGCATCACCAGCGCCACAGGGACGCTACGACCGGCGCTCTTGATGATCTGCACCGCGGCCTCGTGGTCGATCTTGCAGGCGCACATCAGGATGCGGATGCCACGCTCGACCAGCTTGGAGTTCTGCATGTGGACGTTGACCATCAGGTTTTCGTAGACGTAGCCCAGGCGGGTCATGGCGCCGGTGGTGATCATGTTCAGGACCATCTTCTGGGCGGAGCCGGCCTTCATGCGCGTGGAGCCGGAGATGACCTCGGGGCCAACGTCGGCAATGATGGT
The DNA here is from genome assembly GCA_963820195.1 of uncultured Acidobacteriaceae bacterium. GTDB lineage: Bacteria > Acidobacteriota > Terriglobia > Terriglobales > Acidobacteriaceae > Telmatobacter. Next base: position 460 of record CAWFZU010000240.1, on the reverse strand, counting down.
GATGTCGGCGGCCGCGGCCAGCGGGGTCCCATGATTGCAGGTGACGGCGGCGGTGTGAGCGCCGCGGGCGCGGGCATAAGCCACGGCGGCCACCACGTAAGGTGTGCGGCCGGAGGCGGAGACGCCCACCACAACGTCCTTGCGCGTGGGGCGGCGGCGGGCGATGTCCCGCTGGCCCAGCTCTTCGGAGTCTTCGTTGACCTCGACGGCCGAGGCTAACGCTTTGGGTCCGCCGGCCATGATGTACTGCACCTGTCCGGGAGCCGTCGAATAAGTGGGCGGGCATTCGGAGGCGTCGAGCGCCGCGATGCGCCCGCTGGAGCCTGCGCCGACGTAGATCAGCCGGCCGCCCTCGCGCAGGCTGCGAGCCACCTGGTCGATGACCAGCGCAATCTCCGGAATCGCCTTCTTGACAGCCGCGGCAACCTTCGCGTCCTCGTGGTTCCTGTTGCTTCGTTCG
>CAWFZU010000239.1:0-12933 GCA_963820195.1 uncultured Acidobacteriaceae bacterium | reverse complement strand
TCGACATCTTGCGGCCATCAATGCCAGGAACTTTGGGAGAAGGCGTGAGCAGCGATTCAGGCTCAGGAAAGACAACAGATTTGTACAACGAATTAAAACGCCGGGCGACCTCGCGAGTCAGTTCGACGTGAGCCACCTGATCCTGGCCGACGGGAACAAACTGCGGTTGATAAATCAGAATATCGGCGGCTTGCAAAAGCGGATAGCCGAGAAAGCCATAGGTGCTCAAGTCCTTGCCGGTGATGTTCTCCTGCTGCTCCTTGTAGCTGGGCACGCGCTCCAGCCAGCCGAGCGGCGTGATCATTGAGAAGAGCAGATGCAATTCGGCGTGCTGGGGGACGTGGCTCTGAATGAAGATGGTGGATTTTTCCGGATCGAGTCCTGCGGCCAAATAATCGAGAGCCACATCCAGGGTGTTGAGCTTGACGCGGCTCGGGTCGGCATAGTCGGTGGTCAGCGCGTGCCAGTCGGCGATGAAAAAGTAGCATTCATACGCGTCTTGCAGCTTGACCCAGTTGGCCAGCGCGCCCATGTAGTTGCCCAGATGGAGCTTACCGGTGGGGCGCATGCCGCTCAGCACGCGCGGACGGCCACCTGCGGTGGGGCCAACTGCGCCTGCGGCGCTCGAAGCGCGGGGAGAGTCCGTCGTGTGCAGAAAGGATGAGGGTGCGGATTCAGTCATTTTGATTATCGATTCCGGATTTCGATGTTGGGTAATGCGAAAAGGATGCGCCGCCACGCCGGAATAAACAGGAGAAACGGCTCATTCCATTGTAGCGGGAAGCGACAGCGAACGGCGGCTTAGAACCGCGTGTCAATCAGCTTTAGCTCAACGTCATGCCTGGGCTTCCTCGCGCATCTTTGCCAGCGCTTTCTTTGAACCCGTTGTTGCGGGGCCATCGGGGCTGAGCCGCATCGCTTCCTCGAAGGCCGCCCGCGCCTTCTTCCACTCGCCCAGCGACCGCCATGCCTCTCCGGCGAAGTACTGCAACCCAGCCAGATCGCGTTCTCTCAGTCCGCTGGAGCCGGCAAAGGCTTTGTTGAGCTGGTGCCTCCGCCTCCTCGCGCCGACCGGCAGCCGCCAGCGCCCACGCATACCGTCCAAGCCGCCTTACATGATCCGCATTCTGCTCGTAAGCAGGCATGGGCGGATCAGGGGTGGCCAGCGCTACCTCCATCAGCTCGCAGGCGCGTTCCGCGTCTTTTTTTTGCGAAAGCAGGCAGGTCGCAAGGGCCACGTGAAAGCCCGCCGTACGCTGCGGCACCTGTACCGCGGCATCCAACAACTTCTCCGCCTCGGCTTCTTTACCATCATTTTCCAGGGCCAGCGCATAGGTATAAAACTCCGTGCTTGTCAACTTAGGCTTGCCCTGCTCGTCAAATGCGTAAGGCTTCACAAATGCACACGCCTCCGGGTAGCGTCCTGCATTGAAAAGGATTGGCCCTTCCATTGGAGTTCCATAGCCGGGAATCCGTGAAAATCGCCTGTCCGCCCGGAGCGCCTCATCGAATTTGCCCTGCATGGAAAGTCCAAAAACCCAGCGCTTGACCTTCGTCAACGCGATGGCCCAAATGATCAGAATCCCGATCGGCGCAAAGAAGACAATCGTCTTCACCTGTGATGGGACATGAGAGATCATCACCGCCATGACGATAATAATGACGATCCACATTGCCGCCTTCGCGCCCAGTTTTCGCTGGCTCGGCGCTCTCGGCCCCGGCCCCGCGGCCATTCCCGCAATATCGGAATGCGGGGCGCTCTGTTCAGGCTTCTTGGAGGCTTGCAAGAGCGCGAGAAGAATGGCGCCGAGAACCATGGCGCTGATCATCGTAATCCGTAGCGCGGTGGCGGGCGGGAGATTCCTCACCGCATAATGTATGCCGAAGACCACCGCGATTCCGATCAGCGCGACGGCGATGAAGTTCTGCTGCCGGTCGTCCAGCCACGGCCCTTTCTCCGCGCCAAAGCCCGTACCCTGTTCTGGCTTTTGGTTTCTCCTGCGCCGGGTTGACGCAAAGATCGCGCCCAGGAAGGTAAGCGCGTCAAAAACCGGGCGTGCCGCGTGCGAGATCCACTCAGGATAGCCCGGCCAAAGATACTTGAAGTACACCCCGCCCACTGCCGGGACCGTCGCCAGGATGTAGATCACGAAGAGCCCCGATCTGAGATTCGTCCAGCGCTTTTTCTTCGCCGCCTCGGCTGCGGTCGCTCTGGAAATGATCTTGGGAGTAGCGCTCTCTCCGGCCTCGCGAAAGAGAAACCCAATCCAAATCAGAAAGAGGATTCCCACGGCGCCCTCGATCAGCGTGGGCGCAACCAGCATCAGGCGATCATGAAAGCTGGGCAGCGCGGGCAGCTTATGCGGATTCTGCCGGCTCGCCAGCCAAAAGGAAGCGATGCATCCCGCAATCGCCAGGATGAATTGAGCGCCCCAACTCAACGGCAGCCAGGATTTCTTGCTGACGTTCTTCTTGCTTTCCCCGGTTGCCAAGGACATGAACTTTCTCCCTTAGTCACCGAATTATAGACGCGCGGATCATCTTTCCGGCAAATTATATCCATGAAAAGCATAATTTAACTATTGTCAGCGCAATACTATGCGCGCATCAGCGCCCGGATCACCAGCTCCAGGGCGGGATCGACGAATGCCCAGATCACCGTACCGCCCACGAAGATCATGAACAGGTAGCTGACCCACAGGGGTATCCGATCATAGACCTGCACCGCGTTGTAAGGCAGCATATTGCGCACCAGTCGGCTGCCGTCGAGCGGCGGAATCGGCAACAGGTTGAAGACGAAGAGCGAGAGGTTGATCACAATAGCCGCCGTGCAAACAAGTACCAGCGGCTGCGGGGTAAAGTCGGCAACCGGGTGAAGCGTGGCAAAGAAGGAAGCCAGCACAACGGACCTTCCATCGGGAATCATCTTCGCGGTAATGATCAGAACTATGACGGCCGCCAGCACCATCAGCAGATTCGAAACCGGACCGGCCAGCGTGGTCAGGTTGTCGTCACGCACGATCTTGCGGAAGTTGCGCGTGATCACCGGTGTCGGCTTGGCCCAGCCCACCAGCATCCCGCTGAACATGCTGAAGCCGATGAACGGCCCGAAAATCATGATCGCGGGAAAGAGCAGCGTGCCGATGGGGTCCACATGGTACATCGGATTCAGCGTGATGCGGCCTTCCATGCGGGCGGTCTGGTCGCCCAGCCGCGAGGCCGTCCAGGCATGCGCGCACTCATGCACGCAAAGCGAGAAGATGAGAATCACGAATTCGAAGACGGCAATGAGGAAGGCGCTGGATTGCAAAAAATTTCTCCACAGGCTGAATCCTCAGGTTAGCATGGAGGGTCGAGGCATTTCTCGCCTCCGCCGGGAACATGGCAGGAGCCGGCGTTGTCTAAGGTATCAGGGGATCCATACAATTTTGTGCAAGAAAGGGGAACGGGAATGCGGAGATGGATAGTGGGAATGGTGCTGTGCCTGTCGGTTGCGGGCGTGGCAGTTGGGCCGGTTTGGGCGCAGGAAGATGAGGCAGCCAGGGCCAATGCGCTCTTCGAGGCGGGCAAGCGGCCGGAGGCCCTGCCGCTCTATGAGAACTTGACCAAGGCTTTCCCCAACGAGCAAATGTATTTTGAGCGGCTCGCCGACTGCCTTGGCGCTGAGTCCGCACAACTGACCAACCCGGCTGAAATTAAAGCGGTGCGGACACGGATGCGCGATGCGGCCAAGCGTGCCGTCGAACTGGGCGATACGGCCGAGTTTATAAGGCAGATGGCAAATATCGATCCCGATCAGCCGCTCTATGCCGATATCCATAGCTCCGCCAAGGCGCTGTTGGCGGAGGCGGAGAAGGCATACACGGCGGGGGATTTTCCCACCGCGATGGTCAAGTACACAGCCGCCGCGGAAGCCGATCCCAAGCTCTACGAGGCGCCGCTCTTTGCCGGAGATACCGCATATGTGCAGAAGGATCTGCCCACCGCGGCCCGCTGGTTTGCCAGAGCCATTGCCGTTGATCCCGACCGCGAGACGGCCTACCGCTACTGGGGCGACGCGATCATGAAGTATGGCAACGACCCGATGGAGGCGCGAGAGAAATTCATCGACGCCATTGTCGCTGAGCCATACAGCAAATACGCCTGGCAGGGGCTTACACAATGGGCGAATCTTGAGAAGGCTGTGATTCTGGCCCCCAAGATCGACCGCCCGGCGCCTCCTGCTGTGGATGCAACGAAACCCAATACGATCAACATCACTATTGATCCAACAATGACGGACGAAAAGAAGCATCCGGGCGCGGCATCCTGGATGATCTATTCGTTAGTGCGTGCCAAATATCACGGCGATGATTTCAAGAAGAAGTTTCCTTATGAGAAGGAGTATCGGCATACGCTGATGGAGGAAGATGAGGCCCTGAGCGGCGTTGTGACCGTTATGAAAGAGAGAAAGGTCAACCTCAATGAGCTCGATGAAAGCCTGCGCAACCTGGTCGAACTGAACAACGCGGGAATGCTCGACTGCTGGATTCTGATCAGCGGAGCCGACGACGGCATCGCGCAGGACTACAATTCCTATCGCAAGGATCACCGGCAACTACTGCACGATTACCTCAGCCGCTTTGTCGTGCATGGAGGAGTGAATCCGGCTCAGTGAGTCTCGCCGGCGTCAGCCTCGAAGACCGGTGAGTAGCCCAGCCGCCGCCAGAACCGCTCCAAGAGTTCTACCGTCTCCGGCGCAGTGCGGCTGGTCGTGCGCAGCAGTATCTCCCCGCCAGCATCGCCGGCCAGCGCGTTGGCTTCAGCAGCAATGGCGATGCACTTCTCCGGGCGATAGGTGCAGTTGGCCAGGTCGGCAATCGAATGCCGCGTCGTTGGCGTCGCGAAGATCGTGCGCGGCGGGGCCATGCGGTCGAGCAGCCAGAGGATCTCCAGCTTGGATTCAAGCTCATCCGGCACGCAATCGATGACCAGATCGGCGTTGCGCACCGCCTCCTCGATGGTGGAGACAAAGGCAACACTCGGCAGGGCTTCGCGGCCAAGCTCCTGGCGCAGCAGTTCCTGGGAGTGGTGCAGGTTGGCGGGCATCACGTCTTCAAGCAGCACGCGAAATCCAGCGCGAGCAGACGCAAGGGCCAGCCAGCGGCCCAGAGGCCCGGCTCCGATGATGGCGACGCTCTCAGGCAATCGGGTTGGGCTTGGCGGCTAAAGCCTGAGCCACGTCGTCTGCGCTGGGGCTGGCGTGCAGCAGGTGCTCCGCAACGCGGAAGCGCTCCTCGTCGGAGAGCGTGGGGACGGTGGCCAGCACCCGGCGCAGGGTCACGGCAACATCGTCAATGTAGTTCATCAGGCGAATGGCTTCTCCGGAGAGCGGCATGTTTTTCCTCGATGGTACAAGTTCCGGTTTCATGGCAAGCAGCGATTGCACCTTTGATTCTGTGCGGGCGATTGGGCTAAACGCCCAGGCCAGCTTCGCCCGTCTGCTGTTCGTTGCCGCTGGCGTGATCGTAAAAGTCGTAGGGCGTGCGGTGGTTGAACTTGTAGCGGTTGCGCAGTTCGCGGCCTACGAAGATGCCCAGCGCGGCCACAGCCATCCCCACCGAGAGCCAGGTAATCACTTTCAGCGTGCTGGATTCTTTCTTTTCCTCTGTGGGAGTCTCTTCAGCGGCGGTCTCTCCCGCGACAGCCGGGGCTTCGGGTTCAGTGGACATGAGCGGTCTTTCTCCTACCGTTCCATGATAACGCGCTTTGGCCTGGATGGGTTGGCGTGAGGCAAGATCACGCGCAGTCATGCTCACTTCATCAAGTCGATCCTGAAGAGCCATTCCGTCTTCTCCAACTCGGGAAGGAAGCTGGCACGGATGGAGTTGGCGGCAAGCTGGCGGAGTTCGGTGCGGGTAAAGCCCTGCTCGGTGTGCGCCAGCAGGTATTCGTTGGCCAGATCGGAGCCGAAGAAGGCCGGGTCGTCGGAGTTCAGCGTCACCAGCAGGCCGGCGTCAAAATACTTGCGCAGCGGGTGAGCGGCATACGAAGGGCAGACGCCGGTGCGCACATTCGAGGTGGGATTCAATTCCAGCGGGATCTCCCGCTCCTTCAAATCCTGGAGCAGATAGAAGTCCTGCCCGGCGGAGAGCGCGTGGCCGATGCGCTCCGAACCAATCGCCAGGGCTTCGCGGATGGCCTCGGGGCCCGTCGTTTCTCCGGCGTGGTTGGTCAGCCGCAGACCCGCCTGCGCGGCCTGCGCATAGAGTGCGGCAAAGGGCGAGGAGCCGCAGCGCCGCTCGTCGCCGCCCAATCCGATTCCGATGATCGAGGGGTGCGCGGGCTTGAGTTCGGCGGCCTTCCGAAAGACGCGCTCGGCCTCCTCGACGGTGAAGTGGCGAACCGCGTCGAAGATCCAGTAAAGCGAAATCCCCAGCTCACGCTCGCCGCGTTCACGCGCTCGCTCCAGCCCTGCGAAGATCGGCTCAAAGGCTCCGGGATCGTCCTTCCGCCACAGGTAGATCACGCCAACCGCGATAAAGACCTCGGCATGAACCACGCCCTGTTCGGCGAGGTGCTCAATCATCCGCCACGCGGCCAGTTCGTAGTCTTCGGGGCCGATCAACTGCTTGCTGACGGCCCGGAAGGCGTCCAGGAAGCCGGTAAAGTCGGTGAAGCGGTAGAGCGCCTCGGCATCGGCCAGCGTCAGCGGCTGCGCGTCATGCCGTGCGCTCAGTTCCACCAGCGTCGCGGGCAGAATCGTGCCTTCCAGGTGCAGATGCAACTCAGCCTTGGGCAGGCGGCGGATGAAGGCTTCAATGTTGGTCACACTTCAAGTTTACCGAGCGGACGTGAATCCGGAAGGATTTGCGATCCCAGGTCTCAAAATCGAAAGCTGGGGCACCCGGCATTCTAGCCAATGCTCCGATTCAGACGGAGGATGCGCTTAGCGTTCTCATAGGATACTTTGATCCGTTCCTTCTCTGAGATCTTAGCCTGTTCGATAAACTGGGCCGCCACCTCCGTCTTTTCAAACGGATAGTCAACCGAGAACATCACATTGTCATCCCCCATGGCATCCAGCGCACAGCGTAGCGGGACATCAGCGCAGACACCCGATGTCGTGATCGCGATATTTCGCTTGATGTAGAACGATGGCATCTGAGGAAGAGTCCTCGAACCGCGATTGCAGACCATCCAGCGGCTGTCGAAGCGCCACAGATTGAGTGGCAGCGTTTCACCCATGTGACCGAGCACCAGTCTGGCTTTTGGATAGCGCTCGAATACGCCCGCAAAGACCAGCCGCAACGCGTGGACCGCTGTCTCGAATGCCCAACTGCAGACCGGGCCCCAAAGCTCGGTGTGACCGGCATAGACCGCTGGATGATCGACGGGATTGGCGGGGTGAAGATAGATTGGAGCATCGAGTTCAGCTGCGCGCTCCCAGAAGACCGAATACTTGTCCTGATCGAGATACTCGCCGTTCGTCTGGCCGTTGATCATGGCTCCCTGCAAGTTGAGATCATGCATCGCGCGCTCAAGTTCGTCGGCCGCTGCGACGGGATTCTGCATCGCCAGGTGGGCGAATCCACCATATCGGCTAGGACGTTTCTGAATCTCTTTGGCCAGAAAATCATTCGCGGATTTTGATTTTCTCAGCGCAACGGCTGCGTCCTTTTCCACCTGAACACCCGGCCCGGCAATAGACAAGACAGAATAATCAATCCGGTTCTGGTCCATGATTGCAATGCGCCGGTCGCCGAGATCAGGCAGAACTCCCAGACCAAGCTTTGCAATCTCAGGGCTGATGTTGGGGTAAGTCTCCGCGAAATACTCAACAAATTCGGGCAACATGAAGTGCTCTTCGAGCGCGATCTTTCCCAACGGCTTGCCCTTGTCCGGTTCGGCCGCGGCTTGGTTCTGAGGCGCCATGGCGAAGGCCGCAGCCGCATTAGCTCCAGCGACGAGCGTCGCACTTTTTAGAAAATCTCTTCGTTTCATGACTTGTTTCTCCTTGGAAGACCGGCATACGACCGCTCGCGATCCGACAAGAATTATCGTGGTTGGTTGATGCGAGTCAGAGCATCTGCGCTTCACTTTTTGACTCTGCGATTGCTTGAAAAGTGACGCTTCCTTGCATCCAAGCGATGAAGATTATCGCAACCCGGCGAACTCCGACCGGAAGCGGCTGTAGCAGAAGTAAATCACCAGCCCGATCGCCAGCCAGGAGAAGAATCGTATCCAGGTAATCACTTCCAGCCCCATCATCAGCACGATGCAGAAGACGATGCTCAGCACCGGGAAGAGCGGGCCTAGCGGCGTGCGAAAGCCGCGGTAGCGCTCCGGCTCGCGATAGCGCAGGATCAGCACGCCAATCGCGACCAGCACAAATGCGAAGAGGGTGCCGATATTCGACAGATTCGAGACCGTGCCGATGTCCAGCAGCCCCGCGGGAATGCCCACTACGAATCCCGCCACCCACGTCGCCACATCGGGGGTGCGGAATTTTGGATGAATGCGCCCGAAGACCTCCGGCAGAAGCCCGTCGCGGCTCATCGCATACCACACCCGCGCCTGGCCAAGCTGGAAGACCAGGATCGACGAGACCATGCCCAGGATGGCGCCGATCAGGACAAAGAGCCGCACCCACTGCAAGCCGCCCGCTCCCGGCAGCAGCGAGAGCTTCTTCAGCGCGTTCACTACCGGCGCAGCGTCGCCCATCACCGACTGCCAGGGCACAATCCCGCTAAGCACGATGGCCACCGCGGCGTAGAGCACGGTGCAGGCCGCCAGCGTCGCCAGAATGCCGATGGGCAGATCGCGCTGCGGATTCTTGCACTCCTCGGCCGCCGTCGAGACCGAGTCGAAGCCGATGTAAGTGAAGAAGATGATTGACCCGCCGGTCAGCACGCCTGTCCAGCCGTTGGGCATGAAGGGATGCCAGTAGTGCGGCTTGATGAAGCTGGCGCCGGCAAAGACGAAGACCAGAATGGCCGCCGTCTTCACCAGCACCATAATGTTGTTGGCGCGCGCCGACTCGCGAATGCCGCGCACCAGAATCACCGTCAGCAGCATCACCACCAGGAAGGCGGGAATGTTGAAGCCGAAGTGCCAGCCGTTGCCATAAATATCGTTGCCCGCAAAATCCTGCAGGCCGGTGGGCAGATAGGCCGGCGAAATCCATTGCGCCGGCGGATGAAGCCCAAACCAATCCAGCAGATCGACAATATGCGCGGCAAAGCCCACGCTCACGCTCATGTTGCTGAAGGCGTATTCCAGAATCAGATCCCAGCCGATGATCCAGGCGATCAGCTCGCCCAGCGTGGCGTAGGTGTAGGTGTAGGCCGAGCCGGCAATCGGAATCATCGACGCCAGTTCCGCATAGCAAAGCCCGGTAAAGACGCAGACGATGGCCACCAGCACCAGCGAAAGCGCCAGCGCCGGTCCCGCCCCGGGCCGTCCCGCCATCGCCGTGTGGTGCAAAATGTAGTGCAGCAGCGGCGTGTCGCGAATATTCGGCGCATCGAACTTCTGCCCGGCCATCGCCGTGCCGATCACCGTGAAGATGCCCGAGCCGATGACCGCCCCGATGCCCAGCGCGGTCAGCGACCACGGGCCAAGCGACTTCTTCAACGCGTACTCGGGCTCAATCGAGTCGGCAAGCAGCTTGTCAATGGACTTGCGGGCAACAAGTTGGCTGAGCAGTTCGGTTCTCCTCATCCCGCCCCTCGGCGGCGAAGATAGAGTTGGACCCTGGCCAGAAGGATGCACCTTGCTGGGTGCCCCAGATGTTGGGTGGCCCAGGTCCGGATTTTCGGACCTGGGAAACCACGAACCCCATCGGCCTGGTTCTTGCACAGAAGGCTCTTACCGCTTCGAGACGCCGCGCGCCATCTTTTTAACCTTCTTCTTCTTCGATCCGCGCGGCTCGGTGCGCTTCGCCTTGGGAGCGGCCTTCTTGCGGGCGGCGCGCTTCAGTTCCTTGCGTTCCTGCTTGTCTTCGATCTTGGTGGTGTCTGCCACTAGTAACCTCTTTCGTTGCAATCTCTTCGGGGGTTCCCGTTAAACGGGTGGATGTGACTCTTAGAATAACAGGCTTTGCGCCTCAACGAAAGCAGCCGCTGGGTGGTCCAAGTCGCACCGCCATTATTACGCGTAATCCAACTCTGGATTTTCAGATCTGGGAATTCGCCAATGATTGCAGAGACGGTGACTCCGCTTTCTCAGAATCGTCATGCAGCAAACACGCATCTAACTCTTAATAGCAGCGGTATAATTCAGGCGAATCGGCACAGAAATGGGTGGCTTCATGCCAACCATTTACTGAGTATGCAATTCCGCCAGGGCGCAGCACGACATCGGAGGTCAAATTAGAAATGTCGGACCAGATTCAAATCAGCGACGGCCACAGGCCAGGCGTTTTATCCATCGCAGTGATCAGCCCGGATGACGAACGCCGCCAAGCGGCGATGGCCGAGCTGAGCGGGTGTCACACGGGTCCTGTCCGGGAGTTCACCGCTTACTACCCCGATCTCAGCGAGGTGGAGAAGGTAATCGGCCACAACTATGACGTCGTCCTTGTGGACATGGACAGTGATCTGGAGTACGCCCTGGAACTGGTGCATACCATCAGCAGCCAGGAGCTCGCAATCGCCATGGTCTACTCGGCCAAGGCCGAACCGGAGCTGCTGGTCCGCTGCATGCGCGCTGGCGCTCGCGAGCTACTCAGTCTACCCTTCAGTTGCGGCGAGATGTCCCAGGCTCTGTCTCGGGCCTCGAACCTGCTTGCCTCAGACCGCCCCGCGCAGAAGACCACGGGCAAGCTGCTCGTATTTCTAGGCGCCAAGGGCGGTACCGGAGTCACAACCCTGGCCTGCAATTTTGCCGTATCGCTGGCCAAGGAGCACAAAAAACGGACCATTTTGATCGATCTCAATCTCCCCCTCGGAGACGCGGCGATCAGCCTGGGAATCAGGGCTGAACATACGATTGTCAGCGCTTTTCAGAATGTCAGCCGGCTCGATCCGCTTTTTCTATCCTCCTTGCTGGTGCGGCAAGATTCCGGGTTATACGTGCTCGCGGCGCCCAATGAACTGGCGCCCACTTTTGTCTCGGTCGAAGCCATCGACAAGCTGCTGGAGGTCGCTCGCCAGGAATTCGATTTTGTGGTGGTCGACGCGGGATCGAAGCTCGACCTGCAGCGCAAGCATATGTTCGACGAATCCGCCACCATTTACCTGGTTACGCAGGCTGGCATTCCCGAACTCCGCAACTGTCATCGCCTGATCACGCAGCTTGCAGATACGGGCGGTCCCAAGGTCGAAGTTGTGCTCAATCGCTACGACGCTCGCAGCATGGATCTCGATGAAGACCATATTGTGAAGGCTCTGAACCGGCCCGTTAACTGGAGAATTCCTAACAACTATGCCGCTGTGCGTCGGATGCAAAACACGGCCGCGCCACTCAGCGAAGAAGGTGCGGGGATTTCAAAGGTAATCCGGCAGATGACCGAAACCGTTTGCGGGCGACCCCCAGTCCCAGAAAAGAAAAAAGGGTTCAGTTTCTTCAGGTAGGTCTTTCTGTTCTGAGTTACACCAGGCATTGTTGTCGCCAAGCGAGCGCGGCAGTACATACTATCTAGGAAGAAATCTGCGATTAGAACGTATTTGAAAGTGGGAGAGCGCGATGCGGAGTGTCTTTTGTCTTCTGTTGCTGGCAGGATTCTCTCTGTCGGCCTTAGCGGCCAATGACTTGGCAATCTCCAAGGTGACAGTGGCGCAACTGGAGCAGATGCTGGCCGCGGACCATGCCGCCGCGGATGGCGATGTAACAGACCAGCTCTTCAGAATGCAGTTGACCGAACGTCTGAGCGCGGCCAGCTTCGCGCGCTTGATGGCTGGTCTGCCCGGCGAAAAGGCTCGTCAGGCGCTGCTTGCCGTGGCGGATTCGTTGGAGTTCCTGAATCTTCCGGCGGCTGAGATTCCCGCCGCGGCCGCCCCCAGTCCGGCCGCCCAGCGTCAGATGATGGACCTGGTCGTCGGCTATGTGACCACGACGCTTCATCGGCTGCCGAACTTCATGGCGACGCGGGAGACTACCCGTTTTGAAGACAGTCCGCAGATCACTTTCACGGAAATACTCATGGCAGACTATATGCCATTGCATTTTGTCAGCAAATCCAGCCAGCCGGTGGTTTACCGGGACGGCCAGGAGATGGCCGACATGGGCGCGCGGAAGCATGCAGCGCGGCAACCGGACCCTCAGGGGCTGATCACCAGGGGCGAGTTTGGACCCATTATGAGTACGGTTCTGCTGGACGCGGCCCAAAGCAAGCTGACCTGGAGCCATTGGGAAGAGGGAGCGGACGGGCTTGAGGCGGTCTTCAGTTATGCGGTCCCCGCGCAAAAATCGCATTACTATGTCCACGCTGGCTTCATCGACGATGGTTCTCCAACTCCTCATGACTATCATGAACTGGCCGGCTATCACGGGGAGATCGCCGTGGATCCAGCCAGTGGAGCGATTCGGCGTATCGTGCTGGAAGCGGATCTTGCGCCAAACGATCCCTTTGTCCGATCCGCGATTGCGGTGAAATACGGAGCCGTGGAGATCGGCGGCAAAAGCTTTATTTGTCCTGTCAAAAGCGTTGCCCTTTCGCTGGTCCGTTCCCCAGACTCTTCGACGTCGCAGCACGCGAGTGGTCCGGGCCCGATCAAGACCTTTCTGAACGATGTAGCGTTTGAAAAGTATCACCGCTTGACCTCCGAGATGCGCATTTTGTCCGCGGATAGCACGGAACCGGCCAGGGATTCGCCTGCCCCCGCTGCCGCGATCACGGCTCCGCAAGCGGCGAGCGAATCGGCTCCAGTGCCTGAACCGGAGCCAGCGCCGCACCCCGCCCCCGCCGCGGAGCCGCCTGTCGCAACCCCATCCACCCCGCCAGCCCCATTC
>CAWFZU010000238.1:0-23241 GCA_963820195.1 uncultured Acidobacteriaceae bacterium | reverse complement strand
TTTGTGGCGCGCTTGACGAGTACGTATTGCTGCTTATCGCCGCGCGCGAGCCGGTGCTGCTCTACGGCGACTACGACGTGGATGGGACCACCGCCGTCGTGCTGCTGAAGACGGCGATCGAGATGCTGGGCGGGGAGGCGCGCTTCCATGTGCCGCACCGGCTGCGCGAAGGCTATGGGCTGCAATCGAGCGTGCTGGAAGAGGCTTATGCGGAGGGTGCGCGGCTGGTGATTACCGTGGATACCGGCATGAGAGCCTTTGCCGAAGCCGAAACCGCGCGGCGCCTGGGTCTGGACCTGATTATTACCGACCATCATCTGCTGGAGGCGGGCGAGGCTGTGCCGCACGCTCTGGCCATTCTTAACCCCAACCAACCCGCCTGCGGCTATCCGGAGAAATTCCTCTGCGGCGCGGCGATTGCGATGAAACTGACGCAGGCATTGCTCGCACATCGTTCGCCGGATCGCACCCGCGAGAAAACATTGCCCAGCTTTCTGAAGATGGCCGCGATAGCTACCATCGCCGACGCGGTGCCGCTGCAAGGCGAGAACCGCGTCATCGCGGCTTTGGGATTACGAGAGTTGCGGCGGCCGGCGGGGGCGGGGCTGCGCGCGCTCTTTGCCGCCGCGGCGCTGGATCCGGCCGCACGGGCGATCAGCGGCTTTGACGTGGCCTTCCGCCTGGCTCCGCGCATCAACGCCGCTGGGCGCATGGACGTGGCCTCCGATGTCGTCGAGCTTTTCACCACGCACGACAAGGCGCGCGCCGCCGAGCTGGCCGCCAAGCTGGAACGGCTCAACCGCGAGCGCCGTGAGACGGAGGCCAAGGCGCTTACCGCCATCGAAGCGCGGCTGGCGAGCGACGCGGAGCTGGCTGCCGACCGGCTACTGGTGGTCGACGGCGACGGCTGGCATCGCGGCGTCATCGGCATTCTGGCCTCGCGCGTGATCGAACGCACCGCCAAGCCAGCGATTGTGGTCAGCGTCGAAGAGGGCGTGGCTTACGGCTCCGGGCGCTCGATTGACGGATTCCATCTGCTCAACGCCATCGAGAGCTGCGCCGATCTCTTCACGCGCTTCGGCGGCCACGCCTTCGCGGTGGGCTTTGCTCTGCCCGCCGAGAAGCTGCCGGAGCTGAAGCGCCGCCTGCGCCTCTACGCCGAGGAGCATCTGGCCGGCCGCGAGCCGGAGCATCTGCTCCACATCCACGCCGAGCTGCCGCTGGACCGCATCACCTCCGTGCTGGTTGGCTGGCTGCGCAAGCTGGAACCCTTCGGCCACGGCAATCCCGAGCCGGTCTTCGTCGCCCGCAGAGCGCGCCTGCTCACGCCGCCGCGCATGATGAAGGAGCGCCACCTGAGATTGGAATTGGCGCAGGATTCCGTTCAACCGGCACCTCTGCCAAGCTCGAGTGGTGCCGTGCGCGCCGTTGGCTGGAACCTGGCCGCACGCGCCGCCGAGCTTGGCCTGGCACAGGGAAGCCTCATCGACATGGCTTACCGCATTCGCGAGAACGAGCACCCGGAGTATGGCGGCGTGGAAGCCGAGATTGCCGGGATTGAGTTGGCGTAAGAGACCATGACGCCAGTAGATGCGGTAGAGGGATGTTATAACTTATGTTATAATTAGAGATAGACAGGAGGCCCCAAATGGCCACGACCGCAAAGATCATCGCTATCGGCAACTCAGCCGGAATCATTCTGCCCAAGGAGACCCTGGTGCGACTCAACGTTGAGAAGGGCGATACGCTTTATCTCAATGAGACTCCCGCTGGCTTCCAGGTCAGCCCCTACGACGAGGAGTTCGGCGCCAAAATGGAGGTTGCCGACCGCGTGATTCGCCGCTATCGCGATGCGTTCAAAAGACTGGCGGAGTAAGTGAAAGAGCCCGTTTGGATTCGTGAAATCGAAGCTCTTGCTTTTCATGCACAGCAGATTGCCCTCTTCGGCGGTTCAGATGGGGTGCGGGATCGGGGACTGCTGGACTCTGCCCTATCTCGCCTGAAGAACCTCTTCGCTTATGCGGAAAGGGCTTTGACGATGGCTGACTTGGCGGACGCCTATGCGGTGGGCATCTCTAGCAATCATCCCTTTGTCGATGGAAACAAGAGAACGGCGATGCAAGTTGCCTTTGTCTTCCTGGAGTTCAACGGATACCCCGTGATTGCCCGCCAGGAAGAGGCGTGTCTCACTTTTCTGAGCCTTGCGGCGGGCGAATTGACCGAGGGGGAACTGGCACTTTGGCTTGCCGAGCACACAAACTCTGTGTAGTTCGCTAACCCGCCTCCGAGCGCGTTTTCCACCGGCTCTAAAAAATCTCTCTTCCCAAGCCCCCCCCCTGCCGGTGTAGTATTGTTTCAGTCAGGTTAAATTCCCTGCCTGACACGCAAACAACTGCGCGAAAATGCGGTTGTTGGGGTTTTATGGACGCCAATTTATCCGGCTCTTCTCTCTCCCGCCACAAGCGATCCCTATTGTATTTGCCATGTAATGTTATTGCCGAGTCCAGACTTCGGAGGCCCAGGCGTGTCCGGAATTTCTCCGGCCGCATTGGTGAACTCTGATGGCCGACCTGGCAACCACCGTGCACGCGATGCCTTCAGGCAGATCCCTGCTTGACCGAAAGCTGAAGAAGACACACAGCCGCGCGGGCATCGCGATGTTTCTTCTCGCGCTGGCCGGCGGGCTCTGCTACATTGCGTTTCACGTCGCAAGCGATCTCGACTCGGTCACTATCACCAGCATCTGGCCTTATATGCTGCTGGGCCTGGCGCTGCTGATCGCGCTCGGCTTCGAATTCGTCAACGGCTTCCACGATACCGCCAACGCCGTGGCCACGGTCATCTATACCCATTCGCTGGAGCCGAATATCGCCGTGGTCTGGTCGGGCGTCTGCAACCTGCTCGGCGTGCTCTTCTCCTCCGGCACGGTGGCCTTCGCGGTGATTACGCTGCTGCCGGTGGAACTGATTCTCCAGGTCAGCTCCGGCGCCGGCTTCGCGATGGTCTTTGCCCTGCTGATTGCGGCCATTGTCTGGAACCTGAGTACCTGGTGGTTCGGGCTACCGGCCTCCAGCTCGCACACCATGGTCGGCTCCATCATCGGCGTGGGCATCGCCAACCAACTGATGCACATTCACAGCGGCACCTCCGGCGTGGACTGGGAGCAGGCGATCAAGGTTCTTAAGGTGCTGCTGATCTCGCCGCTGGTGGGCTTCGCCTGCTGCCGGTCTGCTGCTCTGCATCTCCAAGCAGACGATCAAGTACCCCTCTCTCTACGAAGCGCCCAAGGACAACCAGCCGCCGCCGTGGCCGATTCGCGCGCTGATGGTGCTGACCTGCACCGGCGTCAGCTTCTTCCATGGCTCCAATGACGGGCAAAAGGGCATGGGCCTGATCATGCTGATCCTGATCGGCACGGTGCCCACCGCATACGCGCTGAACCATGCCGTTACCGCACAAGATATGCAGGAGTTCATCGCCGCCAGCGAGCAGGCTGGGCACATCCTCGACCGGCACGTCGATACGACGGGCATTCTTGGCGAGGATGCCCGCAGCGAGGTCACCGACTACATCCGCACCAAACAACTCCAGCCAGACACGATTCTGGCGCTACGAGAGCTGGTTGAGGATCTGAACCACGAAGTTGCTCTCTACAAGGTCTTCAAGTCGGTTCCGGCGCCGGATCAAGCGAACGTCCGCAACGATATGTATGTGGCCGGCGAAGCCATTCGCCTGATGCAGAAGAATGACGCCAAACTGGTGAAGGATGGCAAACCGCCGATTTTCAATGCCGCGGAAAGTGGAGCTGCTAGCCAACTACAAGAGCAAGGTGGACAAGGCCACCCGGTTCATTCCCGACTGGGTCAAAGTGGCAGTTGCCCTGGCTCTTGGCCTGGGAACGATGATCGGCTGGAGACGCGTCGTGGTCACGGTGGGAGAAAAGATCGGCAAGGAGCATCTGACTTACGCGCAGGGCGCCAGCGCAAGCCTGGTGACGATGGCAACGATCTTCGCGGCCAACATCTTCGGCCAGCCGGTTTCGACGACCCACATTCTCAGCTCCGGCGTGGCCGGTACGATGAGCGCCAACGGCAGCGGCCTGCGCCTGGCCACCGTGCGCAACATTGCCGCCGGATGGGTCTTCACTCTTCCGGCCGCCGCGCTGCTCTCCGGCATGCTCTACTGGCTCTTCCGCGCGATCTCCTAACCGCCAACCATCGCCAGCGGGCGGTTACGGTCGGTGCGCAGTGTAGGCACGGCCGCCAGCAGGCTGCGCGTGTAGACGTGCTGGGGCGCGGTCAGCAGGCGCACACATGGACCCGTTTCCACCACCTCGCCGGCACGCATCACCGCAACCCGGCTGGCCACCTGGCCCACCACCGCCAAGTCATGCGAGATGAAGAGCATGGCCAACCCATGCTGGCGCTGCAACTCACGGAGAAGCTCCAGCACCTGCGCCTGCACGGTGACATCCAGGGCAGTTGTGGGCTCGTCGGCGATCAACAGCCGCGGGCGGTTGATCAGCGCCATGGCAATCAGAATCCGCTGCCGCTGCCCGCCGGAAAACTGATGCGGGTAGTCGCCGTAGCGCCGCGCCGCGTCGGGAATGGAGACCGCCTCCAGCGCGGCGATGGCCCGGCGCTTCGCCTCGCGGCCAGTCCAGGAGGGAGAATGCGCGCGCGCGCCCTCGGCTACCTGGCCGCCAATTGTCATCACCGGATTCAGCGCAGTCATCGGCTCCTGGAAAATCATGGCGATCTCGCGTCCGCGCAGCCGTTGCAGCGCACTTTGCGGCTGTCGCAGCAAGTCAATCGAGTCTGCGCTGCCAGCTCGGCCGCCGCGCCACAGGATCTGCCCCGCAACCCGCGCCGCCGGTCCGAGGAGTCCCATCATCGCCAGAGCGGTCACGCTCTTGCCCGACCCCGATTCGCCCACCAGCCCCAGCACCTCGCCCTGGTCGATGTGCAGGCTCACGCCGCGCACCGCCTCAGAGGCCGCAAAGCAAACCTCCAAATCGCGAATCTCCAGCAGCGGAGCCATGAAGCCATCCTATAGATTCGGCCCTTCGGTTTCCCACCCTTGCGCCAGAAAAAAGCGCAAGGATGGGGCACGGAATGTCTGTATTATCGTGCCGGCTACGAGCCGAAGTGGCTAGAATCTACCCACATTCTGCGCAATTATTTGCATAGTTCAATCGGAGTAAGTCAAGAACACAAGGTTTACAGGCAATTTTTTTGGCATTGCGATTGCATCTACACTAAACGTACCCAAGGCGCAGGATTGTGGTAATGGAGGTAACGTTACCTTTGTGGAACGACCTCGCAGATCCTCGACGTGCGTCTTAAATCCTGAAAGGCGCAGCCGGGAATTGGTTAAGCACCGGGAGATCATCTCTCCCGGCAGGCATCAAGGCTTCGGCAGCGCAAATCGTTTTGTCGTTTTGTTCAGGAGGGAAGTTATGACCGGCAACTTAACATCGGTGGACGACCGGCGGGAGAGGCAGCGTTTTGGGATCAGCGCGCCGCTCACTGTGATGATCGGACAACGCGAGATACCCGGTTTTACGCGGGACTTGAGCAACCGGGGAGTCTATTTTTATTTAGACATGGCCGAGAGCGGGCCCATCGGGGGCGATTTTGAATTTATGGTCGAATTGCCACCCGAGATTACTCTATCCACCTGTTGTACCATCCACTGCCTGGGCCGTGTGCTTCGTACGGACGACACTTCCCGGCAGTTGACAGGGATCGCGGCTGAAATTCTGCATTATTCGATTCAGAGGGAGGCCGCAGCCTGAGCTTAGAGTTTGCGCATGCCGAGGACGCGATGGTCTGCGAGCCAGTTCTTGCGCACATAGACGAGCCGGTTATTGCTTTCCGGATCGGTTGGCAATAGGAAGAAGCCGGGATCGATCAGGTAGCGAATCGAGTTGTAGACAATTCCCTCCATGACTTCGCCATCGAGGAATTGCAACCGCATCCAGATTCCATGGACGATGGGCGCGCGGGAATGGAAGTTGAGACTGTCATGATGCGCGTCTCCGTCAAAGCTGTTGACATAGAAGACAGCCTTGATCTCTTCGACTGAGATCTCCTCGATGATATTCGTTTCAAGGGTACGCACCCTGAAGCTCTTCGGCGCGCTGTGGGGAGCGCGGATCAGCATCTCTTCCACGGTGCTCCAGGCGGGTGAGTCGAGGTAGCCCTTGATCGTCCGTGATCCGAACTGGATGACAACCTTTTCCGAGCGGGGCGAATCAGGGTCATGGGGGTGAGGCGTCACAGCTTGACGCTCTGGTTCGCATGAGCCTGTTTCTGCGGCGGAAAGAGATTGTATTGTTTGATCTTGTATAACAGAGCTTTGTAGCTGATTTGCAGTTCGCTTACGGCGGCCTTTCGATTCCATCCAGTACCCTCCAGTGTTTTGGCGATGGCGGCGGATTCGGCTCCGTCCTTCAGGTTCCGCACCATATGCTTGAGGCTTCCGTTGTTGCTGGCGGCCTCTTCTCCGCCAGAGGCCGGCAATTCCGCGCTGAGCCGGGGAATCAACTCATCGATGATGGCCTGTTCGTCGTCCAGGATGAGGTAGCGCTTGATGGTATTCTCCAATTCGCGAAGATTGCCCGGCCACATGTAGCTGTTGAGAGCCATCAGGAGCGCAGGAGAGATGGGCAGGGGATCGCGCTCGTACTTGGCGGCCACCTTGCGCATGAAGTGATTGGCCAGGATGGGAATCTCCTCGACGCGCTCACGCAGCGGAGGCATCTTCAGGGTAAAACCATTGAGGCGATAGTAAAGGTCTTCGCGAAAGGTCTTTTGCGCGATGGCGGCCTTGATGTCGATGTTGGTGGCGGCAATTACGCGGACATCGACTTTGACGCTGGAGCGGCTGCCGAGGCGGGAAAAACTGCCGTCCTGGAGAACCTGGAGCAGTTTGGCCTGCAATACGGCCGGCATTTCGCCGATTTCATCGAGGAAGATGGTGCCGTAGTTACAGATTTCAAACTTGCCGGGCTTGGACTTAACCGCACCGGTAAAAGCGCCGGGTTCATAGCCGAAGAGTTCACTCTCCAGCAGATCGGCGGGCATGGCCGCGCAATTAACCTTCATGAAGGGGCGGTGGCAGCGGGCCGACATCTTGTGGATGAACAGGGTGGCTACTTCTTTGCCGGTACCGCTCTCACCCAGGATGAGGACGGGGATGTCGGCGCGCGCCACCAGCCGGCATTGGGATTCGATCTCCCTCATCCGCTGGCAGGCTCTGACAAAGGAGGTGTTTTCATCCAAGGGAATTTCTTTGATCTCATCGTCATCGCTGGCTGGCAGCCTGCGAGTCTCCTTGAGGCATTGCTCCACGGCCAGATCGATGTCGGCCTTTCGAAAGGGCTTGAGGATCACGTCAGTGGCGCCCATGCGGGTGGCCGCCACGACTTCCTTCAACTCGGCGGAACATGCAAGCATGATAATCGGAAGCGAGGGCCGGGAGGCGCGCAACCTGGTCAGCAAGTCCAGAGCATTTTCCCCGGCGCCGTCTTCGTCCAGGTGCCAATCCATCAGGAGCAGGTCAGGCGGGGGAGAGTCTTTCAGGAACAGGATCAAATCCGCAGCCTCGGTGTACAGGCTCACGGTGAAGCGGTCCTCAAGAATACGACAAAGATAATTCAGGATAGCGGAATCGGGGTCTAGCACCACGATGTGAGATTTGCGCATACTCTTCGTCTTCAAATTCGCTCCTGACGGAATGCTCACCATCCCGGTTCCTTCCTTTGCTTTCAAACCGCATATGGGAGAGGACTTTACTCGGCTGACGAAGATAGTAGAACGATCCGTTCTGTAATTCGCAGAGGAACGTAAAACAAACTCCGCAGACCTTGGGGAACGAGTTACACCGACGGATGGGAATTCAGCCTCCCGTCGATGCAAATCTAATGCTGCTTGTTCACTATAGTACACGCAAAAGTGGTAATTTATTCGCTATTATGTGCAATTATTTTCACATACCGGAAGAAGCAAAGGCATTCTACATAATGAAATGAAGCATTTGATTACCGCTTCGTGGGCCGAAGGGTTACGCGAGACTAGGTTGGCTGTTACTGTTAGACGGTTGCATTTGGCTGTGAAGATGCATACAAAAGGCCATGGCCCTAGCGCGCGCAACGGAATCCATCGATTTGCGTGAATTGCCCCCGACTGAGGTGATCTTCGGGCAATCACCGATGATGGCCGTTGCCCGGGAGAAGCTGGAACGGGTGGCCGAGACGACCGTTCCGGTGCTGCTGCAGGGCGAGAGCGGGACAGGCAAGGAGATTTTTGCCAAGCTGCTGCATGCGTACTCGAATCGCGCGAAGGGCGCGTGGGTGAAGGTGGCATGCCCGGCGATTCCTCACTCGCTGATCGAGTCGGAACTCTTCGGTTATGAAAAGGGGGCCTTCACCGGGGCGTATGCAACCAAGCGCGGGCGCGTGGAACTGGCGCATATGGGCACCCTGTTTCTAGATGAGATTGGCGATCTGGATTTGACCGTGCAGGCGAAGCTGCTGCAGATGCTGCAGGATGGCAGCTTCATGCGGGTTGGAGGGCAGGAGCCGAGGAGGGTGAACACGCGGCTGGTGAGCGCGGCCAGCGTCAACCTGCGACAACAGGCCGAGGAAGGCGGCTTTCGGCGGGATTTTTTCTTTCGCATTAACGCCGTGACCATCGATTTGCCGCCGCTGCGCCAGCGGACCGCGGACCTGCCGATGCTGATCGACTACTTTCTTGACCGTCACGCGAAGGTCTTTCGCCGCATCCCCAAGCCGCTATCGCGCGAGATGATTCGCTTGATGCAGCGCTACGAGTGGCCGGGAAACATACGGCAACTGGAAAACATGATGCGCAGCTATCTCCTGATTGGTAGCGAAGAAGCGTTGGCGGCGGAGCTGGCTCCGTCTTTCCCGTCCAGCCCTGCCCGGCTGAACAGCGATTTCGATTTAGCCAAGCCTGTTTCTTTGAAAGAAATCACCAAGGCCGCCACGCAGGAGCTGGAGCGGCAGATCATTCTGAAGGTTCTGGAGGCGAATAACTGGAGCCGCTGCAAGACAGCCAAGTGGCTGGACATCAGCTACCGATCGCTGCTCTACAAGCTGCAGGAAACGCAAGGCCGCGGGCTTGGCGAGGCGCTGCCCAAAGAGAGTAAAGCGCTGGGTAGCAGGAGAACGGCGAAGTGATGCGGTGTTTCTATATCCAGCCGCGCAGGCGATAGTAGACGATTTTGGTGGATTCGATCAACATGGTTTCGCAAGCTGAGAAACGTCCGTTCCAATGCTCGGTGGAGTGCAGCACATCGGGGACGGCCATGGGGGAGACATCGATGCCCACCTTGCGGAAGACGCGCAGCGCTCTGTACATATGAAAATCACTGGTGAGCAGAACCTTCCTGCCGGGCAGCGTCTGGATCAGGCGCGCGGTTTCGATGGCGTTATCGCGGGTGCTGGTGGAGCGCCACTCGGCAACCATGGCATCGCGGGGAATGCCTACGCCGAGCAGATAGTCGAGGATTCCAGGACCGCCGCTGCCGCTGATGACGATCTGCTTGAAGCTTCCGGTTTGCCAGGCGAGAAGCGCCTGGCGCGCGCGCCAGTACGACGAGTAAGAGATGCCGCCATACTGGTCGTCGCCCGCGGCGCTGAGCAGGATGAGAACGTCACCTTTGGGCTGCTGGATGGGGCCGGCGTAGGCCTGGGCCCACCAAG
This sequence comes from uncultured Acidobacteriaceae bacterium, assembly GCA_963820195.1. Classification (GTDB taxonomy): domain Bacteria; phylum Acidobacteriota; class Terriglobia; order Terriglobales; family Acidobacteriaceae; genus Telmatobacter. The sequence goes on along the minus strand of CAWFZU010000238.1, from coordinate 13,511 downwards.
TGACGATGGGCGTCGCCATTACCAGCACTGTAACGAGTCCTATGGCCGCGAGCAGGCGGTAGAGAATCCGTCCAATGGTGCGTAGAGCTGTCATGCGCTTCCTTTCACACGCGCCGGGACGAGCGATTCGAAGACTTCAAGCAGCTCTGCCGCCACCGTTTCCCAGCTTCGGCTGCCGCGCGCGGAGATGACACTGGCGTCCCAGCTTCTATCGAGGACCGATGCGAGGGCATGAGCCAGCGCGGCGGAGTCGCGCGGGGGCACGAGCTCGCCGCATTCACCGTAGAGAATCTCGGGGATGCCGCCGACATTCGTGGCTACAACCGGCCGACCGCTGGCGAGCGCCTCCAGGATCACATTCGGGCAGCCTTCCATGTAACTCGGCAGGGTAACCAGATCGGCCGCCGCCATCCAAACGGCCACATCGTCGAAGGCGCAAGCGGGCAGGGCGTGGATATAGGCGGCATTGTTTGCTCTGATGGCGCTCTCGATCAGAGGCCTGTCCGGCCCATCGCCGATCATGTAGACGCGTAGACTGGGGCGCTGGGCATGCAATGTAGCCGCCGCTTCGATCAGTTCGCGAAGGCCTTTCCTCACGTCCATGCGCCCGATATAGACGACGGCCTCGGTAGACGGGTCAATGCCGAGCTTCCGCCGCGCCGCAAGACGGTCGCTGGGATGGAAGACCGAGAGATCGCAGCCGTTGACGATGGCGCGCGTGGTCTCCGGCGCGGCTCCCATGGCCAGAACCTTCCGGCGCAGATCGCCGCTGACGGTGACAATAGCATCAGATTCGCGCAGGACTAAGCGCGTGAGCATGGCGGATAGAGGATCGCCGATTCTGTTGATGTCGGAGCCGATGCTCATGGCAACAACCGGAACCGCGAGGGCTTTGCTGATCTTGAGCGCGGCGTAACAGTCAGGATAAAGGTAGCAACCGAAGATCAGATCGGGGGCAAAGGCGCGCACGGCCGGCAGAATGGCGCGAGCAGAGTTCCATCCATTGAAGGGCCGGGAGATCACGGGCAGCGCGGGAAAGACGAAGTAACTCGCCCGCACGCCGGGCGGGCTATAGGAGGCGTCGAGGTTACTGTAGACCCGGCTATGCGGTTTGAGCCAGGAGGGATAACTTGAGTTGGGATAGAAGACGCGCAGATCAGCCTTGCGGGCAAGCACACGCAGCGTCTGATAGGCTGAGCGGCCCTGCCAAGGCTCTGCCGAGCTGGAAAATACGTGGTGACGACCGCGATCTTCATCGTTCAACCTTTGAATTAAACCAGTCTGCGGGAATCCGATTGTTCTCAAGGATAGTCTCGAAGTCGCGGCTGACGGCATCCCATGAATTCATGGCTTGCATCCTGGCAAGCGCACTATTCGCAATTGCGCGCCGAGCCGCATCCTCGGTGAGCAGGCGCACGCAAGCGGCGGCAAAGTCGCCGGCGTCGTCCGCCAGGACGATATCCGTGCCGTCCGCGTAGCGCAGTCCTTCCGCGCCCACGCGGGTAGAAACCACGGGAACGCCCGCCGCCATGCATTCGTAGATCTTCAGCCGCGTGCCGCCTCCGATGCGGATAGGAACGACTGAAATCTTTGCGCCCCAGAGCCAGGGCCGCATGTCTTCCACCTTGCCGGTCACGCATACGCCGCTGAGCCCCTGAATCGCCCTGAGCACTCTCGAATCAGGCGAACGCCCCGCGATTGTGAAGGTCGCGCCGGGCAAACGCTGACGGATCAAGGGAAGCGCCTCGGAGATGAACCACTCCACCGCATCCACGTTGGGAAGCCAATCCATTGATCCGCAAAAGACCATGTCCGACAGAGGAGGAGCGGCGCCGCGGGACGCAAAGTATTCCACATCAACGCCAGTAGGCACACTGCTGACGTTCTCAATCCCATACATGCTTTTCATCCTCGCGGCATCGATATCCGATACCGCGATTACATGCTTCGCCGTCCGGCATATCTTCCTCTCATAAGCCTCTATCTTCCCGGCTTGCATCTGAAAGAACATCTTCTTCATCAATGAGCGGTTCTGCTCGGCATGCCGCTGCCAGATGGTTGTCTCCACATTGTGCTGAAAGAGCACGCAGGGCCGCATGTCACTCAGATTTGGCGCTGCCGCCAGAAAGTCGCAGACAATGGCATCGTAATGCTCGGCGGCGATCCAGGCATCGATCATTTGCCGGAGCTTTCTTGAGGAGTAACGAAAGACAGCCATGGGCTGAGGATGCACAAAACTAGCCGCCAGTTGAGGAAGAATCCCAATCGATCTTCTGCCGGGGGCGGAATGTTCTGCGAAAAAATGGCGGCTGGAATACTCCTGGCTTCGCCGGGGACCCTCTAGATTTCGAGGATCATTGAGCGCCGCATAATGAATCTCATGGCGCTTGTTCAGCTCTTTCAGCATACCCAGTGTGCGAATCTGAGCGCCACGATCAGTCGGGTGCAGAAAAAACGGGCAAACCCAAAGAATCTTCATTACCGCTGGGCGCCTCCTCGCTTGAAGAGTGGACGAGGCGGATCTTCCATCGACCTCTCGATACCCCATGATAAACTACCTCCGAGGATCGTCCGGAATCGATATGGAGAGCAAGCGCAGCGTCATTGTTGTCGGTTTAGGTTATGTGGGATGCGTCAGCGCTGCCTGCTTCGCAGAAATCGGACACGATGTTCTCGGTGTTGACCGCGACCTCAATAAAATGGAGTCCGTCCGCAAGGCGCAATCGCCGTTCTTCGAGGTCGGGCTTGAGCAGCTGATACAACAGAATGTCGCCGCGGGAAGGCTGAAGACCGGCGCGCTCGATGAGTCTACCCTTGCCGCCGCGGATGTAGTCATGCTCTGCGTCGGCACGCCCTCGCAGGCCAATGGAAACATCGACCTCAGCCATCTGCGCCGCGTCTGTGACGAAATCTCCGGCCTGTTGCGGCCCAGAAAAAAGCGCCTGATCGTCACCGTACGCAGCACCGTCTTCCCGGGAACCTGCGAAAGCCTGCTCGAGACCGTCTTCGCCCGCAGAGAGGATGTCGAGATCGTCTCCAACCCCGAGTTCCTCCGCGAAGGCACGGCGGTGCAGGACTTCATGGAGCCCTCGCTGTTGGTGGTAGGCGGCAGCACCGACGAAGCCGCGCGCTTTGTGGCTGATTTGTACGCCGGCCTGCCGGGAGAGGTTTCCATCGTCTCCCTGCGTACAGCCGAGATGATCAAGTACACCTGCAATGCTTTTCATGCTTTGAAGATTGGATTTGCCAACGAGATTGGTTCGCTGGCCGCCAGCCTCGGCGTCAACCCCGAACAGGTGATGGCCACCATGTGCCGGGATACAAAGCTGAATATCTCTCCCGCTTACCTCAAGCCCGGTTTCGCCTTTGGCGGATCATGCCTGCCCAAGGATCTGCGCGCACTTACCTTCCGCGCCTCCCGGCTTGACCTCAAGCTGCCGCTGCTCGAATCCGTCCTTTCTTCCAATGACGAACACCTCAGAAGAAGCATTCATCAGGTGCTCGAACTGCCCGGAAATCAAATCGGCATTTACGGCCTGGCCTTCAAGGAAGATACCGACGATCTGCGCGAGAGCCCGGTGATCACGATCATCGAGCATCTGATCGGCAAGGGAAGAGCGGTCAGAATCTTCGACCCCCACATTCAGCTCGACGAAATCTACGGTAGCAATCTCAGCTTTGTGGTCTCTGCGCTGCCGCACATCGGCCGGCTGCTGACGCGCAGCCTCGATGACCTGATCTCGTCGTCCGACGCGCTGGTGATCGCGCAGAAACCAACGGTCGCGGCGCTGGCGCAAATGAAAGCGAGCGGCCTGAAGATCATCGATCTGACCAGACTTGTTCTCAAAGCTCCCTCAACGACAGGTTCGCTTGACTAGATTTTGTAACTGACCGTAGCTGCTTGAACCTTTGGCGCCTGCATAGCGAGGTGTCAGCTCCACTTTCGCATAGATAAAGGCCTGGCCCATAGGTGGTAAATATTGTGGAAATTGCTGCCCATCAAGGAGATTCCGGTTCATTATGTTAATTCGACTGGGAGCATCTGCGAGGATACTTATGTATCTCGATTCCTACATGCCGATTCGATCGTTCTGGACATAGGCAACACGGGGAGATCATGATTGATGTCAAACAGGAGGGGCTTCCATGGCTCTGAAGACTTGGTGTTCGGTTGTGCGACAGAGAACGCTTGAAAATACCTGGGTCGTACATTCGGGGCTACTTCTGTTCATGGCTTTGGGGTTTCTCCAGGCGCTTCTGGGAAGGCGGCAGAAGGCCATCGACGCCCTCTCCCAGGTGCATCGGACAGCACGTTTTTTCTGGTCTAGAAGAGTCGTCGAGCCCTACATCATGGCAAATCGGGCGGTGACTTACCGCGATCAGCAGACTCTTCCCAAACCGAATCTGAGTGTTTGCTTCGGCAATCGTCTGGTGGTGCTGAAGGCGCCTGCGGCCAGGGGTGAGAAGGGAGTATTGTTCGTGATGGTCAACGATCCGATCCGTTTCCTTCACTCCGGCATGAATCTCCCCAAGCTGCTCGGCGATTACACTCTTATCCTTGAACCCTCATGGTCAGGCTACTGTCATCGGGATCTTCTGGAATTCACTCGCTGGAACGAACAGATCTTCATTCTGACGGCCGAGGAAGGCGACTATGCCTTCCTGAAAAGGCTTGACTCGAACTTGATTCCGGTCGACCTCGGCCCCTGCGACTGGGTTGACCCAAGAACTGCCGAGCCCTACTTGAAAGCTGAAAAGAAATACGATATTGTCATGAACTCGAACTGGGGCGCCTGGAAGCGCCATTATGTTCTTTTTCATATGCTCCGCCATGCAAAACGGCGCTATAAGGTCGCATTGATCGGTTTTCAGTGGAGCGGCAGGGTACAGGCCGATGTTGAACGTCTTGCGGATTATTACGGCGTTTCTGACCAGCTTACCTTCTTCGATTGGATTCCATTCGATCAGGTGATGGACTTGGTATGCAGCTCCAGGGTCTCGGTTCTGTTGAGTTTGAAGGAGGGGAGCAACCGTGCAATTGCGGAGAGCATCTTTTGCAATGTTCCCGTTGTGGTTCTCTCATCCCATGTCGGCGGTATCCGAAAGAATGTTGTGCCGGAAACCGGTCGCCTGGTAAAGGAAGCGGATCTGGAATCGGCAATCGCCCAGTTGCTGGAAAGCAATCTCCAACCCAGGCAGTGGGGTCTGCAAAACATTTCTTGTTTCAAATCGACGGAGAGATTGAACGCCAAGCTGCGGGAATATGCCCTGAAACAAGGGCGCCCATGGACGCAAGACATCGTGGTGCGGTCTAACAGCCCGGAGTCCAGCTACACCGATCCAGGGGATACGGAACGCTTCCGTCTTTGGAATGAAGGATTGAAGGATTACCTTCGCCAATGACGCCCCGGTCAAAGAAACCGTCTTTTTCGAAAAGGCGGAGGTGCAATCTCCCTTTATCTTTGAATGTACAATCGAGATCAGAGATTCAGGATCAACGACTAACTATCTCGGAATTTACCGAATACTGTTGGGGTCAAATCATACGGCTGCGTGTTGGCTTCTTGGGAGATTGTTGCGATGAGTGCCGGTGTTCGTACATTCCTTCGAGAGAAGCTACCTCCGCGAGCCTTTGATTACATCCGCCGCTGCGCGTGGTTTGTTTCATTCTACTTTCCTCGTTTAACCGCTTCCGTCTTCGTCCGGCACACACCAAAGATTCATTGCTTTTCCGGTGGCTCCTCCGCGGATTCCTTTTTTCAACTGCTTAGCGGCATCAATGTATTTGCCCCGACAAGAATGTGCCGTGTCATGACCAGGCATGGCAGCGACAAGGGATCAGGCAAACATAATTACACGACAATTTATTATGCTCTTTTCGGCAAACTTCGCTATCGGCCCCTGCTGATCTTCGAGCTTGGTTTGGGCTCCAACAACCCATTGCTCCCTTCGAGCATGGGTATCCATGGGAGACCTGGAGCTTCTTTGCGTGGCTGGCGCGAACTCTACCCGCATGCACTGGTTTATGGCGCGGATATCGACCGCGACATTCACTTTGACGAAGATCGCATCAAGACCTTCTACTGCGACCAGCTTGACAGTGCTGCGATCCGTGAACTCTGGTCGCAGCCTGCCTTGCAGGGCGGCGTCGACATCTTGATCGATGACGGCCTGCACACCTTTGAAGGGAATACTTCGTTTCTTGATGGATCGCTGGAGCACCTTCGTCCGGGTGGAATTTACGTGATCGAAGACATTGAAAATGAAACTATCGAGAAATGGCGTAATCAGTTGGAAACGATCTGCTTCAAGCGCTATCCGAATCATGAGTTTGCATTGCTCACAGCGCCGAATTCACGCAACACCAGCGACAATAATCTGTTGATCATTCGCAGATGCCAATAATCTGCCGGCTTATTATTCCGCAAGTTCTCAGATGACATCCCGCTTCTTTCGCCAGTCAAGCGGAGAGTTTGCCGGAGCCCCACCCTTCGGCGCAGCTTCAATTCGTCCCAATATCAGGTCGGAGGTCGGTCGAGGAAAAACTCTTTCGATCAACGCGCCACAAGGTGACCTTTTCCCATGCGGCTGCCGGGGTTGCCATGCGAAGAATCTCTTGCCGCAAGAGCGTGGGCGGATCGTTAGTCCATACGTAATCGTGGCTTGTAAGGCACTTTTCCCATTCGGGGCCGCCGCAAGGGGGCTACCGGAATGCAAGAGGATTGCCGCTCGAAAATGCCAAATACGGACCTTTCCAGTCGGTTTCAGACGCTCTGGCAACTTTCCGCCGCAGTTGATCAGAGAACAGAGCAGCGGAACTTGAAGACATCGATGCGGTAAAAATGGTGCGAGTCGCTGACGTTGCAGCCTGCCGAACGAAGTGCAGAGAGGTCGGTTTGGTCTCCATAGTTCTCCGCCGTAATGATTAGCCAAATGCGCTGGTGGGTGCGAATCGCCGCCGCGACGTCCTGTGGAGTACTGGTGAGCTTATGCCCGCCGAACCATGGGATGCCAATCAACGGGTTACCGGTTTGCACGATCCCGACCTCTGCGGTTTCTGGCAAGCCTATTTTTTGGAGATGGTAATCCAGGGTTACCACTTCGTTGTCAGGGTCGACAAAGACCACGTCGCCTGCTTTTAAGTCGGAGGCAAGAAACGCCGTGGTTCGCTCCCAATCCTGCTTGATCGGATGAGTATAGAAGAGTCCAAGAGATACTCCGACGAGCATCAGCGCGGCAGCGAGTGTCCATACCTGCCGCCGCGATGCAAGGTGCGCGACACCGGCTCCAAATGCAAGGGCAAAGGCCGGGAGAGCAATCATCGCGTAGCGTGCGTTGTAAATTGGATGCCCTGATATGGCGACAACAAACGGGACAATGACCGGAAGTAACAACCAAACCAACAGCGCAAATCTGAGCCGCGAGTCTCTGGATTTATCGCATCCAAAGCTAGCGATTGGCGGCCAGAAGACCGCAAGCACAATCAGGGACACAGCGCCCAACCCCGCCAGCGAAAGGCTCCCTTTCCAAACCAAGCTCCGTCCTACTGCGAATGTAAGAGGCGTACTCAAGAACTGCATCATCCACGAAGAGCCTCCGCGAGTATCGTTTCCGGGCTGCTTTATTTGCGCCAGGAACACAGGGAGCCAGCCAAGCGCAAAGATACAGGCCGCAACGCTCATTGCAGAGAGCCAGGCAAGCAGCTTTCGATACTGACGAAATGTCAGCAAAATGATCATCTGCGCCAGCGGAATGAAAAAGCCGTAGTAGTGCGTAAATGTAAGAAGCACCGTGCAGAGCAAGACACCGCTCAACCAACGCGCTTGATGTCGAATCCAGAAGCGAAAGAAGCAGTAGAACGATGCTGCCGCGACCAATTGCAGCCAAGCATAGCAGCGAGCTTCGGTAGAAAGCTCCAGCGAGAACGGAGAGAGTGCGTACGCAATCGATGCAATAAGGGCAACGCGCTCGTCAAAGAACTCCTTTGCAATCAAGAAGACCAAAGCTGTACAGGCCACACCGGCAAGCGCAGAAAACGCCCTGAGGGCAGTCTCACCAGAGCCGAATACAAGCGACCAAGCCTTGATAAGGATCCAATACAAAGGAGGATTGCCATTGTCGCGCGCGATTCCGGAGAAAAGATCTTGGAACGAATGGAAACTGAGCTCGCGACTGACGGCTTCGTCGTAGAAGAAAGATTGGGAGTGTATTCCGGCAAAGCGGATGACGGCAGCAAGACCGATCACGCCGAGCAGCGACACCGTCCAGCAACTCCATCCTGAATTGTTACGGTTCGACTCCTCAAGACGCGGGTAGAGCGTGTGTGCGCACATAAATCGTTGATCCTTAAACCAATTGTACCAAATGTTTGCGCAGAATCGGACATACGTTCCAGGAAAGACATAAGGACGAGACTTGTGTAAACAAGGAAGGCGATCACACCCTCGCGGCTCATTGAAACGGTAAATTGATCATCACTAAATTATGGCGTAGCATGTGCGATCAGCGATCTGAAACAATGACAGAACCTTCCGAACTAGACAATAGACTATTCAACCGCCCGGATAGTTTTCTGGATTGCGGTTTACGAAGAGGCCACTGGAACAGAATCGGATTTGTGATCGTGCATCAGTGCATTGGCTGCCTGGTACATCTGCCAGGCTGTGGCCCAGTGGATCTCGATGCCTCTTCGCTCTGCTTCTTCGGCGAGCCGGTGGAAGAGGTTGCCTAAGCCGCCGTTGAGCAGCGGCGCCAGGTTTCTCTCCTGCGCGCCGTGGGTGTAGAGCTTGAGGAAGATGTCTTCACCGATGGCGGGAGCCAGATCGAACCACTGGCGCACGCGCGAGGCCGTGGGCAGGTCGTAGCCGGCAAGCTCGCCGGTCTCCAGGCGCGGCAGCAGGCGTTCAGCGAAGCGCAGGCCGAGCGGTCCGGTGATCATCAGCAGGTCTCCGCGCCTGCCGCCGCCGACCGTGGCTTCAATGCCGTGATCGAAGGAGCGGGGACGATTGCCGGGGTTGTTCGTACACCAGTAGATTTGATTGACAACGCGTCCCTGGGTCGGCGAGGGAAGAGAAGGCATGGTGAAATCGGCGTAACAGCCGAGATCGCGCAGCAGGGCAATCTCGCCGTTGAGGCCGCACCATTTGCCGTCCGGGCGGGAGTTGTCGAGCGCCCAGTTGCCATGGATGAAGCCGAAGACGGTGCGGCCCTCCTGCTGGCGCAGCAGGCCATGGTCATCGGTGAGGCGGCGACAGTATTCAGTTACTTTCTGGATAAAGGCATCGCGCTGCTCATCGTTGTGATGGAGATGGACCTCGACGTTGGCGACGCCCAGGCGCACGATCTCGGCGATGCCGTCGAGCAGTTCGCGGCGGTACTCTTCCTGAGGGTAGAAGAAACTGTACTGAGGGCGCTGGCCGACGGCGTCCCGGGGGGCATCTTCGGCAATGCGAGGCCACTGGTCTCGCCAGCGGGCCACGCGGCCCAGCGCCGTTTCAATGGATGCGCCCATGCCCAGAGGTTCGTAGTGGTCGGTGATGGCAACCCAGGCGCGCTTCGGCTTGGCGGGCCGCTTCCGGAGGCGGTCCTTCAGGTATGGCACAAGCCAGATTTCCGCGTGGCGGGGGAGCTTCATGGAATGATTTTACCTTGATGCTCTTAGGCTGCTTGGGCAGCGTGACGCGCCTGGGTTGCGACGGTTCATTGTGACCAGACGATGGGAGCGAATGCTGTTAGTGTGTTGCGTAGCGAAGGTGAGAGACGGCAGCGACAAAGGCCGGTCCAGCTTCCTTGATGGTTCTCAGAAGGCCGCGCAGTCCATGCCCGCCAAAGAAATTCTGCAAGAGGCCACAAAACTCCACAAAGTCAGCGACAGCCTCGATGCGCTGGCGATACTGCACGCTCCCATCGCGGAAGCGCTGGCGATTCTCTCGGGGAGCGTGCGCAACTCGGCCACGCTGCTGGAGGTGCTGGTTGCGCTGAGGCTGAGACCGGATCCGGGGCTGGATTCGGTCGTTAATTAACTTATCCCGGACCAGGGGGCTACGATGAAGGAGAAGAACCAACTCGATAGTGACAGGAAGATCCTCTCCAGCGTGAAGATAGAGATGGCGAGGCCTCGGCTGACCGCGTCGGTGCGCGACGCTTTGGAAGCCGAAACCGCGCTGGCCGCCCATGAGCTTGCCGCGCATTCCGCGAGAGCGTGAAGCGCCGAGCGCCTCACACTCTCCGAAGTAGCCGTGGCTACTTGGCCGGCGCGGCACCCTCCGCATTCATCGCCTTGAGCCGCATCTGCGCCAGACGCCAGGTGGAGGTGGGAATTTCCAGAAGCTGCTTGGGCTTCTCCAGCTTACGGTAATCGGCAATGGCGATCTCGCGCTCGCCATACTGCTCGGCGATGCGGCCGAAGGCATACCAGTACGCGTCGTTCGGCTCATCCAGGTTCATATCGTCCATGCCGCGCAGCAGCAGGTCGTGGGCTTCCTTGGTCTTGCCCGTTTCCGCATAGAGGCAAGCCAGAGTGTGCAGGATGGACGGGTCGTCCTTGGCGAGTTGTGCGGACTTGATGGCCGCGGCGATGTCGGCATCCGCCACTTTGCCGGTAAAGAGCGCGTACCAGGCGATGTTGTTCAACAGGCCGGCATTCTCCTTGCCCTGGTCGATGAGCTTTTGCGCCCAGCCGCGTGCGGCGGTAAAGTCGCCACGGTCGGCCTCGATCTCCATCTTCATCCGAAGGGCGTCCTCGTCGCCATCCAGCAGCTTCAGGCGCTCGTCGGCCAGGGCGATGGCCTGGTCATGCCGGCCCAGCCCCATCAGCGCCTGCACATTGTAGATGAAGGCCTGGCGGGACTCCGGAACCTGCTTGAGCAGCGCCGAAGAGGCTTCCAGCAGCTTGGCGTAGTTGTCCAGCGCATCGTAACCGTCGGCCAGCGCCAGTTGGATGTTGGTTTTTTCGCGGTCGGTGGTGGAGGGATCCTTGAGAGCCTCTTCGAGGATCGCGACTCCCTGGGCAGCAGTAGGCTTGGTGCCCACCATGATCGCCGCGGCGGCCAACTTCATCTTGCGCGCGTCGGCGGCCTGCCCTTTGGTCCAGAAGCGGGGGAAGGTAGCTCCTCCCAGCGGATCGTCGCCGCCGTCCAGGTGAAGATCCTCACGCAGCCAATCAAGCAACGCTTTCGCGCCTTTCAGATCACCGGCCTTGATCCGGTCGAGCATCTCCAGCGCTATCGAATTCGGCTTGTCATCGGTGTCCAGTATCTTGTATTGGCCGTCCTCCTTCACGACAAAGAAGGATTCTTTCGCTCCGTTGGTGTACTGCACCTTTTCGCGGTAGCCGAGGTCATCGTTGCCTTCGCCTTTGGGATCGAACTCCTGGAGCCTGTAATCGACTTCCACGTCCATGGAGCTGTCATCGCGGGCCAGCCAGCTATTCATCTTCTTGCCGGCCTCGAGGGCAGATTTTTTCTCCTCGGCATCCTCGTTCTTCATCACCGCTAGCGCATTGCGGCTGGAGACGGCCTCCAGCTTGGCCTCGGTCACCTCCGGGTCCATGGTAAGCAGAAAGGCGCGCTTCACCTGGTCGGCGGGGGTATTGGCGAAGTGCAGGTCCTCGTGGCGCTGGGCGCTACGCAGCACTCTGGCCAATCCCATGGTCTGGGCGGCATTGTCTCCGGCCGCGCCCGCCTCCAGGAAATCGGCAGCCAGTGGATACTGGCGGATTTTCATCAGCATGTCGCCGGCGGTGCGCGCGGATTCTTTGAAGGCAGAGTCGTCGTTAGCGCGCTTGTTGGCCTCGTCCAGACCAGCCTTGCTGCCGTGCAACAGGGCCTCACAGGCCGCTATCAGAGCAGTTGGCTGGGGATTGAGGTTCTGCGCGGCCTTGATGGCACCCTCGGGATCGCCACCGTAAAAGAGAGCGAAGGTAAGGTTGTCCTTAATGCCCAGCTCTTGCAGCTTGTCCTGACCGATCTTCTGGTACTCGGCAATGGCTTCCTTCATCTTCGCCTGGCCGCCGTAGCGCCGCCCGGCCGGATCGTACTCCAGCAGAATGGCCAGATTGGCTTGTGTTTCATGGTCATCCGGCTCCAGCCTGAGGGCCGCGCGATAGGCCTCAGCTGCACCATTGAGGTCGCTGCCGGGGCGCAGATTGCGGCCCACCAGGTCGTGTTTCAGGACGTAGGCCAGAACCCGCTCGGCGACGGCGGAGTTGGGATCGAGCTTGACGGCCTCGCGGGCCTCGGCGCGCGCCGCCTCGCCCATGCCCGCTTCCAGAAGCACGTTGGCGAGTTGCAGGTGATGGACCGCCTCCCTGGGATGAGCTGCGATCAGGCTGCGATAGGCGGCCAGCGCCTCGCCCACCTTGCCGTCATGCAGAAGCGCGGCACCTTTTGACTCGAAGTTGATCAGAATCGCCGGACCATCGATCAGCTTCCGCGACCTTGTTGCGCAACTCGGTAGCCTCGGCCACCGTGTAGCGGCGCTTGACCGTATCGAAGGTGAGATGGGCGGCCACGACGCCGTCCTTGTCGGTGGAAAACTTTTCGGTCAACACCGCCGGACCCACCTGTATCGTTGCGTCTGCAGGGAGTTCCTTGGGCACAAAGCCGTCTGGCGGCACCATCCGGTAATTCCATTCGACGGTAGACGACTCGTTCAGCCACCAATCGGCCGTGCGCGGCTTTTTGGGCTTGTCCTTGTCGTCCTGCTTCTTCTTCTCATCCGCATCGTCTCTCTTCTTCAGTTCATCGGGAAGGCGCTGGAAGAGCTCGTCGAGGATGATGGCGGCCTGGGCATCGTCCAATCCGGTGTAGCCGCGCTTGACCTTCTCGCACTTGAGCGTCAGTTCGAACTGCTGGGAGAGATCGGCGGGGTCCGTCCGCTCGGCGCTGACCAGCTTCTCGGCGACATATTGCGATTTGACATAATTGGTGAGGCCCTCGCGGGTCTCCTTGTCGGGCTTGTCGGCGTAGTAGGAGCGGTAGTGCGACTCAAAGATGCCCATGGGCCGGGTAATCTCCAACGCGTTGGCGGGGCCGTATTCCGCCAAGTCAATCTCGCGGGACTCCTGTAGTACATTTTCCTTCGATGTAGCCTCCAGAGTCTTCTCGAGCGTGGTGGTCTCGGCGCGCGCAATCAGCGCCAGGCGGCCCTGATCGTCGGGAGGCAACTGCCCCAGGCGCGCATAGCGGTCGGTGGCGTCGATCCACAGCGCAGGCTCCTTGTGCCTGGGATTCCCCGGCACATAGACAATCGCATGGTCGAATGAACCCATGCCGGGCAGATCGGCGGGCACGTCCATCCGGGAGCCGGCATTGAGCAGCGCCACGTAGGCCGGAATGCCGGCCGCGCGCAGCATCGTCACCAGCAGCGTCGCCTTGTCCTTGCAGTCGCCGTACTTGTGGGTGAGGGTTTCGGCGGGCTCGTGCGGCACAATCGCCGCTTCGCCAAACTCGATGCCGGTGTAGCGGACCTCGCGGTCGAGATAATCGACGATCGCCGCCTCCTTCTCCGTC